>NZ_CP010681.1:3175000-3475000 GCF_002407245.1 Phaeobacter piscinae | reverse complement strand
GCCTGTTCCATCGGCAGCTTTGGTAGCCCCATCCAATCCAGCTCCGCATTGAGGAACTTCATATCGAAGGCCGCGTTATGGATCACCATTTTGGAATCCCGGACGAAATCCAGAAATTTCTGGCCCACTTTCGCGAACACGGGCTTGTCGCGCAGTGTTACAGCGCCTGGACCGGGTTGCTGTGGCGGCTCCAGAAGATCCGGCCCGATGCCGTGCACCTTAAACGCGTCCTGCGGCATGGAGCGTTTAGGGTTGATATAGACGTGAAATGTCTCACCCGTCGGCATGTGATTGAACAGTTCAACCGCACCGATTTCGACAATCCGGTCACCAGAAAACGGATCAAAGCCGGTGGTTTCCGTATCAAGAACGATTTCACGCATCTGCGATCTGCCTTCTAATTTGTGCGAGGATGGACCGTACCTGTGCTTTGGCGTGATCCGGGGTGTCGGTCTCGATCAGATAATCGGCCCGCGCTTTCTTATCCTCTATCGGCATCTGTTTTTGCAGGATTTGTTCAAATTGCTCAACCGTCATCGTCTTGCGCGCAAGGACCCGCTGGCGCTGGGTCTCGGCATTGATCCAGACGCAGGCGACGGCATCCATTCCTGCGTCACCACCAGTTTCAAACAGCAGCGGGATATCAAACACCAGAACATCATGTGACGACGACGCTCTGAAAGCCTCGCGATCAGCCGCAACAAGCGGGTGCACGATTGTCTCAATCCGGGGCAGGGCGCTGCCATCGCCGGCGATGATGTCACGCAAGCGACCCCGGTCAACCCGTCCTTCGATAACAGCCGCTGGCCATGCATCCCCGATGGGGGCAACCGCTGCGCCGCCCACATCATAAAGACGGTGAACCGCAGCATCCGCGTCCCAGACTGCGCAGCCTTCTTCGGCAAAGATTTGCGCAGTTGCGCTTTTCCCCATACCGATGGATCCGGTTAACCCTAACGCGTAGCTCATGCCAATGCGGCCTCCCGCGTTGCAGCGTCCACCTCAGGTCGTTTGCCAAACCAGCGCTCAAACCCCGGTACGGCCTGATGCAACAGCATTCCCAGACCATCAACGGTGGTACAGCCGATATCCTCGGCCCATTGCAGCATATCCGTTTTCAGCGGTGTATAGACCAGATCCGTCACAACAGTGCTGGAGCGCAGCCCGTCCAAGGGCACACGCAGGCGTGGCTTTCCGACCATCCCAAGAGAGGTTGTATTCACCAGGAGTGCAGCCTGTTCGATCACGTTGCCAACCTGCACCCAGTCGACGACCTGAATGCGGGAGCCAAATTCACTGCGGAACTGATCCGCGCGTTCCCGCGTGCGATTGCTCAGCAGAATCTCTGGTACGCCTGCCTCAAGCAGTGAAGCGATCACCGCGCGACTGGCACCGCCGGCCCCAAATACTACGGCTGGACCGGTGGCAGGATCCCAATCCGGCGCGGCCTGGTGCAGATTGGTGATAAACCCGTAACCATCTGTATTATCAGCAAGAATTGAGCCGTCAGGACGGAAGATCAGCGTGTTGGCCGCACCGATCAATGTCGCACGATCCGTCACCTGATCGGCGATCTCCATAATCTGTTCCTTATGCGGGATGGTGATGTTGGCCCCAACAAATCCCATCTTGGGCAGACTGCGGACAACCTCCTCCAACTGACCGGGTTCGACATGCAGCGGCACATAGTGACCAGCAATCCCATAAGTCCGGAGCCAATGGCCGTGCACCAATGGCGATCGGGAATGGGCCACCGGGCTGCCGATCACGCCAGCCAGCGGAATCCGAGTATCATTCATTGCTCAATCACTCCCTGAAGGGCCAGATGGTTCAGCAGCTCCAACAACGGTAATCCAAGCACGTTGAAATAGTCTCCCTCGATGGCGCTGAACAATCGAACCCCTTCTTCCTCCAGCTTATATCCGCCAACGGCATGCTGAATGCTGTCCCAGTTTCGCGCAACATAACTGCGCAGATATGCATCCGAACTGGACCGCATCCTAAGCCGCACCTGGCCGATATGCCGCCACAGCGGCTCATTGTCGCGATAGATGACCGCAGCGGACAATAACATATGTCGCTTACCGCGCATCATCTTCAGCTGAGCAAAGGCGTCATCCGAATCTTTTGGTTTTGATAACAATTTTCCATCAAACTCGAGGACCTGATCACAGCCCAACACCAGGGCACCGGGGAACTTGGCGCTGACCTTGCGCGCCTTCGCCTCTGCCAGCGTATCGGAGATATCACGCGGCGTGGCCTCCTCAGCCAGAAGCGCCGCCTTGATCGCCGCTTCGTCGATGCGGGCCGCGGCGACCTCAAACGGAACGCCAGCCTGCCGCAGCAGCTGGGCGCGTATCTGCGATCCGGAAGCCAGAACGATGTGGGTAGACATGTGGAAAACCCCGTGGGCAAGAGTGTGATGAGCTTAGGATGGTTTGTATGAAATTTCGGCCATTTCGCAAGCCGTGGAGAACCTCAAAATCCCCATTTGCTTGCCGGCAGATTCGCCCTGAGAGGATAGGGATAACTTTGAAATCGTGGATATCTCAGTTGCTCCGATTTCACCCCAGGTTTATCCCCACATCCAAACCCCAAAATGAACGTGATATTTCTCATGTTTTTATAGCCTGCCGGCAAGAGGCATCATGTCGCTGGGGGTAATGCTGGTAAGTTATCCCAAGCGGGGATAAGCCGGTGGACGAGTCAGTTATCCACCGTTTTTAGGGTGCACTACTAAAACATCATCCTTTTAAAATACTTATATTTTAAGGGGAGAGAGGGAACCGAGAGGCCTGCCATGGATCTGAGCGATCTGCTCTTTGAAATTTACCCCTACGCCAAATCTCTGCACATCATGGCAGTGATTAGCTGGATGGCAGGACTGTTCTACCTCCCGAGGCTTTTCGTTTATCACGTGGAGCAGGCAGAGAAGGTGCCGGACAGCCTTCCCATCTTTGTCATGATGGAAGAGAAGTTGCTCCGCATCATCATGAGGCCCGCTATGTACGTCAGCTGGGCTGCAGGGCTGTTAATGGTGCTGACGCCGGGGTTGGTCGACTGGAGTAGTCTTTGGCCCTGGACGAAGGGCCTGAGCGTTCTGGGGATGACCTGGTTCCACCACTGGCTGCTGATCCGTCACCGTGACTTCGCAAATGGGAAGAACACCCGCAGTGGTCGCAGCTATAGAATGATGAACGAAGTCCCGACACTGCTGATGGTGGTCATCGTCATATCGGTCATTTTCAAGTTCTGAGCGGGGATTTGACTCAGCAGGGTGGACCCCTTATGTATGCGGCTAACGGGCCCGTCCGGGCACTCGTGTCTTCCTTATACCTATGACACCGCTCCCCAGATCTCAGGGGAGAACAAAGGCCGTATATATATGACCGTTCAATCCCTGAACCTTTCCGATCTTAAGGCCAAGAGCCCTAAGGACCTTCTGTCCATGGCCGAAGAGCTGGAGATCGAAAACGCCTCCACCATGCGCAAGGGTGAGATGATGTTCCAGATTCTCCGCGAACGCGCGGATGAAGGCTGGGAAATTGCCGGCGATGGTGTGCTTGAGGTTCTTCAAGATGGATTCGGGTTCCTGCGCTCGCCCGAGGCCAACTATCTGCCGGGTCCCGACGATATCTATGTTTCGCCCGATATGATCCGGCAATATGCGCTGCGGACCGGCGATACGGTTGACGGCCAGATCAAATCGCCGCTGGAAAACGAACGGTATTTTGCGCTGACGAATGTCACCAAAATCAACTTCGAAGAGCCGGAGAAGGCCCGTCACAAGATCGCTTTTGACAACCTGACACCGCTCTATCCTGATGAGCGCCTGAAGATGGAGATCGAAGATCCGACCATCAAAGATCGCTCTGCCCGCGTGATCGATTTGGTCTCCCCGATTGGTAAAGGCCAGCGATCCCTGATCGTGGCGCCACCGCGGACCGGTAAGACAGTTATTCTCCAGAACATCGCGCATTCCATCGCGAAGAATCACCCCGAATGCTATCTGATCGTTCTCCTGATCGACGAACGCCCGGAAGAGGTCACCGATATGCAGCGCTCGGTCAAGGGTGAGGTCGTGTCCTCCACCTTCGACGAACCTGCGACCCGCCACGTTGCGGTGTCCGAAATGGTCATCGAGAAGGCCAAGCGTTTGGTAGAGCATAAACGAGATGTTGTTATTCTTCTCGACTCGATCACAAGACTTGGTAGAGCATTCAACACAGTGGTGCCGTCTTCTGGTAAAGTCTTGACTGGTGGTGTTGATGCAAACGCGCTGCAACGTCCCAAACGATTCTTTGGTGCGGCCCGAAATATCGAAGAAGGCGGCTCTTTGACGATCATCGCGACGGCTCTCATCGACACCGGTAGTCGGATGGACGAGGTGATCTTTGAAGAATTCAAAGGGACCGGTAACTCTGAAATCGTCCTTGATCGGAAGATCGCAGACAAACGCGTGTTCCCAGCGATCGATATTCTCAAATCCGGTACACGGAAAGAGGATCTGCTCGTTGACAAAGGCGATCTCGCCAAAACATTTGTGTTACGCCGGATTCTGAACCCAATGGGTACCACCGACGCGATTGAATTCCTTTTGTCTAAGTTGAAGCAAACGAAGACAAATTCCGAATTCTTCGACTCAATGAACACCTAGTAGACTGGCCGGCACGAAAGGAAGGTCACCTGATGGACACGATCTTTGCGCTGGCCTCCGCCCAAGGGAAGGCCGGCGTTTCGGTTATACGTCTCTCTGGCCCAAAGGCTATCAGCACCGCTTCTGTTATCAGTGGCGGTGCTTTGCCCTGTCCTGGTCGGGCGTTGCGCGTTCTGTCTGATCGCAGTAAGGCGCGTATCGACGAAGCCTTGGTGCTCACTTTCGCCGGCCCGAATAGCTTCACTGGTGAGGATACCGTTGAATTTCAGGTCCATGGCAGCACGTCGGTTGTCAGTGCCATGCTTGATCTATTGGGTCAGTTTGAAGATGTGCGACTGGCGGACCCAGGTGAGTTTACCCGCCGTGCGCTTGAAAATGGTAAGCTGGACCTCTCCCAGGTTGAGGCATTGGCGGATTTGATCGATGCAGAGACCGAGGCGCAGCGGGTACAGGCGCAAGCCGTACTCGCCGGCGGGCTTTCTGATTTGGCTGAGCGCTGGCGAAAAGACCTTATTCGCGCTGCATCCCTGATTGAGGTAACAATTGACTTTGCCGATGAAGATGTTCCCGTAGATGTCACTGAGGAAGTCAAAGAGCTTTTGGCCGGCGTAACAGCGGATTTGGAACCTCAGATTTCTGGTGTACAGATGGCTGAACGGATTCGCAGCGGATTTGAAGTTGCAATCATCGGTGCACCAAACGTTGGCAAGTCAACACTACTCAATGCTCTGGCCGGCCGCGAGGCTGCTATCACGTCGGAATATGCCGGCACGACCCGGGACGTGATCGAGGTAAGGATGGATTTGGCGGGTCTGCCCGTGACTCTTCTTGATACCGCCGGCCTGCGCGAGACTGACGATCATGTCGAAGGGATCGGCATCAAAATAGCGAAGAAACGGGCAGAGGCGGCAGACCTTCGCGTGTTTTTGACCAATGATCGAGATGCAATTGATATCGACATCCTTGAGGACGATATTGTTGTTACCCCAAAGGCGGATCTGATCGGCAATGATGCTTCTAAAAAGGCGGTTTCCGGACAAACCGGGCAGGGCATAGACGTGCTGATCGCGGACATTACCAAAGCGCTGAAAAATCGTGCTGGTAAGGCAGGTATTGCCACGCGTGCGCGACATCGAGAGACAATGAAGACGGCATATGACCGCCTGAAGACCGCGCAAGATGTGCTAAACTACGGTCCAGAGTTTTATGATGTCGCTGCTGAAGATCTGCGTTCGGCCCTTCGCGCCTTGGAGATGTTGGTTGGCCGTGTAGGGGTAGAGAACCTTTTGGATGAAATCTTCTCCAGTTTTTGCTTGGGAAAGTAAGGAGTGTTTCACGTGAAACATCCAGATTACGATGTCATCGTTGTTGGTGGGGGGCATGCAGGGACAGAGGCCGCCCATGCGGCCGCCCGTATGGGCGCAAAAACAGCTCTTGTTACCCTCACAAAGGACAGCATTGGTGTGATGTCTTGCAATCCCGCAATTGGCGGATTGGGTAAGGGGCATCTGGTTCGTGAGATCGACGCACTCGATGGCGTTATGGGGCGTGTCGCTGATAGAGCTGGCATACAATTCCGCCTCCTCAATAGACGCAAGGGGCCGGCTGTGCAGGGCCCAAGGGCGCAGTCAGATCGGAGGATCTATCGTCGTGAGATGTTGGCTGAGACAGAAGCCCAGCCTAACCTTGATATTATCCCAGGCGAAGTCACCGATTTTATGATGACTGGCAACAAGGTCAATGGGGTGTGTCTGGCTGACGAAAGCAAGATCAAAAGTCACGCCGTCATTCTGACATCCGGAACCTTCCTGAGGGGCGTTATTCACATCGGTGATGTATCTAAACCAGGCGGCCGTATGGGGGATAAGCCTTCGATCCGCCTTGCAGAGAGACTTGACAGTTTCGATGTGCAACTCGGGCGGTTGAAGACAGGCACGCCACCGCGACTGGATGGCCGCACCATCGCATGGGAGAAGCTGGAGGGGCAGCCCGGAGATGATGATCCTACGTTCTTCAGTTTCTTGACAACATCTACATCGGCAGCTCAAGTCGTTTGTGGGATTACACATACCAACACGCAGACACATGACATTATTCGGGACAATCTCGGAAAATCGGCCATGTATGGCGGGCACATCGACGGCGTTGGTCCGCGCTATTGCCCGTCAATTGAAGATAAAGTGGTACGGTTCGCTGACAAAGAAAGTCATCAAATCTTCCTCGAACCGGAAGGAGCAGATGATCATACCGTCTATCCAAATGGTATTTCGACAAGTCTGCCACTAGACATCCAAGAGAGTTATGTTCGCTCCATTTTCGGTTTGGAAGATGCCGTGATCTTGCAGCCAGGGTATGCAATTGAGTATGATTATGTGGATCCGCGCGCTTTGGGACTAGATTTGGCCCTAAAGTCGCATCGGGGTCTATATCTTGCAGGGCAAATCAACGGTACCACAGGATATGAGGAAGCTGCAGCACAGGGTCTTGTAGCGGGGTTGAATGCCGCACGGTATTCAAAAGAGATGGAACCGGTCACGTTTAGTCGCTCCGACAGCTATATTGGCGTGATGATCGATGATCTCACAACAAATGGAGTGACTGAACCTTATCGAATGTTCACGTCTCGGGCCGAATTCAGGCTATCTTTGCGTGCGGACAACGCTGATCAGCGGTTGACTGGTATCGGGCTTGATCTTGGGTGCGTCGGTGAGGTGCGTCGTGAGTTCTTTTCCAAAAAAATGGAGAAACTCGAGGCGGCCCGATCCCAAATGGATAATCGACGGTTCACACCGAAAGAGATCAATGAAGCTGGTATCACGGTAAATCAGGACGGAAACCGACGGACGGCGACCGACGTATTGGCATTTCCTGATGTGGTGTTCGAAGATATCTTGCGCCTGCTACCCGATCTTGGAACCTGCGAAGACCCTATTCGTCGTCAAATCGAGCGAGATGCCCTGTACGCGAACTACATCATTCGCCAGAAACGTGAGATCGAAGCGCTGAAACGAGACGAGGGGTATCGTATCCCATTTGACTTTTCCTACGATTTTGAGGGCTTGTCGAACGAGCTGCGTGGAAAGCTGGAAAAATCCAGACCTGAAACCCTGGCCCAAGCGGGAAGGGTCGATGGAATGACACCAGCGGCGCTGGCACTGATCCTGGCAAGGCTACGCCGCGGCGATACCACGAGCCATGGGAAGACTGCATAAATGGGTGAGATTAATATCGGACAGTCATATGTTTCACGTGAAACATATGAGCGACTTAAGCACTACGAAGCTCTTGTTAAAAAGTGGTCTCCGAAAATCAACCTTATCGCCAAATCCACATTGGCCGATGTATGGGATCGCCACATCGTAGATTCGGTGCAGATTTGCCAAGGGATTGATTTTCCGCGGTCCTGGCTTGATATCGGGAGTGGCGGTGGCTTTCCAGGTGTTGTTGTCGCGATTCTGGCCGCGGAGCGAGCGCCAGATTGCGCAGTTACTCTGATCGAAAGTGATCAGCGGAAGTGCGCATTTCTTCGCACGGCTATTCGTGAATGCGGCGTGACGGCAACGGTGGTATCTGAGCGTATCGAAAAGGTGCCGCCGATGGCGGTTGATGTTATCTCAGCACGTGCACTAGCCGATCTTTCGACGTTGCTTGGCTTTGCCGAACGACATCTCCAACCGAAGGGAATTGCACTTTTTTCCAAGGGAATACAGTGGAAAAAAGAAGTGGATAACGCGCGGAGCCAATGGCAATTTGACCTGAAATCCACTAAGAGTTGGACTGAACCCGACGCGGTTGTTTTGGAAATCAGGGGAGTTACGCGTGTCTGATTTGTCCCGGCCGGCTGGGCCACGAATTATTGCCGTGGCCAATCAAAAGGGTGGCGTCGGCAAGACGACAACCGCAATTAATTTGGCAGCAGCTCTGGTTGAAACGGGGTATAGGGTCCTGGTTGTCGATCTGGATCCCCAAGGCAATGCCTCGACAGGTCTTGGAATCGAGGCCACAGATCGCACTCTTACAACCTATGACCTTCTTGTAGATGATGTTGCATTGAATGAGGTTATCCGCGAGACGGAGATTGAAGACCTTTGCATTATCCCGGCGACCGTTGATCTGAGTTCGGCGGATATCGAACTTTTTACAAATGAAAAGCGCAGCTTCCTGCTGCACGATGCGTTGCGTCAGCCGGCAATGGATGACTACGATTGGGATTACGTCCTGATCGACTGTCCTCCATCTCTGAACCTATTGACCGTCAACGCGATGGTTGCGTCCCATTCTGTGCTGGTCCCATTGCAAAGCGAATTTTTCGCCCTTGAGGGGGTCTCACAACTGATGCTTACAATCCGTGAGGTGCGTCAGACAGCAAACCCGAACCTTCGGATTGAGGGAATTGTGCTGACGATGTACGACCGGCGGAATAACCTGTCTCAGCAGGTAGAGCAGGACGCCCGTGGGCATCTGGGGGAATTGGTCTTTGAAACGAAGATTCCTCGGAATGTGCGTGTCAGTGAGGCGCCGTCGTACGCGTTGCCGGTATTGACCTACGACACGAACTCGCTAGGGGCGAATGCGTATCGCGCCCTTGCAGAAGAACTGATTGCGAGACATCAGAAACTCGCAGCCTAACCACAGCTGGAGGCGCAGTAATGTCAGAAAAGAAAAACAAACCCAGAGGATTGGGAAGAGGCTTGTCAGCTCTAATGGCGGATGTGAACCCGGAACCTGTTAGCACAGAAAAACAGGCAGTCAGAAGCACCGAAGTCATGGTGCCAATCGAGAAAGTTATCGCGAACCCAGATCAGCCGCGTCGCCAGTTTTTGCAGGAAGATCTGGATGACCTAACCGCGTCGATCCGGGAGAAGGGGGTTCTTCAGCCTCTTATCGTGCGGCCTCGTCCTGGCGGGCAGTATGAGATTGTTGCCGGCGAACGCCGCTGGCGTGCTGCGCAAGGCGCAAAACTGCACGAAGTACCGGTCATTATTCGGGACTATTCCGATGTCGAGATGATGGAAGTTGCCATCATTGAGAACATTCAACGCTCTGACCTTAACGCCATGGAAGAGGCGCAAAGTTACAAGCAGTTGATGGATAAATTTGGCCATACGCAGGAGAAAATGGCCGAAGCGCTTGGTAAAAGCCGGAGCCATATCGCCAATCTGGTCAGGCTGCTGCATCTGCCGGATGATGTACAGTCTTTGGTTCAAGAACGACGTCTCTCAGCTGGTCATGCCCGTGCTCTTATCACTTCTGACAATGCGTCAGATTTGGCGAAGAAAATCGTTAAAGGTGGTCTGTCAGTACGTGCGACTGAGGCGCTGGTGAAGAAAGATGCGGCCGGCCTGCAGGTTGCAACAGCGCGTTCGGCCAAGAAAACAGCAGAAAAAGATGCGGATACGCGCGCCTTGGAAGCAGATCTCTCAGCCGCGCTGCGCATGAAAGTGTCGATTGATCATCGCGCGGGTGGTGAAAGCGGTGTTCTGTGCGTTAGCTACGCATCTCTGGATGAGTTGGATGATCTTTGCGGGCGCCTTAGCCGCTAGGGCGTGACCATATGAATATCATCACGGCACCAAGTGTAATGGCCTGAATGATCAGGACGTGATTTGGTACTGAAAAAACAACCGACAAACCGAACACGGCGGCAACTGAGATGGTTGCCGCCTTTTTTGCGGCGGGTCGAATAGCGCCTCGCTCATGCCAATCCTGGATCATAGGGCCAAATAGTTGATGGTTTATGATCCACTCGTGCAGCCGCTCGGAAGAATTGGCAAAGAAAAAACTGGCGAGCAGCAAAAATGGAACGGTGGGTAAGAGAGGAAGGACGACTCCTACAATAGCCAATCCAACACATACAAGCCCAAGCGCGGCGTAGAGAAGACGCATAAACTACTCCACTAGAAGATCGCGGAGAACGGCATTTAGGACCGCGCGGCCGGCGTCAGTTGCCTGAATACGATTTTCCGAGAGATCTAACATTCCAATTTCGCAGAGGTTGGAGATTCGCTCGGAAGAGAGAGTATGGCCGGACAAGGCGCGGAACCGATCTAAATCGAGCCCCTCAACCAATCGCATCCCCATCATAAGGTATTCAGCACCCGCATCTTCAGGAGTAAGTGGCGTTCGCGAAGACTCCCCAGTTTGGCTTTCTGCAGCTGCCAGCCAGGCGCCAGGTTGCAGATAGGTTTCCGTGGCGTACCGGGTACCGTCCAAAGTCAGGCGCCCATGCGCTCCTGGCCCAATACCAAGGTAATCGCCATAGCGCCAATAGATCAGATTGTGCCGCGACTCCGCGCCGGGGCGCGCGTGGTTGGAGACCTCATAGGCGGGCAGACCATGCTTGTCGCAGATGTCCTGGGTGGCGAGATACATGTCAGCGGCGTTGTCGTCGGTCGGAAGATCGCGCAACTTGCCCCGCGCGTATCGATCGCCGAACGCTGTGCCCTCCTCAATGGTCAATTGATAGAGGGACAGGTGGTCAATCGCCATGGACAAGGCTTGATCGAGTTCCTGTTGCCAGCCGGCCAGTGTCTGACCCTGACGCGCATAGATCAGGTCAAAACTGACTCTGTCAAAGCAGTTCCGAGCCACATCAAAGGCCTTTTGTGCCTCAGAAACACTGTGCATCCGCCCAAGACGGCGCAGGTCATTGTCGTTAAGCGCCTGAATACCCATAGAAATTCGGTTGACGCCAGCATCCCGGTATCCTGTAAAGCGACCAGCCTCGACTGAGGTTGGGTTTGCTTCAAGAGAGATCTCTATGTCATTGGAAAAAGGCCATATTTCCCGAGCAGTCTCAACAATTGTGGCTACAGTATCGGGATGCATCAGGGACGGTGTCCCACCCCCGAAAAAAATCGTATTCAGAACGCGTCCGGATAGAGACGGGGCCGCGCGCAGCATGTCCGATCGATAGGCTGCAGCCCAACGATTTTGGTCGATCTGCGCGGTGACATGGCTGTTGAAATCGCAATAGGGGCATTTGGCCTGACAGAAGGGCCAATGCACATAGAGACCAAACCCCCCGTTGCGCCAATCATCCACCGAAACACGCCTCGACAAATTTTGCGACGGCCTGTCCGCGGTGGCTGATCTTGTTTTTAGCCCAACGATCCATTTCGGCACAGGTTTGATCATGCCCATCTGGCTGGAACATTGGATCATAGCCAAACCCATCCTTGCCGCGAATAGGCCAAACCAGCTGGCCGGGCATCACGCCTTCGAACACCTCATCGTGACCATCGGGCCAGGCGAGAACAAGCGTGCAGCGAAATTGGGCAAGGCGGGGGTGGGCTGCACCCTTGGCTTCCAGTTCATTATGGGCGCGGGTCATGGCCATCATGAAATCGCGGCCATCACCGGTTTCCGCCCAGTCAGCGGTGTAAACGCCGGGGGCGCCATCTAGCGCATCAATGGTGATTCCGGAATCATCGGAGAGAGCCGGCAAACCAGTTGCCTTAGCGGCGGCATGGGCCTTGATCCGGGCATTCCCGACAAATGTATCTTCGGTTTCGGCGGGTTCAGGAAGTTCCATCTCGCCGGCACCAACGACACTCACGCCAAAGGGTTGGAGGAGATGTTTCATCTCCTCCAGCTTGCCTTTGTTATGGGTGGCGACCAGCAGCCGGTCGCCGACAAATTTGCGGGTCATGCGCAGGCTGCCTTCTGTAGTTCTGCCAGTTCGGCGGTGCCCTTGGTTGCGAGATCCATCAGTTTGTTCATCTGCTCGCGGCTGAACATGGATCCTTCTGCGGACATCTGAACTTCGATGAGTTGGCCAGAACCCGTCATGATGAAGTTGCCATCGACGCCGGCCTCTGAATCTTCCGGGTAATCGAGGTCCAGCACCGGCTGACCTGCGTAGATACCGCAGGAAACTGCGGCTACGGGATCAACGAGGGGATCAATCTTGACCTCACCGGTTTTCATCAGCTTGTTCACCGCAAGACGTAGGGCAACCCAGCCGCCGGTGATGGAGGCGCAGCGGGTGCCGCCGTCGGCCTGCAGCACATCACAGTCGATGCTGATCTGCCGCTCACCGAGTGCAACGCGGTCGACGCCGGCGCGCAGTGCGCGTCCGATCAGGCGCTGAATTTCTACGGTGCGGCCGCCCTGTTTCCCCATCGCGGCTTCGCGGCGCATACGGGTGTTGGTCGCGCGGGGCAGCATGCCGTATTCTGCGGTTACCCAACCTAGACCTGAACCTTTGATAAACGGCGGCACACGATCCTCAATGGTGGCGGTGCAGAGCACATGGGTATCGCCCATCTTGATCAGGCAGGATCCCTCAGCGTGTTTGGTGAAACCGGTTTCGATGGAAACGGCGCGCATTTGGTTTAGATCTCGTCCGGAGGGTCGCATGGGTCATCCTTTGTTTGGTTACCCATCGGGATAGCGTCCGCAGGGTCGGCGATGCAAGCATGATTGACCTTTTGGTGCTGCGCTCTTTAATGACACCTGTAGGACAGGGAGCCAAGGCTTGCGGAACTTCGGCAGTGACCACACATAGAATGCGATGAACAGCAGTACCGACATATTGAAGGATATGAACGACCGGTCCCGGGATGTATTCCGTGCAGTCGTGGAATCCTATCTGGAGACGGGAGATCCCGTCGGCAGCCGTACTCTGACGCGATCACTGAATGAGAAAGTGAGCGCCGCGACTGTGCGCAACGTGATGCAGGATCTGGAGCATCTTGGATTGTTGAACAGTCCGCACACCAGCGCCGGTCGGGTTCCCACGCAGGTCGGATTGCGGATGTTTGTGGATGGTCTGCTTGAAGTTGGGGATTTGAACACCCAGGACCGCCAGAAAATTGATGAAACCATGGGCGGGACTGCTGGCGGTGGGGCTACGGGTCTGGCCGGTATGCTGGATCGTGTCGGTTCGGCCCTGTCGGGGGTGACACAGGGGGCCTCCTTGGTGCTGACCCCGAAACATGAAGCCGAAATTCGCCATATTGAATTCGTCACTCTGGCCCATGATCGTGCGCTGGTCGTTCTGGTGTTTTCAGATGGTCACGTGGAAAACCGCCTGTTTACGCCACCGCCCGGACAGACGCCCAGTTCAATGCGGGAGGCGGCGAATTTCCTCAATGCGTTGATCGAGGGACGCACATTGGGCGACGTGCGCGGCGCTATTCAGGAAGAGATCAAGGCCCGGCAGCAGCAGATCGACGTTCTGGCCCGTGAAATGATCGAAAGCGGTTTGGCCGCTTGGGAAGATGACGGCAGCGATTCTGCGCGGCTGATTGTGCGCGGTCGGGCGAATCTCCTATCCGACGGTGGGGCTGCGGAGGAGCTGGACCGGATCCGGAACCTGTTTGATGACCTGGAACGCAAACGCGATATCGAAGAGTTTCTTCAGCTGACAGAAGATGGCGAAGGTGTGCGCATTTTTATCGGTTCGGAGAACAAACTTTTTTCACTTTCGGGTTCCTCTTTGGTGGTGTCTCCCTATATGAACGCGGATCGAAAGATCATTGGTGCGGTGGGCGTGATTGGCCCGACCCGCCTGAATTACGGCCGGATCGTGCCGATCGTGGACTATACGGCGCAACTGGTCGGGAAGCTGCTTTCCGACCGGAGTTAGAGGTGAAATATGGCAGAGCCCAAGAACGACGATTTTTTGGACGACATCACAGAAGCCGAAGCAGAGGAGCTCTCTGCGCAGACTGAAGAATTTGATGATGCAGCGCTGGAGCTGGACAGCCTGCGGGCTGAACGGGATGAGCTGAAAGATCGGTTCATGCGGGCCCTGGCTGACGCGGAAAACGCGCGTAAGCGTGGCGACAAAGCGCGCCGTGAAGCTGAGCAATACGGCGGTTCCAAACTGGCGCGGGACATGCTGCCGGTTTACGACAATATGAAACGTGCGATCGAAGCTGCCAGCGATGAACAGCGCGAAGTTTCCGCCGCTTTGATTGAAGGCGTGGAACTGACCATGCGCGCACTGCTTGGTGTGTTTGAAAAGCACGGTATGCAGGTGATCGCGCCGGAAGTTGGTGAGAGATTCGATCCGCAGGTGCATGAGGCGATGTTCGAGGCCCCGGTGCCAGGTACCAAAGCCGGCGATATCATTCAGGTTTCTGCAGAGGGCTTCATGCTGCACGACCGTCTGCTGCGCCCGGCGCAGGTTGGTGTTTCCTCGACGCCGGCGAGCTGAACCATAGCAGTGACGGGCCTTGTGGCCCGTGCCTGCGGCGCGAGTATTTTTGAAAAGATGACAAGCGGCCCCGTGGTGATCCATGGAGGCCGCTTTTCTGTATCAGCTCGCGGCTTCTTTCAGACGATAAAGCGCTTCCAGTGCTTCCCGTGGTGAGAGATCATCAGGGTGGATGTCGTCCAGAAGCATTTCGACTGGTGAGGGGCCGACCGGTGCTGCTGGTTGCGGCGGTGGGGCGGCAGCGAAGAGGGGAAGATCGTCGATCTGGATTTTGCCGGCGCCACTGCGGCTGCCCTCTTCCAGCATGTCCAGAACGTCCCGAGCCCGTGCAACAACCGATCCGGGCAGGCCGGCAAGCTGCGCGACCTGTACCCCGTAGGACCGATCTGCGGCGCCTTTCTTAACCTCGTGCAGAAAGATGACTTCGCCTTCCCATTCCTTGACCGAAACGGTGGCATTATCGACGCCGGGCAGCTTGCCGGCGAGCTGGGTGAGTTCGTGGTAATGGGTCGCAAACAGCGCGCGGGCGCGATTGACCTCATGCAGATGTTCCAGCGTGGCCCAGGCGATCGACAGCCCGTCATAGGTCGCAGTACCGCGCCCAATTTCGTCGAGAATGACCAGTGCGCGATCATCTGCCTGATTGAGGATGGCCGCGGTTTCAACCATCTCAACCATGAAGGTCGAGCGCCCGCGTGCCAGATCGTCCGAGGCACCAACCCGGCTGAACAACTGGCTAATCAGTCCGATATGGGCGCTGTCCGCTGGGACGTAGCTCCCCATTTGGGCGAGGATGGCAATCAGGGCATTCTGGCGCAGAAAGGTTGATTTACCGGCCATGTTCGGACCTGTCAGCAGCCAGATGGCAGCCCCTGTATCGGCGGTTAGATCGCAGTCGTTGGCAACGAAGCTGCTGCCACCCTGTTGCCGCAGTGCCTGTTCCACAACGGGGTGTCGCCCCCCTGAAATACTGAACTCGCGCGAGGTGTCTACCGTTGGACAGGACCAGTTTTCGCCTAGAGCGAGATCGGCCAAGGCGGTGACCAGGTCAAGTTCTGCCAGTCCCCGCGCTGCTGCATTCAGCAAGGCCGCATTTGCCAGAATAGCGTCTGATAGCCTTGTATAGAGCCGCTTTTCAATCTCCAGTGCCAGATTGCCGGCATTCAGAATACGGGCCTCGATTTCGCTCAGTTCCACCGTTGTGAACCGAACCTGATTGGCTGTCGTCTGGCGGTGAATATAGGTCTCCGATAGGGGGGCGGAGAGCATTTTCTCTGCATGGGTCGCGGTGGTCTCGATGAAGTAGCCGAGCACATTGTTGTGCTTGATTTTCAGCGAATTGATGCCCGTGTGATCGGAGTATTTCTTTTGCAGCGCTGCAATGACGGAGCGACCTTCATCACGCAGTGTGCGGGCCTCGTCCAGCTCGCTGTCGTAGCCCTCTGCAATAAACCCGCCGTCGCGAGCCAAGAGGGGGGGCTCTGCAATCAACGCGGCATCAAGCAGGGGTAACAGATCGTCAAATCCGGTGAGCCCGGAGAGCGCCTGTTGTAGAAGTGGCGGCATATCTGCCCTGTCGCAGAGGTCCGAAATAGCCTCAGACTGGATCAGCGTGTTGCGTACCGCAGCGAGATCCCGTGGGCCGCCGCGATCCAGGGCAAGCCGGGACAGCGCCCGGTCCAGATCGGGTGTCTTGCGCAGAGCAGCGCGCAGAGATTGCGCGAGTTGCGTTTGCTCCACCACGAAGTCCAGCGCCGTCAACCGGGATCGGATCACATCGAGGTTGCGCGATGGGCTGGACAGCCGTTGTTCAAGAAGCCGACCCCCGGCGGGGGTTACGGTGCGATCCACCACCGCAAGCAGTGAGCCGCTGCGCCCGCCAGTCAATGAGCGGGTGAGTTCTAGGCTACGACGAGTCGCAGCGTCGATCTGCACAACCCTGTCCTCGGCCTCCTGCTGCGGGGGCTGAAGCAGTGGCAGCTTACCCTTTTGTGTGATGTCGAGATAGTCGATGACCGCGCCCATGGCCGAAATCTCTGCTCGGTTGAAAGAGCCGTAAGATTCCAGTGTTGAGACTTTGAAGAGATCACAGATGCGTTTTTCAGCGGCGGTGCTGTCGAAGCTGGATTTCGCCAGAGGGGTCACCGGGATCTGATGGTCCTCTGCAATGGCGCGCAGCTGGTCCAAGGCAGGGCCATCGGGGACAATCAACTCCGATGGCGCCAGCCGGGCCAGTTCAGGGGACACCCGGACGGATGCGACGGGCATCACATGGAACGCGCCCGTGGAGATATCTGCCCAAGCGAGGGCGGACTGGTCGCGTAGCTCGCAATAGGCGGTGAGGAAATTGTGACGGCGCGCCTCCAGCAGGGAGTCTTCGGTGATGGTGCCGGGGGTGACCAGCCGCACCACATCCCGTTTCACAACCGATTTGGAGCCACGTTTCTTGGCCTCTGCAGGGCTTTCCAATTGTTCGCCAACGGCGACACGAAACCCCTTTCGGATCAATGTCAGCAAATAGCCCTCGGCGGCATGAACCGGGACACCACACATCGGAATGTCGTTGCCATCGTGTTTGCCGCGTTTGGTCAGTGCGATGTCGAGGGCCTCTGCCGCGTTGACGGCATCGTCAAAGAACATCTCGTAGAAATCGCCCATGCGGTAGAACAAGAGGGCATCCGGGTACTGCGCCTTGATGTCGAGGTATTGGGCCATCATCGGCGTGACTGTGGACAAAGTTCGGCTCCGTAAAATGGGGGATTTCTTTGGCGCGACCTTACAAATCAGGCGACTGCGACGAAAGGTGAAAACGCAACTTCGTTGAGAAGAGGCGCGCGCTGGGCTATGACGCTTGAGACAGTGAGAGGACACCCAAAGCCAATGCCCAAAGCGAAGATTACCAACGAAGAGGCGCTTGCCTTCCATCTGGAACCGACCCCCGGCAAATGGGAGATCAACGCAACGGTCCCGATGACCACGCAGCGGGATCTGTCGCTGGCCTATTCCCCCGGTGTTGCGGTGCCCTGCGAGGCGATCGCGGAAAACCCGGAAACCGCGTATGACTATACAAACAAGGGCAATCTGGTTGCGGTCATCTCCAACGGGACTGCGGTTCTGGGGTTGGGCAATCTCGGGGCGCTGGGCTCCAAACCGGTGATGGAGGGTAAATCTGTCCTGTTCAAACGGTTTGCCGATGTGAATTCCATCGATATTGAGCTGGATACCGAAGACCCGGATGAGTTCATCAAGGCGGTGCGCCTGATGGGGCCAACGTTTGGCGGGATCAATCTTGAGGATATCAAGGCGCCGGAATGTTTCATCATTGAGCAGCGTCTGAAAGAAGAGATGGACATCCCGGTGTTCCACGATGACCAGCACGGTACGGCGGTGATCTGCGCCGCTGGTCTGATCAATGCGCTGCATATTTCGGGCAAGAAGATCGAGGATGTGAAAATCGTCCTCAACGGAGCCGGCGCCGCAGGTATCGCCTGTATTGAACTGCTGAAGGCAATGGGCGCGCGGCATGAAAATTGCATCGTCTGCGACACCAAAGGCGTGATCTATCAGGGCCGTACCGAGGGGATGAACCAGTGGAAGTCCGCCCATGCGGTCAAGACGGATCTGCGCACGCTGGAAGAGGCGATGAAGGACGCGGATGTGTTCCTTGGCGTATCTGTCAAAGGGGCGGTGACACAGGATATGGTGAAATCCATGGCCGACAATCCGGTGATCTTTGCGATGGCAAACCCGGATCCTGAGATCACCCCGGAAGAGGCGCATGAGGTGCGTGTGGATGCGATTGTCGCCACCGGCCGGTCTGATTATCCCAATCAGGTCAACAACGTGCTTGGCTTTCCCTATCTGTTCCGTGGCGCATTGGATATCCACGCCCGCGCCATCAATGACGAGATGAAAATTGCCTGCGCCCATGCGCTGGCCGGTCTCGCGCGGGAGGATGTGCCGGATGAGGTGGCGCTGGCCTATGGCAAATCGTTGTCCTTTGGCCGCGATTACATCATCCCGACACCGTTTGACCCGCGCCTGATCCACCGGATCCCACCCGCCGTGGCAAAGGCAGGGATGGACACCGGCGTTGCGCGTCGTCCGATCATCGACATGGATGCCTATGAGCATGGGCTGCGTGGCCGGATGGATCCGACCCAGTCGATCCTGCGTGGTCTGAACGCCCGTGCCCGTGCCGCACAGTCGCGCATGATATTTGCCGAGGGCGACGACCCTCGCGTTTTGCGTGCGGCGGTGATGTATCAGCGATCTGGCTTCGGCAAGGCGCTGGTTGTTGGTCGTCCGGAGGATGTCCGCAGCAAGCTGGAAACAGCGGGTCTGGGCGATGCGGTGCGTGAGCTGGAGATTATCAACGCGGCCAATACCCAGCATTTCGAGACCTACAAGGACTTCCTCTATGAGCGGCTGAACCGCAAAGGCTTTGATCGCAAGGATGTCCACCGCTTGGTTGGGCGCGACCGACATGTGTTTTCAGCGCTGATGTTGGCGCATGGGCATGGCGACGGTCTGGTCACCGGAGCCACCCGGAAGTCTGCGCATGTGCTTGATCAGATCAACCACGTGTTTGATGCCGATGCGACCAATGGATCAGCCGGGGTGACCGCGCTGCTGCACAAGGGGCGCATTGTGTTGATTGGCGATACGCTGGTGCATGAATGGCCGGATGAAAATGACCTCGCCAATATCGCCGAACATGCCGCAGGCGTGGCCCGGCATATGGGGCTTGAGCCTCGGGTGGCGTTTGTCAGCTTCTCGACCTTTGGCTATCCGGTGTCGGAACGTGCGGAGAAGATGCATATCGCCCCCACGGTGCTGGACCAGCGCGGTGTCGATTTTGAGTATGAAGGCGAAATGACCGTCGATGTGGCGCTGAACGCCAAGGCGCAGGAGGCCTATCCCTTTCAGCGCCTGACCGGTCCGGCCAATATCCTGATCGTACCCGCGCGCCACTCCGCGTCGATTTCGGTCAAACTGATGCAGGAAATGGGTGGGGCAACTGTTGTTGGTCCGATCCTGTCAGGTGTCGATAAGCCGATCCAGATCTGCTCGACCACCTCGACGGCAAATGACGTTCTGAACATGGCGGTTCTGGCTGCCTGCAATATCGGGTGATCTCATGGCGATCTGGAACCTAGGCTCAATCAATGCCGACATGATTTATGCGCTGCCTCATATGCCGACTGCGGGGGAAACCCTCGCGGCGACGGGGCTGGAGCAGTATCTGGGCGGCAAAGGGGCCAATATGTCGGTCGCGGCGGCGCGTGCCGGCAGCCATGTTTGCCATTTGGGTGCCGTCGGGCCGGAGGGAGGCTGGGCTGTCACGCGTTTGTTGGAATACGGTGTCGATACGCGGCATATCGCCCAGTTGGAGGTGCCGACCGGCCACGCCATCATTGCCGTGGATCCAACAGGTGAGAACCAGATCATCCTGTTCCCGGGAGCAAACCGTGAGATCAGTGCGGATCAGGTTGGCGCCGCGCTGTCTGCCGCCAGTGCTGGCGATATTCTTGTGATCCAAAACGAAACCAACATGCAGGCCGAGGCAGCCCGAATGGGGCGTGATCTGGGATTGAAGGTTGCCTATGCCGCGGCGCCGTTTGATGCCGCGGCGGTTCAGGCGGTCCTGCCCTACCTCGACTATCTGTTCCTGAATGAGGTCGAGGCCGAACAGCTGCGTGATGCGACAGGCAAAACGCCTGAGGCGCTGGGCGTTGCGGATGTGATTGTGACGCTGGGTGCCAAGGGCGCGCGCCACTACGACACGACGGCGGGAACCACCCATGATGTCGCGGCGCATTCCGTTGTCCCGGTTGATACAACAGGGGCTGGTGATACCTTCACCGGCTATGTGCTGTCCGGTCTGGATCGTGGACTGCCGATGGCGCAGGCGTTGGCGCAGGCCAATCGCGCCGCTGCATTGATGGTGACGCGGAAGGGCACCGCCGATGTGATCCCTGACCTGAAGGAGGTTCAGGACGCAAGCTTTTGATCCTGCCAACAGGGTCTGCATAGGAAAAGGCGCGGTATCATCCGCGCCTTCTTCATATCAATCGCCTCAGGTGCGTTGTTAGTGCCCTTTTGCAAAAGGCGCTGCATCCCCCCAAAGCTGCAATACACGAGCGTCCCGCCCACAGGCCTTTCGATAGCGCTTATAGGCCTCTGACTGACGTTTGGGGCCAAAGCGTGTGAGAACCAGTTTGCGACCCTTGTAGTAGTCCTGATGGTAGGCTTCGGCCGGGTAGAAGGCCGTTGCTGGCAGGATTGGCGTGACGATAGTCTGACCAAGTGCCGACTGCGCCTCGGTCTTTGCGGTCTTGGCAATGGATGTCTGATCTGCGCCAGAGACAAATATCGCTGTCCTGTAGCTGTCTCCGCGATCACAGAACTGGCCACCCGCATCCGTTGGATCAACGGAGCGCAGGAACATCGACAGCAGTTGCTTGCGCGTCACCTTGGTAGGATCAAACCGGATCTGGACCGCCTCATAATGACCGGTGCCACCGGCGGTGACCTGTTTGTAGGTGGGCGATTTGGTGCTGCCGCCGGTATAGCCGGATACTGCCGAGAGCACGCCAGGGACGCTTTCGAAATCACTCTCAACACACCAGAAGCAGCCGCCGGCGACGGTGAGTGTTTCGATATTCTGGGCATGGGCCTGATGTCCCTTCAGCGCCACGGCCAGCAGCATGAACAGGGTCAGGACAATTGGTCTTGCGGTGTTTGTCGAACGCATCATCGCCTCCATCGTTGCGCTACATTGGCCCGTGGGTTGTTCAGGCTCAATCACATGACATGGTTTGTCACGGCTTGGTGACGGGAAGTTACCGCTTGGAAATAGGATCCAATCCTTCTAGCGTGCGCCTCGCAGGAGGAGCAGATGACCGAAAAAATGAGCACGCATCAAGCGCAGGAAGATCAGCGCAACGAAGAGATCCTGATCTATCTGAATGGTGAGATTGTTCCCAAAGCCGAGGCCAAGGTCAGCGTCTATGACAGTGGTTTCATGCTGGGGGACGGTGTCTGGGAGGGGCTGCGGCTCTATAACGGGACCTGGGCGTTTATTGACGAACATCTCGACCGCCTGTTTGAGGCTGCGAAGACTATCGATCTGGACATCGGGATGGACCGGGATCAGGTCAAACAAGCCGTGTTAGACACACAAAATGCCAATGACATGACCAGCGATGCCCATGCGCGCCTGATGGTGACGCGGGGGGTGAAGTCCCGCCCGTTCCAGCACCCATCGCTGTCGCAGCAGGGGCCAACCTTCACCATTATCATGGAGCATTCGCGCCCAAACCTGCCGCGCCCGATCCGGCTGGCGACAGTGCCGCATCTGCGCGGGCTTCCGATGACACAGGATCCGAAGCTGAATTCGCATTCCAAGCTGAACTGCATTCTGGCCTGTATCGCGGCAGAGAAAGCGGGCGCCGATGAGGGGCTGATGCTGGACGTGAACGGGTTTGTGAATACGACCAATGCCTGCAATTTCTTTATCGTGCGCAAGGGGGCGGTTTGGACCTCGACCGGCGACTATTGTATGAACGGGATCACCCGGCAGAAGGTGATCGATCTGTGCCGTGCCAATGACATTCCGGTGTTTGAGCGCAACTATTCCCTGGTGGATACCTACGGCGCTGATGAGGCGTTTCTGACCGGCACATTTGGGGCACAGACGCCGGTGGGTGACATTGACGGACGGCAGATTGGCGACGGCGTGATGGGGCCGGTGACCAAGCGTCTGCGCGCGCTGTACAAGGATCTGATCGCGCAGGAGTGTGCCTGATGCGGATTGCCATGTGGTCTGGGCCACGCAACCTGTCGACTGCAATGATGTATGCCTTTGGCAACCGTGGCGATTGTGCTGTGGTGGATGAGCCGTTCTATGCCGCCTATCTGGCAAAGACCGGGCTGGAACATCCCATGCGGGCTGAAATCTTGGACAGCCAGCCAAGGGATGCTGACGTTGTTGCCGCATCTCTGCTGGGGCCAGTGCCCGCTGCAAAACCGTTTTTCTATCAAAAACACATGACCCAGCATATGATAGACGGGGTGCCGCGCGCCTGGATGCGGGAGGTCAAAAATGTGTTTCTGATCCGTCATCCGGCACGGGTCATCGCCTCATACGCCGAGAAACGGGAGAATCCGACGCTGGATGATATCGGGTTTCGCCAGCAGGCGGAGCTGTTTGATCTGGTGACACGCTGGGGTCAGTCGCCCGTGGTGGTGGAGAGCGATGATATCCGCAGCGATCCCGCAGCGGTATTGGAGCGGCTGTGTGAGAGCCTGGGTGTCCCGTTTTCCCCGAAGATGCTGTCATGGCCAATGGGCGGACATAAGGACGATGGAATCTGGGCCGCGCATTGGTACGGGTCCGTCTGGCAGTCGACCAAATTTGCAGGACCCGAGGGGCCGTTTCCTGAGGTTCCTGCAACTTTGCAGCCGGTTTTGGACGCCGCTATGCCCTATTATGATCGGTTGAAAGCGCATAAAATCTGATCGTGTAGGGGGCGCTGCCCCCTCGCGCCTCTGGCGCTTCACCCCCGGAGTATTTTCGGAAAGGTGACACACGTAGAGTGCGTTTCGCTTAGCTGATCAGCTTGCCCAGCTTCATCGCCACGCCCATATCACCTGAAATTTTCAGCTTACCCATCATCACGCCGGTCATCGGGTTCAATTTCCCGGTCAGCAGCTTTTTCAGATTTTCGGTGCTGATGCGGATGGTGCAGTCAGTATCGCGATTTTCCATTGAAGCATCGCCATCCGCAAGGACGATGACACCATCATCACCGCAGTCGAATTTCAGCGATCCGTCAAAGGTTTTCCCGGTCAGACCAGCGCGGATGCCTTCTGCCAGCGGTTGTAATGCCATGATGTCCCCCTCGGTGTCTCTCGTTGTGCCAAGGGTTAGGCACCGGGGTGTCGGCGGGCAAGGGTGACCAAAGGGGAGGTCGCGTCAACTGTCAGCCAAGCGCATCACGGGTGAGGGGGCAGGGGGCGCCATCGAAAAACGTCTTAAACACCGCGTCGAACACCTGTGGGGCGTCGGGCACAGCAGTAAAAAGCGTCATGGAGGAGCGCAGTTTCTTGGCATCGGTTTCGCCCAAGATATCCTCAGCGCTGCGGTCGGTGTGGCTTAGCAGCAGTTCGCTGGCTTCGATCAACCGTGTGCGCAGTACGGGATGGGCAAGGTAGGCGGTGGCCTCTGTCAGGTCCTCGATCCCGTAAAGCTGGGCCATATGGGACTGACCAAGGTCGGCCAGTTGCGGAAAGACGAACCACATCCAGTGGCTCGTCTTTTTTCCGGCAGAGAGTTCGGCACGGACATCGTTCCACACGGTGTCCTGCGCTTCGACGAACATCTCCATCTCTTCGGTCAGATCGTCGTCTATATCGTCTGTGATATCGACGCGGTCGCTCATTTTTTCAACCGACGCTCGCGGGCGGCGAGCAGCTTCAGTCGCAGCGCGTTCAGCTGGATAAAGCCGGCAGCGTCTTTCTGATCGTAGGCGCCCGCGTCATCTTCAAAGGTCACATGGGCCTCTGAATAGAGTGAGTGATCAGACCAGCGACCCACGGTGGTTGCGGAGCCTTTGTAGAGTTTCACGCGGACGGTGCCGGTCACATGCTCTTGGCTGCGATCAATGGCGGCCTGCAGCATTTCACGCTCAGGCGAGTACCAGAAACCGTTGTAGATCAGCTTAGCATATTGCGGCATCAGCTGGTCTTTGAGGTGCATCGCGCCGCGGTCCATGGTGATGGATTCAATGCCGCGATGGGCCTCAAGCAGGATGGTGCCGCCGGGCGTTTCGTAGATGCCGCGGGATTTCATGCCGACAAAACGCCCCTCGACAAGGTCGAGACGGCCGATGCCGTGTTTGCCACCGTATTCATTGAGCTGGGTCAGGATGGTTGCCGGCGACATTGCTTCGCCGTTGATGCTGACCGCGTCGCCTTTTTCAAAACCGATCTCGATGAATTCGGCCTCGTTCGGGGCGTCTTCCGGGTGCACGGTGCGTTGGTAGACGTAGTCGGGCGCCGCCACGGCGGGATCTTCCAGTACTTTGCCCTCAGAGGAGGTGTGCAGAAGGTTCGCATCGACAGAGAAGGGGGCTTCGCCGCGCTTGTCCTTGGCCACCGGGATCTGATGAGCCTCTGCGAATTCCAGCAAGCGGGTCCGCGACGTCAGATCCCACTCACGCCAGGGGGCAATCACCTTGATGTCGGGGTTCAGCGCATAGGCCGCCAGTTCAAAACGGACCTGATCGTTGCCTTTGCCGGTGGCGCCATGGGCGACCGCATCAGCGCCGGTGGCTTCGGCGATCTCAACAAGGCGTTTGGAGATCAGCGGCCGGGCAATGGAGGTGCCCAGAAGATAGAGGCCCTCATAGACGGCGTTGGCGCGGAACATCGGGAACACGAAATCCCGCACGAATTCCTCCCGCACATCTTCGATGTAGATGTTTTCCGGCTTGATACCCAGAAGCTCGGCTTTCTGGCGTGCGGGCTCCAGTTCCTCACCCTGACCGAGATCGGCGGTGAAAGTCACAACTTCGCAACCGTATTCGGTCTGCAGCCATTTCAGAATGATTGACGTATCAAGACCGCCGGAGTAGGCGAGGACAACTTTCTTGGGCGCGGACATTGGATTTCCTCTTGATCAGAACGTCTGCGGCCTACCCGGTTTTTGTCAGAAGGGCAAGGTTTTCCCCGGATCGGAGCCTGAGCGTGCGCATTATGGTCACGCGCGACGATTGAGCAGTATTGGAGCATGAAAAAATGATTGGCTGGAAGCTATTTCTACACTCGGTCAGCATGGTGCAGCGGAACGTGCCGCAGTTGTTGCGGATCTTTCTTGTGCCCGCGCTGATAGGGTTGGCGATCGCCTATTTGGCCATTGGTGGCCTGCTTGGCGATGTCGGACTTCAGGCGCGAGGGTTTGACGGCGACATGTTCTTTTCAGTTCTCTGGCGCATCGTTGGACTGTGGCTGGTGATTGGCGTGATCTGTGCTTGGACTGCTGTGTCCTGGCATCGCTACGTCCTACTGGAAGAACATCCGCAGGGGTGGATTCCGGCATTTCGCGCGAAGGAGGCTCTCTGGTATTTTCTGCGTCTGCTTCAGCTGGTCGTAATCGGTAGCGTTGTTTACGGCGTGGCGATGTTTGTTGGTATCGCCCTGATCAGCGGCATGGGGATGGTTGGCCTCGCTTTCTTGCTCGTGATCGCCGCACTGATTGCTGTTTTTATGTATCGGCTTGTTCTGATCTTGCCGGCGGCGGCGCTGGGCAAACCCATTGGGGTCAGTGAGTCGCTGGAACTGACAACAGGAGCTTTTGGAACGCTGTTTATCCTTGCGCTTTGCCTTTTGGGTCTGCAACTGCTGTCCGAACTGATCCTGTATCTGCTGATCGATGCCGTGCTGATTTCGACCATCCTGCAACTGATATTCTCGGTTGGACTCGCAGTACTGAATATCAGCGCTCTCACCACGCTTTACGGCTACTACGTCGAGAAACGGCCGATCTGATCGGCGGTATTCTTCCGTATGCTTTGACCTTGCCCCCTTGTCTTGGGGGCGGGGTTGGGTCACTCAAGTGACATGAGTGATTTTCAGACCCAGGCCCGGGCCGCCGAACAGGCCATGCGCGCGATTTTCCCTGCCACACCGCTGCAGCGTAGCGCGCTATTGTCAGAGCGGTTTGGCGCTGAAATATACCTCAAGCGCGAAGACCTGAGCCCGGTGCGATCCTACAAGATCCGCGGCGCCTTTAATGCGATGCGCAAGCAGCTGGAGCAATCGCTGTTTGTCTGCGCGTCAGCAGGCAATCACGCGCAGGGCGTCGCCTATATGTGCCGCGAGTTGGGTAAGCGGGGCGTGATCTTCATGCCGGTGACCACGCCGCAGCAGAAAATCCAGAAAACCCGGATGTTTGGTGGCGACAGTGTCGAGATCCATCTGGTTGGCGATTATTTCGATGACACTTTGGCTGCGGCGCAGAAGTGGTGCGCGGATGAAGGTGGCCATTTCCTCTCGCCGTTTGACGATGACGATGTGATCGAGGGGCAAAGCTCTATCGCGGTCGAGATTGAGGCCCAGCTGGGTGGGGCTCCGGATCATGTGATCCTGCCAGTAGGTGGCGGGGGTATGTCGTCAGGTGTGGCCCGTTGGTTCGAGGATCGGGTGCATTGCCTGTTTGCGGAACCTGCTGGCGGGGCATGTCTGCGGGCCGCGCTGGCTGCAGGGCATCCCGTTGCATTGGATCATGTTGATACATTTGTTGATGGCGCGGCCGTTGGTCGTGTTGGCGCACGACCGTTTGAGGTCCTGAAACAGGTCCCCTTGCCCGATGTGCTGTCGATTGCCGAAGATCGCATCTGCACAACAATCCTCGAGATGCTGAACGTCGAAGGTGTGGTGTTGGAACCTGCCGGGGCGCTGGCGATCGAAGCCCTGCGTGATGTGCGCTCCTGGATTCGCGGCAAAACCGTGGTCTGCCTGACGTCTGGCGGCAATTTTGATTTTGAACGCCTGCCGGAAGTGAAGGAGCGCGCGCAGCGCTACATGGGGCTGAAGAAGTATTTTCTACTACGCCTGCCGCAGCGGCCCGGTGCGCTGAAAGAGTTTCTGGGCATTCTGGGTCCTGAGGATGATATCGCCCGGTTCGAATATATGAAGAAATCCGCGCGCAACTTTGGCTCGGTGCTGATTGGTATTGAAACCAAGCGACCTGAGAACTTTGCTGATCTCTATGCCCGTCTGGATGCCGCAGGCTTCGCCTATACCGATATCACCAGCGACGAAACCCTGGCACAGTTTGTGATCTGAGCCGGTGTCGGCTCAGAGTTGGCTGCTCATATCGCGTAGAAACTCTTCCTTGGAGTTTTCATAGCTGGCAATGATGGCACCGGTGTCGACGTCTTTGGCTTCGCCTTGGGCGGAGCGACGCTCGCCCTCTTGGCAGAGGCGGGAGAACTGACGGAACCCCAGATTCAATGCGCTGCCCTTCAGGAAGTGGAGGTCCTGTTCCAAAGTTGCCAAATCGGGGGATCGCAGCTTTTCGATGACACCTTCGACCTCCTCTAGGAAAATTTCGACAACCTCAGAGAAGTCCTCAGCGCCGACTTCCTCGTGCAACTCTTTCGCGCGTGACCAATCAATCATCTTAGCAAACCTTGTTTTGATATCGCATTTTACGATTGCTTTACTTATAAACTCGTAAATCACCGATTAACGTGAGGCTAGGCCGATTATTTGCAAACTTCACCTCCTGTTAAGCGAAGAGCGCGATAGTGACTTGCGTTTAAGGTATCTTGCGCTGTTTTTTGTGGGGTTCACTCGGTGTTGCCAGACAGTTCGATCGAAATAAACCAAGAGGTTACGACCAATTCGATCCGCCGTGTTCTGGTGGTTGATGATAGCCGTCTGCAGCGGCGAATCTTGGTCGCATCGCTGAAGAAATGGGGATTTGATGTTGTCGAAGCCGAGAGCGGCGAGGCGGCAATGGAGATCTGTGAGAGTGATCCGCCGGATTTGATCCTCAGCGACTGGATGATGCCGGGGATGAACGGTCTTGAGTTCTGCCGCGCGTTTCGCAATCAGTCTCAGGACAACTACAGCTATTTTATTCTGCTCACCTCCAAGAGTGAAAAAAACGAGGTGGCACAAGGGCTTGATGCCGGTGCTGATGATTTTCTCACCAAGCCAGTGAGTTCAGACGAGTTGCGCGCCCGGATATCTGCGGGGGAGCGCATTCTACGCATGCAGCGCGAGCTTTCCGAGAAAAATCGAATCGTATCGGACACGCTGGATGAACTGCAGCGGGTCTATGATGCGATCGACAAGGATTTGATCCAGGCTCGAAAAATTCAGGAGTCTCTGGTCCCCGAGCTTTCGCGCGATTTCGGAGCCTCGACCGTGAGCCTGCTGCTGAAACCCTGTGGCCACATCGGCGGCGATCTTGTCGGCATGTTCTCACCTGGTGTGAACAGGATCGGATTCTACTCCATCGATGTTTCTGGGCACGGCATCACCTCTGCGATGATGACAGCGCGGCTCGGTGGGTATCTGTCGTCGACCTATTTTGATCAGAATGTTGGGATGGAAAAGCGGTTCAACCGCTTTTATGCGCTGCGCCAGCCGGAAGAGGTCGCCAGTCTCCTAAACGCACGGCTGATCGCCGACACCGGGATCGAAGAATATTTTACCATGGCCTATTGCATCGTCGATCTGCGCAGCGGCGTGCTGAAGATGGTGCAGGCAGGTCATCCGCATCCTTTGTTGATCCGCAAAGATGGCAGCACCGAGTTTATCGGCAAGGGTGGCGTTCCGGTTGGTCTGGTCCCGGACATCACCTATTCGCAGGAAGATGTGGTGATGGAGAAGGGCGACCGCCTGCTGCTGTATTCCGATGGCTTTACCGAGGCCCGTCTGGAAAATGGCGAGATGCTTGAGGCGGAAGGTCTGGTTGAGCTTATTGGAAAGTGCAACGCGGAGCAGACCGGTCAGGAGTTTTTGGATGACCTTTATTGGAATCTGACACAGGTGATGTCATCGCAATACGGTCTGGAGGATGATGTCTCCGCGACCTTGTTTGAGTATGAAGGCCCTTAAAACGTCAAGCGGCGCGCCACAGGCGCCTGCTTTTGTACGTTGCCTGACAGGTTAGGTCTGCGCCATCCATCGCGCTATGATGCTGGCGAAATGTCGATCACCAGCATTCCCGAGGATTTCGCATGCGGCGTCCGCGCGCATCCAAATCGCATCATGCAAGGGTTCGGTAGGTGCGCAGATCCGACGCGCCGGACGCGCGATATAGATATGACAGAGTTTCTCTGCCCAGAGATCATACTCTGGCATATAGGCATATCGGCGAAACGCGCCCAGCTTGCGTGGCTGAGAGATGGTCCAGCCGGTTTCTTCCATCACCTCACGGTGTAACGCCGGAATGGGCGACTCTCCCGGGTCAATACCCCCTCCGGGAAGCTGAATATCAGGACCGGGCTCACGTTGACAGGTCAGCAGCAGTTCGCCATCGCGCGGCAACAGCGCATAGACTCCTGGCCGTCGCCGATAGCTTTGCGATTTTTCCGGTGTATCGCCAAAACGTCTGATCACGGCGCTGACCTCTTCACTCTGATGATGTAAACCCTATATAGGCCCGATATGCCAATCCACGGCGCGTAAGGAAACCCCATGACACTTGTATCGAAAATCGCGTGGGACGATACCGTCCTGCCCTTCCAGCTTGATGTATCGGACATGCGCGGCCGCGTCGCGCGGTTGGATGGTGTGCTGGATGGCATTCTGAAGCAGCATAACTATCCGCCCGTTGTCGAAGCTCTGGTAGCTGAAATGGCGTTGCTGACGGCATTGATTGGCCAAACCATGAAACTGCAGTGGAAACTGTCGTTGCAGGTCCAGTCCAAAGGGGCGGTGCGCATGATTGCCACCGATTATTACGCACCCGCAGCCGAGGGCGAGCCAGCGCGTATTCGTGCCTATGCAAGCTATGATGATGCGCGGCTGACCAATGGGGCGCCGTTTGATCAGGTGGGCGAGGGGTATTTTGCCATTCTCGTTGATCAGGGAGAGGGCATGAAGCCCTACCAAGGGATCACACCACTTGCTGGTGGGTCTTTGTCGGCCTGTGCCGAGGCGTATTTTGCGCAGTCCGAGCAGCTGCCGACACGTTTCTCGCTCAGCTTTGGTCGCTCGGCTGAACCTGGGGTTCCGGAACACTGGCGCGCTGGCGGTATCATGCTGCAGCAGATGCCAAAGGCCTCTCCATTCGTTGCGGATGGTGAAGGCAATGGTGCGACGCTTGCCGCAGAGGATCTGGTCAGCGGCGAAGAGGGCGAGAACTGGAACCGTGTGATGCACCTTGTGGCAACCGTAGAAGACATGGAGTTGATCGGCCCGTCCGTAACACCAACAGATCTGCTATTGCGATTGTTTCACGAGGAACAACCGCGGGTCTTTGATGCGCAGGCGGTCAAGTTCGGCTGCACATGTTCCACCGATCGCGTGCGCGAAAGCCTGTCGATCTATTCGGCCAAGGACATTGCGACCATGACGACCGACGAGGGGCGCGTGACAGCCGATTGCCAGTTCTGTGGTGCACATTACGACCTCGATCCGGCAACGCTGGGTTTTGAGGCAGATGCAGGCGACAGCGAACAGGGTGAGAGTGCCTGATCTTCGGGCACAGCTGACCGCCGCGCTGGGCACGAAGGGGGGAGGGTCCTCGGATTTCGACCTGAACCCCGACGTGGTCCTGCCCGCTGACCGCAAACTGCGGCCAGCAGGTGTCCTCGTGGCGATCAGCACCGCGGCGGGCGCGCCGCGTGTTATTCTGACCAAACGCTCGTCTGCCTTGAAGCACCATCCGGGTCAGATCGCCTTCGCCGGCGGAAAGCAGGACGCTGCAGACACGAGCGTGACCGATGCCGCCCTCAGGGAAGCCTGGGAGGAAATCGGCCTGCCGCGCCACTTGCCGCAGATTGTCGGGGCACTGCCGATACATGAAACTGTCACCGGTTTTACAGTGACACCGGTTGTAGCGCTGATTGACCAACCGTTTGATATCGTGGCCGAAGCGGGCGAGGTGGCCGAAGTCTTCAGCGTGCCGCTCTCGCATCTTTGCGATCCGTCGAACTATCAGATTCAGTCCCGGCGTTGGCGTGGGATACGGCGGCATTACTTTGCGGTGCCCTACGGTCCCTATTACATTTGGGGTGCCACCGCGCGCATGTTGCATGGCCTTGCCGAACGGATGCAGGGATGACCCATATACAGGCCAAATGGCTGGAGGATCCAGCTGTGCAGCACGTCTGCGACGTCCTGACAAAGGGCGGTGCAGAGGTATATTTTGTCGGCGGCTGTGTGCGCAATGCGCTATTGGGGGCACCGGTTTCGGATCTTGATCTGTCAACCAATGTGCCACCACAGCGTGTCATGGCCCTTGCTGAAGGGGCCGGGATCAAGGCCATACCAACAGGCATTGACCACGGCACCGTGACATTGGTCCATCGCGGGACCCCTTACGAGATCACCACGTTTCGCCGTGATGTCGCCACTGATGGCCGACGCGCTGTTGTGGCATTTGCCGACCGGATCGAGGAGGACGCTGCGCGGCGCGATTTCACCATGAATGCGCTTTATGCCCGCCCCGACGGGGGGCTGGTTGACCCGCTGAATGGCCTACCGGATCTGCGCGCAAGACTCGTCCGGTTCATTGGCAGTGCGGCGCAGCGCATTCGTGAGGATTATCTACGCTCGCTGCGCTATTTCAGGTTTCATGCCTGGTATGGCAACCCAGATGCCGGATTTGACCCGGACGCCCTGTCGGCCATCGCAGAAAACCTGGATGGGATTGGCAGCCTCTCGCGTGAACGGGTTGGCAGTGAAGTGCTGAAGCTGCTTGCGGCGCCGAATCCGGCGCCGGCAATTGCGGTGATGCGGCAGATTGGGCTGCTACCTCTGATTCTTCCAGGAAGCGATGATCGCGCCCTGGGGCCGCTCGTCCATCTGGAAGCGGGGAGGTCTGCCAACCCGCTTTGCCGCCTGGCCGCGCTGGGCGGAGATGCGCCATGGGAGGCCTTGCGCCTGAGTAAAGCCCAAGCTGCGGATGTGCGTCTGCTGCGTGCAGCTGCGGAGGGTACGGATGGACCGGCGGCACTGGCTTATCATCACGGCGCGACCACCGCGCGCAACGTGACGATGTTGCGATCTGCTTTGTTCGAGGTACCGGTTGCCCCTGATTTAGAGGCTGAAATTACCAAAGGAGCCGCAGCCGTATTCCCGCTTTCCGCCAAGGATTTGATGCCAGACCTGCAAGGCCCGGCGCTGGGTGCAGCACTCAAATCCTTGCAGAAGGACTGGATCAAATCTGGGTTCATGCTTGACCGCGATGCGTTGCTGAAACGGCTGCTCTAACCTGCCCTATTGGCCGCGCCCCATCAAAAGGGGTGACAGAGCGGATTTTTTTTCCTACCCATAAGGGGACCATCTTATGACGGGAGGAATACGCATGTACTACGGGATCTGGCACGACTGACGCCTGACCTGTCCGACGCATGTCGGGGGGCCACGGCGATGGCCTCTATTCGCATGACTATTCCCTACGCTCAATTATTGGAGCACCCGTATGTTTCGTTTTTTCGAAAACCTCATCGACCCTTATTGTGACTATCCGGAAACAGATACACCGCCGCGGCAGCTGTGGCCGTTCCTGAAGGATTACTCGCAGCCTTTCAAAAAAGTGTTCGCAGTCACCGCGCTGATGTCGGTGATTGTCGCTGGCGTGGAAATTGGTCTGATCCATTACATGGGGCGGGTGGTTGACCTCTTGTCTGGTGAACCGGCCAGGGTGTGGCAGGACCATGGCACGGAATTCATCCTGCTGGCGGTTTTCATTCTGACCGTGCGCCCGATGTTGCAGCTGTTCGATGTGCTGTTGCTGAACAATGCGATCCTGCCAAATTTCGGCACTCTGATCCGTTGGCGGTCGCATAAACATGTTCTGCGTCAATCCGTTGGCTGGTTCGAAAATGATTTTGCCGGACGGATCGCCAACCGGATTATGCAAACCCCGCCCGCCGCAGGGGAGGTGGTGTTTCAGGTTTTCGACGCGATCACCTTTGCGCTTGCCTATTTGGTGGGGGCCGCGCTGTTGCTGTGGCTGGCGGACGTCCGGCTGTTGTTGCCGCTCTTGGTTTGGTTCGCGCTCTATGCGGTGTTGATCCGCTGGACCGTGCGCCGGGTTGGGCCGGCCAGCCAGGCGGCATCTGATGCGCGCTCCACCGTGACGGGCCGGGTTGTGGACAGCTATTCCAATATTCATTCGGTGAAGATGTTCGCCCATCACAACACCGAACTGACCTATGCCAAAGAAGCCATCGAAGGCACACGCAAGACGTTCCAGGCTGAGATGCGGCTCTACACTATTATGGATGCGGCACTGGTGACGTTGAACGGTTTGTTGATCGTCGGTGTTGTCGGTTGGGCAATTCTGCTGTGGATGCAGGGGCTTGCCTCGGTCGGGGTGGTTGCAGCTGCGACTGCGCTGACGCTGCGCCTCAATGCGATGACGGGTTGGATTATGTGGGCGCTGACCACCTTCTTCCGCCAGCTGGGTGTTGTAGCGGAGGGGATGGAAACCATCGCCCAGCCGATCGATCTGGTGGATGCGGCCAATGCAACACCGCTTGATCTGCGTGACGGCGCGGTGGAACTGCGTGAGCTTTCGCATCACTACGGGCGCGGCTCTGGTGGTCTGGATCGGATCAGCCTGAACATCCGCGCGGGCGAAAAGATCGGCCTGATCGGGCGCTCCGGTGCGGGGAAATCCACGCTGGTGAAGCTGTTGCTTCGGTTCTACGATCCTGAGGGCGGTGCGATCCTGATCGACGGTCAGGACATCCGCATGGCGACGCAGGATAGTCTGCGCAGCCAGATCGGCATGGTGCAGCAGGATAGCGCATTGCTGCACCGCTCAGTCCGGGACAATCTGCTTTACGGTCGGCCTGATGCCACCGAGGCGGAGATGATTGAGGCCGCCAAGCAAGCGCGGGCGCATGAGTTCATCCTTGATCTGGAAGACCCTGAAGGCCGTCGCGGCTACGACGCACATGTCGGGGAGCGTGGGGTGAAATTGTCGGGTGGCCAGCGGCAGCGGGTTACCTTGGCCCGAGTCATTCTGAAAGATGCGCCCATACTGATCCTGGATGAGGCCACATCTGCTCTGGATTCTGAGGTGGAGGCTGAAATTCAGCAAACGCTTTATGGGATGATGCAGGGCAAAACGGTGATCGCGATTGCGCATCGCCTGTCCACCATTGCTCAGATGGATCGCATCCTGGTGCTGGATGATGGGCGGATTGTTGAAGAGGGGACGCATGACGTGCTTTTGCGTTCAGAGGGCCTATATGCCCAGTTCTGGGCACGTCAATCCGGCGGGTTCCTGAATATCGAGGCAGCAGAATGAAACTCGGCAATCTGATCGACGCATTTCAACCCGCCAAGGGCCCGCCGCCCAATCGGCTGGGGGGCTTCCTGCGCTGGTGCCTTTCAGGTGCCTGGCCAATGCTTGCGCTTGCTGCGCTCTGCTCGGCGCTGGCTGGCGGGATGGAAGCAGGGACGGCCTATATTCTGGGTCTGGTGATTGATACCGCGATTTCCAGCGGGCCGGGGCAGTTTTTTTCTGCCGGTAATCTTGTGATCATTGCCGGGGCGCTGGGATTTTTCCTTCTGCTGCGGCCGATCCTGTTTGGCCTGTCTGCGGCATCCAATGCAATCATCGTCCAGCCAAACGTCAACCCGCTGGTGCTGTCGCGGCTCAACCGCTGGACCATGGGCCAATCGGTGCGCTTCTTCGACGATGATTTCGCGGGTCGTATCGCGCAGAAACAGATGCAGACAGCCAATGCCGTGACCTCGGTTGCGGTTGAGATGATCAACGTGGTTGCCTTTGCGCTGGCCTCGCTTCTGGGGGCGCTGGCGCTGTTGGGCGCGATTGACTGGCGGATTACCGGCCTGTTCGTGGTCTGGCTGGTCGGCTATTTCGCCACCATCCGCTGGTTTCTGCCCCGTATTCGCAAACGCTCCGCTGCGCGCGCTGGGGCGCGGGCAATGGTGTCGGGGCAGGTGGTTGATACGATCACCAACATCAAAACGGTGAAGCTGTTTGCGCATGCCGATTTTGAGGAGCGTACGGCGCAGGATTCCATGGCGGATTTCCGCACCAAGGCACTGCATTTCGGGTATCTGTCTGCGAGTTTCCGGTTTTGTCTGATGACGCTGGCGGGTGTGCTGCCGGTGTTGCTGATTGGTGCGACGCTGGTGCTGTGGCGCGATGGGCTGGCGAGCGAAGGCGATATCGTCGCGGCTGGTGCGGTGTCCGTGCGCATTGCCCAGATGACCGGGTGGGTCAGTTTCACCCTTATGGCGATCTATTCCAACATTGGTGAGATTGAAAATGGCATGACGACCCTGACCCGTCCCGACCGGGTTGAGGATCAAACCGCGGCTGAGGTGCTGACAGTCACTGAGGGGCAGATTGCGTTTCGCGAGGTCGGTTTTGCCTATGGGCGTGATATCGGCGGCATTCAGAATGTCTCGCTGACCATTGCGCCCGGGGAAAAACTTGGGATCGTTGGCGCCTCCGGGGCGGGGAAATCGACGCTCGTTTCGCTTTTGCTACGGCTCTATGATGGGGAATCTGGTCAAATCCTGATCGACGGAAAGGATATCGCAGAGGTCACCCAAAACTCGTTGCGCAGTCAGATTGGCATGGTCACGCAGGAAACTGCGATGTTCAATCGTTCGGCGCGGGACAACATCCTATATGGTCGACCTGACGCCAGTGAGTTGGAGCTGATCGCCGCCGCGCAAAAGGCCGAAGCGCATGAGTTTATCCTTGATCTGGAGGATGGTCAGGGCCGCACCGGCTATGATGCTCATCTCGGCGAACGCGGGGTGAAGCTGTCTGGTGGTCAGCGGCAGCGTATCGCCTTGGCGCGCGCGATCCTGAAAGATGCGCCTATTCTTGTGCTGGATGAGGCAACTTCGGCCCTGGATTCAGAGGTGGAGGCAGCCATTCAGTCCGCGCTTGAGCGCGTGATGCAGGGGAAAACCGTTCTGGCGATTGCGCACCGACTGTCCACGTTGAGTGAAATGGACCGGCTCATCGTTATGGATCAGGGCCGCATCGCCGAGGCAGGCACGCATGACGCATTGCTGGAACAGGGCGGTTTGTATGCGCAGTTCTGGGCGCGGCAGTCTGGTGGTTTCATCCGGACGGAAGCTGATGATCAGGCCGGGAGCTCACTGCCGCGGGATGCTGCGGAATAGGCGCCGTATGACCCACCGCAGCCGTCGTTCCCGCGAGGGCTGCGCATTTTTCTTTTGCATGCGGCGGTCGCAGGGTATGCAGCGCCCATGACACATGCAGCTAGAACCACAGCCACAATCATTCGTCTGGGCCATCAGGGCGACGGGGTCGCCGAAGGCCCGCTTTTTGCACCGCGCACGCTGCCGGGAGAGACCGTCAGCGGTATTCGCGACAGGCACCAGCTTAGCGATATTCGCATCGAAAGCCCGTCGGAGATGCGCGTCCAGGCGCCCTGTCGGCACTATAAATCCTGCGGTGGTTGCCAGCTGCAACATGCGACAGATGATTTTGTTGCGAACTGGAAAGTCGACATCGTTCGTAATGCGCTGGCGGCACAGGGGCTTGAGGCGGAGTTCCGCCCGATCCACACCTCACCACCACAATCGCGTCGCCGCGCCACCTTGTCCGTGCGCCGCACCAAAAAGGGCGCGATGGCCGGGTTCCATGGGCGCGCCTCCGGGGTGATCACGGAAATTCCCGACTGCCAATTGCTGGCGCCGCAGCTGCTGTCCGCCATCCCCATGGCTGAGGCACTGGCCATGGTTGGCGCCAGTCGCAAGGCGCCGCTCTCGGTGACCGTGACCCTGTCTGAGGTTGGTGTGGACGTGCTGGTGACCAATGGCAAACCGCTGGACGGTCCCTTGCGTATTGCGTTGGCTCAAGTTGTTGATGCCCATCATATCGCACGTCTGACCTGGGAGGATGAGCTGATCGGTATGGAGCAGCCACCAATCCAACCGTTTGGACCGGCCCATGTCTGCCCGCCGCCCGGTGCCTTTTTGCAGGCGACGCGCGACGGCGAAGCCGCACTTCTTGCGGCGGTTGAGAACTGTGTGGCCGGTGCGAAACGCATCGTGGATCTATTCGCTGGCTGCGGCACCTTCACCCTGCCACTTGCGAAACATGCAGAGGTGCACGCGGTCGAGGGTGAAGGCAGCATGCTGCGCGCGCTTGATGCCGGCTGGCGGCAGGCCAAGGGGCTAAAAAAGGTCACAACCGAAACCCGTGATCTGTTTCGCAATCCGCTTCTGGCAGAGGATCTGAACCCTTTTGGCGCGGCTTTTGATGTCGCCGTGATCGATCCACCCCGTGCAGGTGCCGAAGCACAGGTAACGCAGTTGGTTGCCGCACGGACCAAGCGGGTGGCCTATGTGTCCTGCAATCCCGTCACCTTTGCCCGCGATGCCAAAATCCTGACGGATGGCGGCTACCGTCTGGATTGGGTACAGGTGGTCGATCAATTCCGCTGGTCTTCGCATTGCGAACTGGCGGCCAGCTTTTCCTACGTGGGGTGAAACCGGTGAGCATCAGCGCAAAACAATCCCTGACCCAGCGGCTCGGGACGCTTATTTCCAGCGATGGCTTTGGCAACTTCATCACGGCTGTGATCCTGATCAATGCGATCACGCTGGGGATGGAAACCTCAGATACGATCATGTCCCGATTTGGGGCCGCTGTCCTTTTCGTTGATCAGCTGTGCCTGGCGATTTTTGTTGTCGAGCTGCTGGCGAAACTTTGGGTGCAGCGGCTGCGGTTTTTCCTGCGCGGCTGGAACATCTTCGACTTTGTGATTGTCAGCATCGCCTTTCTGCCTGGTGCGCAGGGAATTTCGGTGCTGCGGGCGCTGCGTATCCTGCGGGTGCTGCGTGTCATCTCCGTCGCGCCGCGCCTGCGCCGCGTGGTCGAAGGGTTTATCACCGCTTTGCCGGGCATGGGATCGGTGTTCCTGCTGATGGCGATCATCTTCTACATCGGGTCAGTTATCGCGACGAAGCTCTTTGCGGAGAGTTTTCCTGACTGGTTCGGCAATCTCGCGCTAAGCGCCTATTCCCTGTTCCAGATCATGACCTTGGAAAGCTGGTCCATGGGGATCGTGCGGCCGGTGATGGAGATCTACCCCTACGCCTGGGCTTTCTTCGTGCCATTTATCATGGTGACCACCTTTGCGGTTGTGAACCTGCTGGTTGGTCTGATCGTGAATTCCATGCAGGATGCCCATCACGAGGAAGAAGGTGAACGCACCGATGCCTACCGCGATCTGGTTTTGGCCCGGTTAGAGGCCATTGAGCAGCAAATCGCGGCCTTGCAGCCGCCGCACGAGAAGAAGTGATTTTGTTTTTCCCGACGAAGATAGTAGTTGGAAATTGAGGCAAATCAGGCAGAGACCTAATATAATGGACAGACGTACATTCGGACTGGGCGCTGCGGCGGCCCTTGGGCTGGCAGGGTGCAGCTCCGGCCCAAGCAAATTTCGCAGCTATAACGGGCCCGAGGTCACCTCGGTCGTCGTGAACAAGGGCGCGCGTAAGGTCTATCTTCTTCATCATGAGGATATTCTGCGCGAATATGATATGGAGCTGGGCTTTGCCCCGCTTGGTCACAAGCAAATCGAAGGGGACGGTAAAACACCCGAAGGCACCTATCTGATTGACCGGCGCAATCCCAATAGCCGCTATCACCTGTCGATCGGGATTTCCTATCCCAACGCGCAGGACCGGGCCAAAGCTGCGGCGATGGGTAAAAAACCGGGGGGTGAGATTTTCATCCACGGTGAGCCTAACATTGCAAAAGAGCGCAAGCGCGCGGCGCGCGTGGACGACTGGACCGCGGGCTGTATTGCCGTCACCAATGATGAGATTGAAGAGATCTACGCGATGGTTCGCGATGGTACGGTGATCACCCTACGCCCGTAACCGCGTGGACAGCATGTCCATCACCGCAGGTTGCAGCTCAATAGAATAGGCCCGATTGCCGGAATGGCAGATCGGGCCTATTTCATTTTTGGTTTTAGGCGAAAGCGCTGGATCAGCTGCCCATCACCAGGGTCCACCAGATCTTGCCGTTGGATTCCTGAAACCAGGAAAAGCCCATCGTGCGCGCTTTGGGGTCCATAATGACAGACCGGGTCGCGGGCTGTTCCATCCAGGCCGTCAATGTCTGCAGCTCGGATTCATAGGTTTCCGAAATCGTCTCGCCAATCATGGTGCCGGTGAAGCCTGCTCGGGCTACACGGTCCAGCGGCGACGAGCCATCGGAGCCAAAATGCCAGGGACGGTTCTGCACGGACATATCGCGTGAATGGGTGGCCGCCGCAGCGGTCAGTTGCGGGTTCAGCTGGACAGTGGGGCGACCTGCCGCCTCGCGGAGGGCATTGACCGAGTCGAGCATCCGCAGCTGTACCTTGTCGGCGTTACGGATCCGGTACACGTTGCCGCCTGTGCTGCCATCAGGAGCAGGGGCACAGGCTGCGACGAGGGTCATCAGCCCGGCGATAAGGATCAGAAATACACGTGTCATACTACACCTTGCTTCATTTGCTGGCTGCTCCAATACCCCGGCTGTGACATAGGCGCAAACCTGTCAGCGGTGAATTGATCATCGCCGGATTGTTTGATTTGCGACTGAGGCATTCGCGCCATAAGATACGGCATAACGAATGCATATCTCCGCAGTTTGGAAAAGTCATGACCCGCAGCCCCTTCGATCCTCTCTCAAGACGGCAGTTTATTGCCGGTTCCGCGTTTGCCGGCGCCTCGCTGGTTGGTGGTGGTGTTGCCAGCACAGGCTGGGCTCAGGATGCAGCGGATACCGTCGCGGAGGGGTTTGACCCCCTGCGCCCACCGCCTGAGCCCGAACCGCCAGTGCAGCGCAATATTTCCGCTTTCCGCTCCAAGGACTGGCGCCCCTATTTCGACAGCCTGCGCAATGGTGCGGTGTTGGTAGACATCGACAGCCGTGCCCTGCATTTTTGGTCCGAGGATCAAAGCGTCTATAAGCTGTTCCCATCTTCGGTACCGCTTTCGGATGATCTGACGCGGCGCGGCCGAACGAAGATCATCCGCAAGGTTGATGGGCCCGGCTGGGCACCGACTCCAAATATGCTTAAACGCAATCCAGAATGGCCGGCCTATATTCCGCCGGGACCAGACAATCCGCTCGGAACCCACGCTTTGTATCTCAGCTGGAAGTATTACCGAATTCACGGAACCCACGACACACGCAAGATCGGACGTAAGTCGTCCAATGGCTGTATCGGCCTTTATAATGAGCATATTTCAGAGCTATTTGGACTGACGAAAGTGGGCACTCAAGTGTTGCTAATTTGACGACATTGGCTCGTTCCGGGGGCCGAATCATGCAACAAGCAATTGCAATGCCGGGATTTTGCTGATTAGAAAAATATCACGAGGTAAGTCTTGGGCGCGTGGTTCAGGTGGACTGAACTGCGCATATTTTTGGAGGTTAACATGAAAAAACTCGTTATCGCTGCTGCTCTGACTGCTGCTGCTTCGACCGCTTCCGCGGGCAACTTGGCTGAGCCGATCGTTGAGGCGCCGGTTATTGTTGAGCAGACCGAAAGCTCCTCCAGCGGCATCCTTCTGCCGCTGCTGCTGCTGGTTGTTGTCGGCGCGGCTGTTGCAAGCAACTAATTGCTTGTCTCAGAACGTTAAGAAAGGCGGTGGATTTCCACCGCCTTTTTTCGTGGCAACTGATGGCATCGGAACAGGCCGATGCCGTCTGCGCGTGACCTAGTTTTCAGACAGCTCTGATAGGATGCGGTCCATTGTTTTCAGGATCATCTCAATCCCCTCTGCATCTATCGTCAGCGGCGGGCGGATTTTCAGGATATTATCGCTTGGGCCTTCGCTGCCGATCAAGATGCGGTGGTCCCGCATCCGGTTTTTGACATAGGCGCAGATCTCGGAGGCCTCTGATCCGTCAGCGCGGATCAGCTCGACCCCGACAAAAAGCCCCATACCCCGAACATCACCGATTGCCTGATGGCGCGACTGCAGGTTACGCAGACCGGTGATCAGATCTGCCCCGCGCTGGCGGGCGTTTTCCTGCAATCCTTCGTCGTCGACAATATTCAACACTTCGTTACCGATGCGGCAGGACAGGGTGGAGCCACCAAAGGTCGAGAAAAACTCCGGCCCCTGGGCAAAGCTATCGGCGATGGCGCGGGTGGTGACGAGGACGCCAAGCGGATGGCCATTGCCAATCGGTTTGCCCAGAACAACGATATCCGGTGCAGCCCCCTGGTGTTCAAAGCCGAAGTAATAATCACCCAAGCGCCCAAGCCCGGTTTGCACCTCATCGGCGATACAAATCCCGCCTGCAGCCCTGATTTTCTCATAGACTGCTGGCAGATACCCCTTGGGCGGGATGATCTGCCCGCCCACCGAGGGGAAGGTTTCGGCGATGAAACCAGCAACACCGTGGCCGCTGGCCTGTAGCTTCGTAATGGCGGGATCAACCAGATCAGCGTATTTCTGCGCACGCTGCGGATCATCACGACGGTAGGTGCCGCGATAGTCATCCGCGACCTCCACCAGCTCAACCCAATCGGAGGGGCCAACCCCGCCCTTGGCATTGAACTTATAGGCCGAGATGTCGATGACACCGGTTGTATTGCCGTGGTAGCCGTGGTCGGGGGTCACCATCCCCTTGGCGTTGGTGTGCGCCCGGGCCAGTCGCAGGGCCAGCTCATTTGCTTCGGTGCCTGAGTTGACGAAGAAGCAGACCTCCAGATGATCCGGCATTTTGGACAGTATTTTGTCAGCAAAAGCAGTCTGTGCCGGATGCAGATAGCGGGTGTTGGAGTTCATCCGTTTCAGCTGGTCGGCTGCGACCGCCTGAATGCGCGGATGGGCATGTCCGACATGCGGGACATTGTTATAGGCGTCCAGATAGGGGCGTCCCCATTCGTCGAACAAATGATGCTTCCAGCCGCGCAACAACATCACCGGGTCGCTGTATGTCAGGCTGAGGTTGCCACCAAAATGAGCACGCCGCCCGGCCAGAACCGTTGCTCTATCGGTTGGTTGATAGCTCACTTGAGCGGCAGGCAGGTTCAGGAGTGGCGCCGGATTGGGGCAGAGCGCGGTCCAGAGTGCGAGGTCGTCCGGGTCCGCAACCCCGGGCCAGTCAGCTTCGATGCCTTCTGTTGACAGGGCAAGCTGGAAATGAACATGCGGCGCCCATCCCCCGTTTTGGTCAGCCGTGCCGAGCTTGCAAAATGGTGCGCCCTTGGCGATTTTGTCGCCAACAGACAGACGCGTGCAGCACTCCGGATCAAGGTGGCCATAGAGCGTATAAAACGCGTCGCCGCTATCTGTGTGGTGTTTCAGGATTACAACACCACCGTAGTCCAGGTGATTGGCGCGATCCTCAACAACCAGCACTTCCCCTGCCAATGGGGCATGAAGCGGTTGTCCGGCGGGGGCGAAAACATCCACCGCTAGATGCACGGTCCGGCGATCGCTGGCTTTATACTCGCCCTTGCGGAAGGCTGGCGCAGTGTAGATCAGACGGGGCTCGCCGTAGTAGCCAAGCCACCAATCGCGGCCATCCTCGCCGGAAAACTCACGTCCAACCTCCGCGGCCTCGGCCAGTGGCATGTCAAACGGGTTCTGCGGCCAAGTGGACTCTTCGACAGAGAGGGATCCCATTGGCAGATCCGCCAGATCCCGCCCCATCAGGGGGGCGAAATCAGCTGAATGTGTCTCTAAATAGGCCAATACGCGGTCTGCACCATCGACAACCGTCAGGCCGCAGGTTGCCCGCAGCCGCGCTGTGATCAGGGCGGGATGTTCACTCGGCTGGTCCAGAAACCGCCACGCCGGTTCTTGCGATATTGTCACATAGGGATCATCAGGATTGTCTTGAGCCTCCAACGTGGAGTTGACGACACTGACGGCCAGCCGCATCCGCAGCAGCGGCCAGAGAAGACCCAGTTCTTCTGTCGTTAGCGGGGTTATAGCGTGATATCCCGACACCAGCGCCGCAAGCGCCCCCTGCGGTTGGGGGTGGTCAAGCACGATATAGGCAGCCGCAATGGCGAGATCACAGATCCGCGGTGCGGCACACATATCGCCAAGGTCAATCAGGCCGCTGACGGCGCGTGGCTCCGACAGTGCACCAGTGACCAGAATGTTGTAGTCATTTGCATCATTGTGGATCGCTTGTTTTGGCAGAGCATTGAGCCGCGGTTTCAGGGATGCAAAATCGGCGCAGATCTCCGCAATCACTTGCTGCCTGCGGCTATCCGTGATGCAGGTTATGTCATCCTTGATCCAGTCTGCGGTCATCAAATCCCATTTGAAGCTACGCTCCAAGGCGGGATGCGCAAATTCTTTGAGCGCGTGGGTGGTTCCGGCAAGGGTCGCGCCGACCTCGCGAATCAGATCTGCGGATTTTGGCGCGCTTTTGGCATAGCAGCGGCCGGGCAGCAGGGTTTGCACCCACACCAGCCGGTTTTCGCCGGTATCATCCTGGAGACTGAGGCACAGCTCTCCGGTGGTTGCCGCAACGATGCGGGGGACCGGCAGACCAGGATCAGTTTTGTGGATATGCGCCAGTGCCGCGATTTGCATATCGACAAGATCGGAGGCACAGCCGGGGCGCATGGCTTTCAGGATATAGCCCCGGCCGTCAGACGTAAGTGCGCGATAGTTAAGGTCATATTCTCCGTCCAACCGGGACAATTCGGCACGGATGCCCCAGTGGTCGTGCAGGACGGCGGCCCAGTGATCTTCGGCCAAACGGATTGCGGTCATGAAATGCCCCTGTTCAAAACTCCCAAGCCCCGTTGGCCGGGGCGTTTGGGCTATTTGGACCGGGGCGTGGCGATTAGTCCAGCCACCCTTTCAAATTGCGTTCGATCACACCAGACAGCGCGTCGATATGCTCTGCATCGTCGTTCAGACAGGGGATATAGAGAAAATCCTCTCCGCCTGCATGCTCAAAGCTCTCGCGGATTTCCTCGTTGATTTCTTCAAGCGTTTCAATGCAATCGGCCGAGAAGGCCGGGGCGATCACGGCGATATTCTTCTTCCCATCCTTGGCGAGAGTGGCGACGTGATCCACGGTGTAGGGTTTCAGCCATTCCTCAGGTCCAAAAACCGATTGGAACGTGGTTGTGATCTCGGTGTCGGTCCAGCCGAGACGCTCCTTCAGAAGGCGTGTCGTTTTCTGGCACTGGCAGTGGTAAGGGTCACCCTGCATCAGATAGCGTTTTGGCATGCCGTGATAGGAAACCACGAGGATTTCGGGCTTTTTCTCAGCGGCGGCATAGGCCTTCTCGACTGAGCGGGCCAGCGCGTCGATATAGGCAGGATCGTCAAAGTAGGGGGCCACTGTGCGCGCAGCCGGCTGCCAGGTCTCCTCCATCAGGGCGCGGAAAAACTGGTCATTGGCAGTTGCTGAGGTGGCGCCCGCGTATTGCGGATAGAGCGGCACGAAGAGGATTTTCTGGCAGCCCGCCTCAATCATTTCGCGGACCTTCGATTTTGTCGACGGATTGCCGTAGCGCATACAGAAATCCACCATAACCTCGTTGCCGTAGCGGTCTTGCAACGCTTCCGCCATAGCAGCGGTCTGGTCTTTGGTAATGGTCATCAGGGGGCTTTCGCCCTTGTCGTGGTTCCAGATGGATTTATAGGCCGCCCCCGATGTGAAGGGCCGTTTGGCCAGAATGATCAGCTGAAGCAGCGGCTGCCATTTCCAGGCCGGATAATCGATCACCCGTTTATCAGAGAGAAACTCGCTAAGATACCGGCGCATGGGCCAGTAACTGTAGTCGTCAGGCGTGCCGAGATTGGCCAACAGAACGCCAACTTTCGCCGGGGCGATTTTTGGGTGGTCTGCCGGAGCGTGAGCGGGGCAGGTGGCGGGGGCAGTGGCGTCCAGCATCTGTCAGGGTCCTGTGCGGTAATCGGTCAGCGGATCGTGGTCCGCCCTAGCAATATGAAGATACGACGGAAATAGCCAATTGGATCATTCCACCAGAGCCATAGGATAGAACTATGACCGGGACTGTCTACTTGGGCAGCGGTGTTTCTGGCACCTTAAGCGCATCTGCCAGACGAGCCTTCGCCGATCCAGGACGCAGCGGTTTCTGCTGGGTTTCCGATGGCGACCAACCGGTCAAGCAAATCAGTTCGAATGTAGCGGGCAAAAGACCGTCCGCAGTGGCGTAAGTGGTGCGATAGATTTCTTCTGCTTCTGCAAAGAGATGGCGCGAGGGCGGCACCTTCAGTCGTTGGGTCATCGCATTGGTTTCGCCCATGCCACGCAATTCATGCATCAAATGTTGCAGGTCGCGGTATTTTGCCGTCAGCGGCACCACATCCGCAACGGGCAGCGCAAATCCGGCCCGCTGCAACAAGGCGCCCAGATCACGCACCTCGGCCATTGGGGCCACACGTGGGGAAAGCCCGCCAAGAAGCCGTGTTTCGGCGGTTGCCAGGGCGCTGCGCAATTCATGCAGGGTTTGCCCGCCCAGCATCACAACCAGCAGCAACCCATCTTCGCGCAAGGCGCGGTGACATTGGATCAGTTGGCCCACAGGATCATTGGCCCAATGCAGGGACATTGCATGGACCACAAGATCATGTGCGCCCACCGCCAGATCCAAGGTTTCGTCATCGACCACATGTTTCGCATCGGGCAGACAACTCTCCCAGCCTTCGGCGAAAGGCGCCACCAGCGCTGGGCTGGTAAAGCTTCTGTTAACCATGGATAGCCGATCCTCAATCTCATCGCGGGCGATGTCATGCAGGAACAAGGCCTGAGGCGTCAGGCGGTTGCGATGGGCGGCGATGGCGCGGCGGTCGAACAGCTGCGGTCGGGGCGTCGTGGCTTGGGTCATGAGGGCTATTTAGGATGTTGAAGGCGCGGATACAAACGGCTGTTTCATTGATCTACCCCCCGCGTTGTCTGGCCTGCGGAGATTGGGTCGACAGTGATTTCGGACTCTGTGGTCCCTGTTGGCGCGACACCCCTTTCATCAGCGGAACCTGCTGTGACGGTTGCGGCGTTGCACTGATCGGAGAAGAGGACGGCTTCCGGCTTGAGTGTGATGACTGTATGGAACATCCGCGCCCTTGGCAGCAGGGGCGCGCGGCATTGTCTTACGACGGCACCGCGCGGCGTTTGATTCTGGCGTTGAAGCACGGAGACCGCACAGAAATAGCACGGCCTGCGGCGCGCTGGCTGGCGCGGGCCGCAACTACCTTATTGGCAGATAATCCGCTGGTGGCGCCGGTGCCGTTGCATTGGTCGCGGTTTTTGCGCCGTCGCTACAATCAGTCTGACCTATTGGCCAAGGTCATAGCCCAAGACGCCGACCTGGATTATTGTCCGGATCTGTTGCGTCGGACACGGCGTACCCCGTCGCTGGAGGGGCAGAGTCGCCATCAGCGCTACACGACATTGACGCAGGCGATAGCTGCGCATCCCAAACATGCCGAGCGGATCAGTGGCAGAATTGTCCTGTTGGTGGATGATGTGATGACCAGCGGCGCGACGCTCAGCGCGTGTAGCGAGGCCTGTCTTGACGCCGGGGCGACGGCGGTGCGTGTCGCGGTGCTTGCACGGGTCACGCACTCGTGATCTGAACGCGCTGGGGCTGGCAATTTTATCATGGACTGCCCAAGTTCGTGCCAAGCCAACAGATATGTCCAAACGGAGACCCGAATGAAACCGGTCGAAATCTACACATCCCCGCTTTGCGGGTTCTGCCATGCCGCCAAACGCCTTCTGACGCAAAAAGGTGTAAGCTTTGACGAAATCGACGTTTTGGCAAACCCGGACCGCAAAGCTGAAATGATTGAGCGTGCCAATGGCGGACGCACAGTGCCGCAGATTTTCGTGGGTGAGACCCATGTGGGCGGATGCGACGATCTTTATGCGCTGGACCGCTCCGGGAAGTTGGATCCGCTGCTCGCCGCCTGAATTGCGGTACATAAAGTGACAGCCTGAGGAGGTGACAGATGCGTGCTGCTCTGCTTCAAATGACGTCAAGCGACCAACCCGCCGATAATCTGGCGATGGTGCAGCAGATGATCGCCGACGCTGTCGCGGGCGGCGCGGGGTTTGTGCTGACACCGGAGGTGACCAATTGCCTGTCCGGCAACCGCAGTCATCAGCAATCCGTCCTGCATCACGAGGCTGATGATCCGACATTGTCGGCCTTACGGGACACGGCGTCGCAGCATGAAATCTGGCTGTCGCTGGGGTCACTGGCGCTGAAGACGACGGACGCAGATGGGCGCTTTGCCAATCGCCAGTTTTTGATTGATCCGAAGGGTGAGATTGTCGCCCGCTATGACAAGATCCACATGTTCGACGTGGATGTCACGCCTGAGGAAACCTACCGCGAATCCGATGGATACCGCCCCGGCCACGAAGCGGTGGTTGCAGAAACCCCTTTTGCCGCGTTGGGGATGACCATCTGCTATGATGTGCGCTTTCCCTATCTGCATCGGCGACTGGCCAAGGCGGGGGCGCAGGTTCTCTTGGCGCCTGCGGCGTTTTCCCATGTCACAGGCGCCGCTCATTGGCACGCCTTGTTACAGGCGCGGGCCATCGAAACCGGCTGCTACGTGCTGGCTGCGGCACAGACTGGCACGCATCCGGCCACCCGTGGGCCGTCACGTCGCACCTATGGGCATTCGCTTGTTGTTTCGCCCTGGGGGGAGATCCTTGCAGATGGTGGCACGGATATCGGCATCACCTACATTGATCTTGACCTTGAAAAAGTGGCACAAGCGCGCCGACAGGTGCCTTCCCTGTCGCATGACCGAGAGTTTGACGGCCCCTGATGGATGATACAAATTCCCTTGCGGTTTCGCTGTTTAGCGAAATTTTGATGGCAGATCAGCTGGCGCGAACACGGCTGGGACAGGTGCTGCCCAAGGGAATGGAGCTGTCGCATTTTTCCGTATTGAACCATCTGGCACGTACAGGCGTGGAGCGCTCCCCCGCGCAGCTGGCGAAGGCGTTTCATGTGACCCGCGGCGCGATGACCAACACGCTGGGCAAGCTGGAGGCTGCCGGGTATGTCCACATTCGCCCTGATTGGGATGATGCGCGGCGTAAAATGGTTGCCATCAGCCCGGCCGGGCGGCAGGCACGCGATGCGGCGCTGGCGAGCATTGTGCCGATGATTTCCGAAGTGGTTGAGGAACTGGGCGGTGACCGGGTCAAATCTGCGCTGCCAATTCTGCGAGAATTTCGCATCAAACTGGGCAGTCGTGACTGAACAGAGGTATTTGCGCTGAGCTTAGCTCCCTCACAACGGAAAAGGACGCCTGCGAACAGACGTCCTTGGTGCCCCCGTCAGGCTGGTCCGTGAGTGGTACGCTTAACGACAGGGCGACCCGGAACAAGGGCCTCTGTGCATTCACTCGGTGACAGGTCAGAACTTTTTGACCCTTAAGAACAATCTACCACGGGCAGCCTATTGGCCCAACGGCGCAGAAGGATGATCACCTATCCTTAAGTATAGGTGCAGCTGGTTTTCGGTGCGTATCAGTGTGGTTTTGTGCTTGCAGTGACGTAATTGACGCTGAGATCACGGTTCGAAAGGGACCATGTCCAAAATACTGGGTTGAAGACAAATCCCTTGCGATCGACCGGCGTCAGTCCAGCCTTTTCCAGCAGGTCGAATAGCTCATCTGGGGTGATGAACTTCGACCATTCATGGGTGCCGCGTGGTAGCCAGCGCATCACCACTTCTGCACCAAAGATGGCCATGGCATAGCTCTTGGGATTGCGGTTGATGGTTGAGCAAATCTGCAATCCGCCGGGTTTCAGCAATTGCCGTGTGGCAGTCAGATAGCTGAGCGGATCGGCCACATGTTCGACCACTTCCATGTTGAGAACCACATCGAATTGTTCGCCCGCCTCGGCCAGTGCCTCAGCTGTGGTATGACGATAGTCGATATCCAGCCCGGATTGCTGGGCGTGGACCTGCGCCACCGGGATATTGCCCGCTGCGGCATCCGCACCGACGACCTCTGCGCCCAAGCGCGCCATGGGTTCGCTCAAAAGACCACCGCCACACCCGATATCAAGCAGACGCAGACCTGAAAATGGCGCATCTGACGACAGGTCACGGTCGAATTCTGCTGCGATCTGCTGCGTGATGTAATCAAGGCGACAGGGGTTCAACATATGCAGAGGCTTGAATTTTCCGGTCGGATCCCACCATTCAGCAGCCATGGCTTCGAATTTTGCGATCTCGGACGGATCTACCGTGGATTGAGGCGCTTGCATTCCTGTCTCCGTGTGTTCTTTTATCAGTCAGGACTAAGTTAGGTCAGTAATGGACAAATACCCGTATCAAAAGCGCGCAGTGCAGTATTTATACCCGCCCATCGAACCCTTCGACCAACGTATGATCGATGTTGGGCAGGGGCACCATATCTATATGGAGCAAAGCGGCAATCCGGATGGCATCCCTGTGGTGGTCTGTCACGGGGGGCCGGGTGGCGGATCCAGCCCGGCGATGCGACGGTATTTTGATCCGGAGCGTTACAGGATTATCCTGTTCGATCAGCGGGGGTGCGGGCGGTCGCGGCCACATGCCTCCTGCGAGGACAATACCACCTGGCATCTGGTTGCGGATATGGAAATCATCCGACGCCTGATCGGAGTGTCGCAATGGATGGTGTTCGGTGGCAGCTGGGGGGCGACGCTGTCGCTGATCTATGCCCAGACCCATCCAGAGAGAGTGCGCCAGCTGATCCTGCGCGGCGTTTTCCTGATGACCAAGTCGGAACTGGACTGGTTCTACGGAGGCGGCGCCGGTCGGTTCTGGCCGGAAACCTGGTCGCGATTTGTCTCGCTGATCCCGGACGATGAGCGCAGCGACCTGATCGCGGCCTATAACCGGCGGTTGTTTTCGGGCGATATGGCAGAGGAGATACGTTTCGGGCGGGCTTGGTCCGCTTGGGAAAATGCTCTGGCCTCTATCCACTCCAACGGCGTCTCAGGAGAAAGCCCCGGCGACTACGCCCGTGCCTTTGCCCGGTTGGAGAATCACTACTTCATCAACGGCGGCTTTCTCGACTACGACGGCCAGATCTTCGCCAATATGAGCCGCATATCGCATATTCCAGGCATCATCGTGCAGGGGCGGTATGATATGATCTGCCCGCCAACCTCGGCCTGGCGATTGAAGGAGCTGTGGCCAAATGCAGAGTTGAAGATGGTACGCAATGCCGGCCATGCTCTGTCGGAACCGGGAATCAGCGCGGAACTGGTGCGCGCGATGGACCAGATTGCCGAGGAGCAGGAGCCATGACACGGATCGACAGACGTGCGCTGTTTACATCGGGGGCCGCCGCAGCCTTGCTGGCTGCCACCGGTGCGGCGCTTGCGGATGCCCCGCGGCCGGGCGGAATTCTGCGATTGGCTGTGCCGCGGGATGGTGATCTGATGGATCATGTGGCTCGTGGTGCTGTCTTTGATACGTTGACGGAAATTGGCCCGGATGGGTCATTGCGCCCTGAGCTGGCCACACGGTGGAGCAGCAGCCCGGATGCGCGGATCTGGCGATTTGATATCCGGTCCGATGTGGCATTTCATAGCGGGGCGCAGCTGCAAGCCCAGGATGTGGCCGCCAGCCTGCGCAACAGCGTTGTTGAGGCTGGTCATGTGGCGCGGGTTGAGGTGCTTTCCAAGGAGAGTATTCAGATTGCGCTGGGCGCCTCGAATCCGCATCTGCCTTATCTGTTGGCGGATGGCCGCTTTTCCATCGCTGCGGGGGGTGAGGTTTCATGCGATCTCTCTGCCGCAGATGGCACCGGATGCTACCGGGTGGAACGCGCGCGCGCTGGGCGTGATTTTCGGGCGACGCGGGTGATGGATCACTATAAATCCGGTCAGGCAGGTTGGGTCGACACGGTCGAGCTGATTGTGATTCCGGATGCAGAGGTTCGGGCAGAGGCCTTGCGGGAAGGCTACGTTGATGTTGCGGCCTTACCTGCGCCCGATGGGGTGTTGTCGCACGGCAGTTTTCACTACCATCCGTCGGCGAGCGATATGGCGCTGGCGGCGCGCCGGGATGTCGGCCTTCCCCGCAGGATCGGCGCCCGCTCAGCGCTGGATGATGGCCGTATCGCTGAACGCTGGTGGCGCGTCTGATCGGTGAATTTGCGATGTCTGGCTTGCGGGCCGCCTGGCGCCTGACAGGCGACTGGGATCTGCCCCTTGCAGTTTGACCTGATACGGCGTATATGCCTGTCGTAACAGCGGCGCGTCGGGTTTACCCCTCAGCTCCACCGGAAAATTCAACGGGCCGCGCGCCCGTTTTTTTGTGCCCGAATCACAGATCTGGAATTCGTATGACCAATGACCTGATAGCCAAGGCAGCCATCGACCGTCGGCTTGCCGAGATCATCACTCCGGTGATCGAAGATCTCGGCTTTGAGCTGGTGCGTATTCGGCTGATGTCTGGCAAGACCACCACGCTGCAAATCATGGCGGATAAGCCGGACGGCGGCATTGAGGTTGATGGCTGTGCCGAGATCTCCAATGCGGTTAGTGCGACGCTGGATGTCGAGGATCCGATCCTCGACAGCTACGCACTGGAGGTGTCCAGCCCCGGTATTGATCGCCCTCTGACCCGCCTCAAGGACTTCGAGATGTTCGAAGGCTATGAAGCCAAGATTGAAACCAGCGAGCTGATCGATGGCCGCCGCCGTTTCAAGGGCGAGCTGGCCGGTGTTGAGGAGGACGAGGTTCTGATCAACATCCAGGAGCACGGCGAGACCATCACCATCGGTTTGAAGTTCGACTGGTTGAGCGACGCCAAACTGGTTCTGACCGACGATCTGATCAAAGAAATGCTGCGCCAGCGCAAAGCTGCGGGCACCCTGAACGAAGACGCATTCGACGAAATCGAGGCCGATGGGTCCGAAGAGGAGAAAAAGTAATGGCTATCACATCAGCAAACCAGTTGGAGCTTCTGCAGACCGCAGAAGCCGTGGCGCGCGAAAAGATGATCGACCCCGGTTTGGTTGTCGATGCGATGGAAGAAAGCCTGGCCCGGGCCGCCAAGAGCCGCTACGGCAGCGAAATGGATATCCGTGTGTCCATTGACCGCAAGACCGGTCGTGCGACCTTCACCCGTGTGCGCACCGTGGTCGAAGATGACGCGCTGGAAAACTACCAGGCGGAAATGACTGTTGAGCAGGCCAAACAGTATATGGCCGATCCGTCGGTTGGCGATGTTTTTGTCGAGGAAGTGCCTCCGGTCGAAATGGGCCGTATTGCCGCCCAATCCGCCAAGCAGGTGATCCTGCAGAAGGTGCGCGAAGCCGAGCGTGATCGTCAGTACGAAGAGTTCAAGGATCGTGCAGGCACCATCATCAATGGTCTGGTGAAGCGCGAAGAATACGGCAATGTTATCGTCGATGTGGGCGCTGGCGAAGCCATCCTGCGCCGCAACGAGAAAATTGGCCGCGAGAGCTACCGCCCGAACGACCGTATCCGTTGCTTCATCAAGGACGTGCGCCGTGAACCCCGTGGCCCGCAGATCTTCCTGTCGCGGACCGCGCCGGAATTCATGGCTGAGCTGTTCAAGATGGAAGTGCCGGAAATCTATGATGGTGTCATCGAGATCAAGGCCGTGGCCCGTGATCCCGGTTCGCGCGCGAAGATCGCTGTGATCAGCTACGACGGGTCCATTGATCCGGTCGGCGCCTGTGTCGGTATGCGTGGTTCGCGGGTGCAGGCCGTGGTCAATGAGCTGCAGGGTGAGAAGATCGACATCATCCCGTGGAACGAAGATCAGCCGACCTTCCTTGTGAACGCTTTGCAACCTGCTGAAGTGTCGAAGGTTGTTCTGGATGAAGAAGCTGGCAAGATCGAAGTTGTCGTGCCCGAGGAGCAGCTGTCGCTGGCCATCGGCCGTCGTGGTCAGAACGTGCGTCTGGCATCCCAGCTGACTGCGCTGGACATCGACATCATGACCGAGGAAGAGGAATCGGCCCGCCGTCAGAAGGAATTCGAGGCGCGCACCAAACTGTTCATGGAAACCCTGGATCTGGATGAGTTCTTCGCCCAGTTGCTGGTCTCCGAAGGTTTCACCAACCTCGAAGAAGTTGCCTATGTCGAGCTGGACGAACTGCTGGTCATCGACGGTGTTGACGAAGGCACCGCCCAAGAGCTGCAGGCCCGTGCTGCGGACTATCTGGAAGCGCAGGCAAAAGCAGCAATTGACGCGGCCCGTGCCTTGGGTGCTGAGGACAGCCTGATTGACTTTGACGGTCTGACGCCCCAAATGGTTGAAGCGTTGGCCAAGGATGGCATCAAGACGCTGGAAGATTTCGCCACCTGCGCGGATTGGGAGCTGGCCGGCGGCTGGACCACCAACAAAGGTGAGCGCGTCAAGGATGATGGTATTCTTGAACCCTTCGATGTGTCGCTGGAAGACGCCCAGACGCTTGTCATGACCGCCCGCGTTCTGCTGGGTTGGGTGGATCCCACCGAACTGGAAGCGGACGCCGAAGAAGACGCCGACATTGAAGACGGCGAAGCAGAAGAAGGCGAAGCCTGATATCAGGCCTCGCAGCGAGGGTAGCAATGGCACGCGGTGGCAGTGACAAAGACCGGTCCGACGGACCGGAGCGAAAATGTCTGGCGACAGGCGAGATTCAGCCCAAGGAAGGGCTGATCCGCTTTGTTGTTGGTCCTGAAGGTCAGGTCGTCCCTGACGTGATGGGGAAGTTGCCGGGGCGTGGGGTCTATGTGACCTCAACCGAGGCTGCGCTTCGCACCGCGATAAAGAAGAAACTCTTTGCGCGCGGCTTCAAGGCGCCGGTAACGGTGCCTGATGGGCTGGAAGATGAAATCAAAGGTCAGGTGCTGCGGCGCCTGATCGAACTGATCAGCCTGGCGCGCAAGTCGGGCGATGCGGTCTCTGGCTATGAGAAGGTCAAGGACTGGCTGGCTAAGGAACATGCTCGTGTCTTGATTCAGGCTTCGGATGGATCGGGACGGGGCAAATCAAAATTAAGCACGCCGCACCGTGGGAAATTCATCGGATGCCTCACTGCGGATGAGCTGGGCATGGCCTTTGGGCGCCAAACTGTGATACATGCGGCGCTGGCCTCTGGTGGACTCGGCAAACGTGTTGTAGAGGAAGCGCAACGACTACAAGGTTTGCGCGAAACGGTGGGCGGCAAGGGCCGCACGGAAGGATAAAGAGCTTTATGAGCGATAGTGACGGCAAAAAGACGTTGGGTCTTCGTGGTGGGTCCCGGCCCGGGAATGTGAAACAGAGCTTCAGCCACGGTCGGACCAAGAATGTCGTGGTGGAAACCAAGCGCAAACGCGTTGTGGTCCCCAAGCCGACCGCGGCAAAAGGGGGCTCCGGTGCGACGCCCTCCGGCGACGCATCGCGGCGTCCGGCTGGCATCAGCGATGCAGAGATGGCGCGCCGCCTGAAGGCGTTGCAGGCCGCCAAGGCCCGCGAAGTGGAAGAAGCGGCACAGCGCGAAGCTGAGGAGAAGGCCCGCGCTGAAGAGCGTGAGCGCCGCCGGGCCGAGCAGGAAGCCAAGGAACGCGAACAGCGCGAAGCTGAAGAGCGTGCCCGTCAGAAGGCTGAAGACGAAGAGCGCAAGCGCGTCGAGGCCGAAGCCGCTGCAAAACGCGCAGCCTCTGACGCTGAAAAGAAAAAATCTGAACCAGCCTCGGTACGCCCGGCCCCCGGCCCGTCCTCGCAGCCCCGCAAGGGTGACCGCGATCGCGACGACCGGCAGAACCGCAATGCCAAAGGTCGCAATGATGGTGGCGGTCGCCGCTCCGGGAAGCTGACACTTGGTCAGGCCACCGGTGGCGAAGGCGGTCGTCAGCGCTCCATGGCGTCAATGAAGCGTAAGCAGGAGCGTGCGCGTCAGAAGGCGATGGGCTCGGTTGAGCGTGAAAAGGTAATCCGTGACGTTCAGCTGCCTGAGGCAATTGTTGTCTCTGAGCTGGCCAACCGGATGGCGGAGCGTGTCGGCGAAGTTGTGAAATCGCTGATGAACATGGGCATGATGGTCACGCAGAACCAGACCATTGATGCCGATACCGCTGAGCTGATCATCGAAGAATTCGGCCACAAAGTTGTGCGTGTTTCCGATTCGGATGTCGAAGACGTCATCAAAGAAGTCGAGGACAAGGACGAGGATCTTCAATCGCGTCCGCCTGTGATCACCATCATGGGTCACGTTGACCACGGCAAAACCTCGCTGCTGGACGCAATCCGCGATGCGCGGGTTGTTGCTGGCGAGGCTGGTGGCATCACCCAGCACATCGGTGCCTATCAGGTGAAAACCGAAGGTGGCGCAGTACTGAGCTTCCTCGATACACCGGGTCACGCGGCCTTTACCTCCATGCGTTCGCGTGGTGCTCAGGTGACAGATATCGTGGTTCTGGTCGTCGCTGCTGACGATGCCGTGATGCCTCAGACGATTGAAGCGATCAACCACGCCAAGGCGGCGCAGGTTCCGATGATCGTCGCGATCAACAAGATCGACAAACCGGCAGCTGACCCGAACAAGGTCCGTACCGATCTGCTTCAGCACGAAGTGATCGTGGAAGCCATGTCTGGTGAGGTTCAGGATGTCGAAGTCTCTGCCGTTACCGGCCAGGGTCTTGACGAGCTGCTGGAAGCGATTGCGCTGCAGGCGGAAATTCTGGAACTGAAAGCCAACCCTGATCGTGCCGCGCAAGGTGCCGTGATCGAGGCGCAGCTGGATGTGGGCCGCGGCCCCGTTGCCACCGTTCTGGTTCAGAACGGGACGCTGCGTCAGGGCGATATCTTCGTTGTGGGTGAGCAATACGGTAAGGTCCGTGCGCTGATCAACGATAAGGGTGAGCGCGTGCAGGAAGCCGGGCCCTCGGTGCCGGTTGAGGTTCTTGGCCTCAACGGGACACCCGAAGCGGGCGATGTTCTGAACGTGACCGACACTGAGGCTCAGGCCCGTGAGATCGCTGAATATCGTGAGCAGGCAGCGAAAGACAAACGCGCTGCTGCGGGTGCTGCGACCACGCTGGAACAGCTGATGCAGAAGGCCAAGGAAGACGAGAACGTCTCCGAGCTGCCCATTCTGGTCAAGGCTGACGTGCAAGGCTCCGCCGAAGCTATCGTTCAGGCGATGGAGAAAATCGGCAACAACGAGGTACGCGTGCGCGTGCTGCACTCAGGCGTAGGTGCGATCACCGAGACCGATATCGGTCTGGCCGAGGCCTCCGGCGCGCCGGTCATGGGCTTCAACGTCCGTGCCAACACATCGGCGCGGAACTCCGCCAACCAGAAGGGTGTGGAGATCCGTTATTACTCGGTCATCTATGACCTTGTGGACGACGTGAAAGCTGCTGCCTCGGGTCTGCTGTCCGCAGAAATCCGCGAGAACTTCATTGGCTACGCCGAGATCAAGGACGTTTTCAAAGTGTCCAACGTCGGCAAGGTTGCGGGCTGTCTGGTCACCGAAGGTGTGGCACGCCGCTCCGCCGGGGTTCGTCTGCTGCGCGACAACGTCGTGATCCATGAAGGCACGCTGAAGACCCTCAAACGCTTCAAGGACGAAGTGGCCGAGGTTCAGTCGGGCCAGGAATGCGGCATGGCGTTTGAAAACTACGATGATGTCCGCAAGGGCGATGTGATCGAGATCTTCGAGCGCGAGGAAGTGACCCGCACGCTCGACTGATCGGCAGTTCGACGATGAAATTAAAAAACCCCGGCCAATCTGGTCGGGGTTTTTTGTGGCAGGTTTGGGGGAGGACAAACCCGCCAAGGAGAGGCTGTGTTGGTGCCGTCAGGCCGCGCGGCTGACTGGTTCACCTTCGTAGGTTTTGTTTCCGACGCGGACTGAGATCTTTCCATTGGGCAGGCTTCGGACAAACGTGCCCTGTATAAAAATGAACGCGCCCTGTTTAATCGTTCGGATCATGATCGCTACCACCTTTGGTCGCCAAGACTTCAGAAAATTACTTCCGCTTGGCTCTCAGGGTTGACGAAAAACGTTAACGATTGATTGACGCGGGGATCGAAGCCCCGCCACAGAAGCTGGCGGAGCCACGCGATCGCGACATGAAACAGGGGAATTCCGGGCTACAGCCAGTCGCGCAGAATCGGGATCAGAGGAATGTCGGCGGCTGGCATCGGGTAGTCCCGCAGGTTCTGCGCGCGCACCCACTTCAGGGTTTGCCCTTCTTTGGCTTGCGGGATGCCCTCCCATTTGCGGCAGGCAAACAGGGGCATCAGCAGATGAAAATCATCATAGCCGTGGCTGGCAAACGTCAGCGGCGCCAGGCAGGACTCCCAGGTGTTGATGCCAAGCTCTTCTTCCAGTTCGCGGATCAATGCGGCCTCTGGGGTTTCGCCCGCTTCCACCTTGCCGCCTGGAAATTCCCATAGGCCTGCCATGGATTTTCCTTCCGGGCGTTGCGCAAGCAGCACGCGGCCTTCCACATCAATCAGGGCGACAGCGGACACAAGAACCATCTTCATGACCGGTAATCCGCGTTGATGGAAATGTACTGATGCGTCAGGTCGCAGGTCCAGACGGTACTCTTCCCTTCTGCCAGTCCCAGATCAACCTTGATGACAATCTCTGTTTTTGCCATCTCGGCGGCGCCGTCGGCCTCTTTGTAGTCGGGCGAAACCCAGCCTTTTTCGGCGACCAGCACCTCTCCGAAGGAGATCGACAGCTTGTCCCGGTCGGCAGCAGCGCCGGATTTTCCGATGGCCATCACCACACGGCCCCAGTTGGGATCCTCTCCCGCGATGGCGGTCTTCACCAAAGGTGAGTTGGCAATCGAGAGGCCGTGGACCTTGGCGTCGTGATCATTCATCGCGCCTGTGACTTGGATTTCGACAAATTTGGTCGCGCCTTCACCGTCACGAACCACCTGATGCGACAAGTCCAGCATCACGCCCTCCAGCGCGAGGGCGAAATCTGCATTGCCGGTTACATCAACGCCAGCGGCGCCAGAAGCACAGAGCATCAAACTGTCTGAGGTCGAGGTATCGCTGTCCACAGTGATGCAGTTGAACGTGCGATCGCAGATCTGCGACAGGAGGGCTTGCAGGTCTTCCTGTGCGATCTTTGCATCAGTGAAAATGTAGACAAGCATGGTGGCCATATCTGGCGCAATCATGCCGGAGCCTTTGGCAATCCCCGCAATAGAGACTGTTTTACCGTCGACCTCAACCGTGGCGCCGGCCCCTTTGGCGAAGGTGTCCGTCGTCATGATGGCTTCGGCAGCGCCTTCAATCGCTGACCCGTCCAGCCCGTCGTTCAGGGTCGCAATCTTCGACACGATCCGCTCATGGGGCAGCGGTTCACCAATGACGCCGGTGGAGGCGGTGAACACCCGAGCTGTCGGAATACCCGTGATATCTGCAACCGTGCGGGTAATCTCAGCAACGGAGGTCTGGCCATAGTGCCCGGTAAAGGCATTTGAATTGCCTGAGTTAACCAAAATGGCGGCGCCATGCGCGGTGTCATTGTCGTTTGAGGCCAGTTTTGCCTGACAGTCCAAAACCGGTGCAGAGCGGGTCGCGGACCGGGTGAACACGCCTGCCACGGCGCTGCCCGGATCCATCACGGCGAGCATCACATCTGTGCGATCTTTGTATTTTACACCAGCCGCAGCGGAAGCAAATCGAACCCCAGCGATTTGCGGAAGCGTGGGAAAGTGATCCGGTGCAAGCGGAGAGCGGGGCAATGCCATTGTCAGTTCCTTACCAGATCGAGGTTTTTCAGGATTGAGGGATCCAGATCTTCGATTTCCGGGCGTTCAATGGTGGCGGCTGTGGTCAAAGAGAGCACGCGCTCTTCTACCGCGTCCTGACGCATCTGCGCCGCCAGCTCTTCGCGAACCTCATCAAAGGTTGGCGCAGCGGAAGTACGCCGATCATTGAGCTTGATCACGTGCCAGCCAAATTGGGTCTGTACCGGATCGGAGACATCGCCAGCCCCCATCACCAGAACCGCTTCCTCGAATTCTGGGACCATGCGGCCCTTGCCGAACCAGCCCAGTTCACCGCCGTTGGGACCGGACGGGCCAGTGGAGCGTTCGCGCGCCAGAGTGGCAAAATCTGCACCGGCATCCAGTTCCGCGCGAATTTCGGCGGCATCTTCCTCGGTCTCGACCAGAATATGCGAGGCGTTGAATTCATCGCCGCCTGTACCGTCGGTATATTTCTCATCATAGGCCGAACGCAGATCTTCGTCCGAGGCTGCGTTTTCCATGACCTTTTCAATGACATCTGCCGCCAGCAGGGACCGCGCCTCGTTCTCCAGCGACAGAGCCACGTATTTTGGCACTTCGCCATTCAGCTCCTGCTTCAGACTGGTCTGCTGGATCAGCTGATCCAGGATCGCGTCATAGAGAACATCATCGGGCAGCTGCTGATACTGCTGGGGCAATGTCGCGCGGGCAATGATCATGTGACCGATTGTGATCTCTTCACCGTTTACCGTAGCCACCACCGTATTGGCATGGGGTTCAGCAGTTGCGGACATGGGCAGTGTCAAAGCGGCTGCCAGGGCCAGTCCTGACAAATAAGTGAGACCTTTGCGCATTGAATTCTTCCTATTATCTGGCCACGGCGGGGCGTAGCGTTGACACTGTATTTGCGGGACCTTACATCGCCATGAGGCCTTTGGCAGGACCGCTGTTCCATCATTGTTTATGGGTTGCGAGCGGGGCGGGCAAGCCTGCCAACGCCAGGGGTCAATGACAGGACGGTTGGAGAACACATGCTGGGTATCGGAACACTCGCCAAAAAGGTTTTCGGCACGCCGAATGACCGCAAAATCAAGGCGACACGGCCGCTGATTGCCAAGATCAACGCGCTGGAGCCCGAGTTCGAGAAACTCAGCGATCAGGATTTGCAGGACAAGACCGCCGAGCTGCGCAAACGCGCGCTGGACGGGGAAAGCCTGGATGACCTGCTGCCAGAGGCGTTCGCCAATGTGCGCGAAGCGGCGCGCCGGGCGTTGGGTCTGCGAGCCTTTGACACCCAGCTGATGGGTGGCATCTTCCTGCATCAGGGCAACATCTCCGAGATGAAGACCGGCGAGGGTAAGACCCTTGTTGCGACCTTCCCGGCCTATCTCAATGCGCTGACCGGCAAGGGTGTGCATGTTGTCACCGTCAACGAATACTTGGCCAAGCGCGACAGCGAATGGATGGGCAAGGTGTTTGCACAGTTGGGCATGACCACCGGTGTGATCTGGTCGGGTCAGCCTGACGCCGAGAAAATGGCTGCCTACCAAAGCGATGTCACCTATGCGACCAACAACGAGCTGGGCTTTGATTATCTGCGCGATAACATGAAGCCGTCGCTGGATCAGGTGTTCCAGAAACATCATAACTTCGCGATTGTGGATGAGGTCGACTCCATCCTGATCGACGAGGCCCGCACGCCGTTGATCATCTCCGGCCCGGCGGAAGACCGCTCCGAACTCTACTCCACCATCGACAAGCTAATCCCGCTGCTGAGCGATGATCACTACGAGCTGGACGAGAAAACCCGCGGCGTCACCTTCACCGAGGATGGCAACGAATACCTCGAACAGCAGCTGATCGCCCATGGTTTGCTCGAAGAGGGCGCGTCGCTCTATGATCCTGAGAGCACAACAGTCGTGCATCACGTCAACCAGGCCCTGCGCGCGCACAAGCTGTTCCAGCGCGATAAGGACTATATCGTACGTGATGGTGAAGTGGTTCTGATTGATGAATTCACCGGACGGATGATGGCGGGTCGCCGTCTCTCCGAGGGTCTGCATCAGGCCATCGAGGCCAAGGAAGAGGTGAAGATTCAGCCAGAAAACACAACGCTGGCCTCCGTGACCTTCCAGAACTACTTCCGCCTTTATGGCAAGCTGTCGGGCATGACCGGTACCGCAATGACCGAAGCCGAAGAATTTGCCGAAATTTACGGGCTTGGTGTTGTCGAAGTGCCAACCAACCGTCCGATTGCACGCAAGGATGAGGACGATCAGGTCTATCGCACCGCCATGGAAAAATACCAGGCGATGATCAATGAGACCAAGAAAGCCCATGAAAATGGGCAGCCGGTTCTTCTGGGCACTACCTCGATTGAGAAATCTGAACTGCTGAGCCAGCTTCTCCAGAAGGAGGGCATCAAACACAACGTGCTGAACGCCCGCCACCACGAGCAGGAAGCACAGATCGTCGCTGATGCTGGTCGCCTGGGTGCGGTGACCATCGCCACCAATATGGCGGGCCGGGGCACCGACATCAAACTGGGCGGCAACGTTGAGTTTAAGGTGCTTGAGGCGATCGCAGAAGACCCTGATGGGGACCATGAGGCCATTCGCGCCCGCATCGAAGAGGCGCATGTCGCCGATGAGGAAGCGGTCAAACAGGCCGGTGGTCTGTTTGTCATGGCCTCTGAGCGTCACGAAAGCCGTCGCATCGACAACCAGCTGCGGGGTCGTTCCGGCCGTCAGGGGGATCCGGGTCGCACGGTGTTCTACCTCAGCCTTGAAGATGACCTGATGCGGATCTTTGGGTCTGAGCGGCTGGATAAACTGCTCTCAACCCTGGGCATGAAGGAAGGCGAAGCGATTATTCATCCGTGGGTGAACAAATCTCTGGAGCGCGCGCAGGCGAAAGTCGAAGGCCGCAACTTCGACATGCGCAAGAACGTGCTGAAATTCGACGATGTCATGAACGACCAGCGCAAGGTGATCTTTAACCAGCGTCGTGAAATCATGGCGGCTGAGGATCTCTCGGAAATTGTCGCTGACATGCGCCACGAGGTGATCGACGACCTGCTGGATGCACACATGCCCGCCAAGACCTACGCGGATCAATGGGACAGCGAGGGGCTGCAGGAGCAGGTTCGCGAGAAGCTGGGTCTGGATGTTCCGGTTGTGGACTGGGCCGCGGAAGAGGGTGTCGATGACGAGCAAATTCGCGAACGTCTGGTGGAAGCCAGTGACGCGAAAATGCTCGAGAAGACTGAGGCCTTTGGCCCGGAAACCATGCGCAACATCGAAAAACAGGTTCTGCTGCAGACAATCGATGCGAAATGGCGCGAACATCTGCTGACGCTGGAGCATTTGCGCTCTGTCGTGGGTTTCCGTGGCTACGCGCAGCGCGACCCGCTCAACGAGTATAAAAACGAGAGTTTCCAGCTATTCGAGAATATGCTTGATACGCTGCGGGAAACCGTCACTCAGCAGCTGGCCCATGTACGCCCGATCAGCGAAGACGAGCAGCGCCAGATGATGATGCAGATGGCCGCGCAACAGGCCGAACTGCAGAAGGCTGCGGCGGGTGGTAGTGCAGCAGCAGCGCTGCAAGAGGCACCAGCAGATGGTTTTGTCGAGGACGATCCCTCCACTTGGGGCAATCCATCACGTAACGACAAATGCCCCTGTGGCTCCGGCAAGAAGTTCAAACACTGTCACGGCAGCCTCAGCTGAGGTTTCGAGGCGGAAGTATTTGGCGACATAATTCAGAGAAATCAGTGACAATTGCACGGTTTCGCCAGATTCTCTGCAAGGGGCGGCCATCAATTGGCCGCCTTTCTGCGTCACGGTTCCTTAACCTTTTTGGGTAAGGAGTCGGTAATGATCAGCAAACGCACAGCCCTGATGAGCGCGGCGACCCTCTGTAGCGCCCTGGCGATTGGTCTTGTTATGCAGCATACCGCTGGCCCGTCGCGGACGGCCGCAGCGATGGCAATTCCTACTCCCGATCCGACAGCCATTACGGAAACAGCGCTGCCTGATCTGCCGACGGATGCTCCGCTTCAGATTGACGCCATCAGCCTGACGGCAGCAACACCCGAGGTAGGTGACAGCGACGCTCTGCAACTCCTGCGTCAAGATCCCGAAACCACCTGCGAGATGACCGCTGAAGCGGTTCCCGGTCCGATGGCTGAGGTTCGATTGACGGTGTTGTCGCTGTGTCGGCCGGGCGAACGTTTGACCATCCATCATAATGGCATGATGTTCTCCAGCCGACTGGATGCAACGGGCGCGCTGACGGTGCAGATCCCAGCTCTGTCGTCTTCCGCGGTGTTTATCGTTGAACCCAAAAGCGGGCGTGGTGCGGTAGCGACAACATCGGTTCCGGATCTGGATCTTGTCAGCCGGGTTGTGCTGCAATGGGCGGGTAACAGCGGGTTTGAATTGCATGCGCGGGAATTTGGTGCGGGCTATGGCAGTGCCGGTCATGTTTGGCATGGCGCCGATCTGACGGCGGGGCGTGGAAGCGTCGTGCAGCTTGGTGACGCCACGCAGTTGGCCCCGCGTTTGGCGGAGGTCTATAGCGTGCCACGTCTTGGCGGCGATCAAAGCGGTTCGATTGATCTGACCGTGGAGGCCGAAGTGACAGCTATCAATTGTGGTCGCGATGTTTCGGCGCAGACGCTGGAATTGCGCAATGGGAGTTTGCGGACCCGTGACCTGACCCTGGCAATGCCGGATTGTGCTGCCACAGGTGACTTTCTTGTGTTGAATAATCTTCTGGAAACCCTGAAAATCGCCGCAAATTAACTCGCGGTTTATTCAGGATTTCTCATGGCTTTGTTTCGTGCGGCAATATGCGCCGCACTCTTTCTTGTCACCGGGATCCTGCCGCTGAAGGCGCAGGACGTGACACTTTCGTCGCCGGATGGAGCTGTTGAGATCACCGGGAATATTCTGGGGTTCGATGGCGAATTCTATCGTGTGGACACCAAATTTGGAGAGCTGACAGTCGACGGCTCCGGGGTGAGCTGCGAGGGGCCGGGCTGCCCCAGCTTGTCTGATTTCGTTGCAGAGATCAGCCTGTCGGGATCGTCGACCATGGCAGAGGTCCTTTTGCCGGCCCTGATCGAGGGGTTTGCGCTGCGAAACGGGTTTCAGACACGGCGCGATCCGATGCCTGACAATAATTTCGACTATGTCCTGCTGCGCGATACTGGCCGGGTTGCGGCGAGGTTCAGCTTCTTTGTCAGCAACACGGACGAAGGATTTGCCGACCTCCTCGCGAATGAGGCCGACATTGTCATGGCCTTGCGTGAGATCCGCAGCGCCGAGCGCGAGCGGGCCCGTGAGGCGGGGATGGGCGACATGACCGGCGCGCAGCGTAGCCGTGTTCTGGCGCTGGATGCGATGGTGCCTGTTGTGGCACCGGGCAATCCCGTCCGCTCAATCTCGGTTGCAGATCTGGCAGGGGTGTTGTCTGGCAACCTCAGCAATTGGTCGGAGCTGGGGGGGCCGAATGCGCCGATTTCACTGCATCTGCCGGTGGCAGGCTCCGGCCTGGCGCAGGCAATCTCGGACCGGTTGGAGGCGCCGAACATAGCGGCACTGGGGACCCGTCTGCGGCGCCATGATCGTGGCAGTACTCTGGTGCGCGTGGTTGCAACGGATCCCTTTGCGCTTGGGTTGGCCAGTTTTGCCGAGACATCGACTGCGCGGGTCCTGACCTTACGAGGTGCCTGCGGGTTTTCGCTGCGCGCCAACCGCCGTTCGATCAAGACCGAAGACTATCCGCTGACCGCGCCCATGTTTCTTTACCTGCCGTCCCGGCGGCTGCCCAAACTGGCGCGGGATTTCCTAAGCTATGTGCGTGGTCCCGGTGCGCAGATCGTAATTCGCAGGGCCGGCTTCGTCGATCAGGCGCCCGAGCGGATTTCCATGAACGTACAGGGCGACCGCCTGGCCAATGCGATCACGGCAGCGGGGTCGGAGGTGCCGCTGGAAGAGCTTCAGCGGCTTGTCTCTCGTTTGGATGGCTTACAGCGTCTGACCACATCTTTTCGGTTTGAGCCGGGCTCGACCCGCCCGGATGCACAATCGCGGAGCAATATCACGCAACTTGCGCGTTCGCTTGAGGCGGGCGCCTATGATGCGCGGGAGCTGGTTTTTGTTGGCTTCTCTGACGGGGATGGACCGGCGAGTGGCAATAGAGCCATCGCCATGAAACGTGCAGAGGCGGTGCGTGATGCTGTGATTGCAGCTGCGGAAACCGCGAATTTGGAGCGCACAGAAATTGAGATTGCAGCATTCGGTGAAGCGCTGCCGATGGCCTGCGAGGATCAGCGGTGGGGGCGTCAGGTAAATCGCCGGGTTGAGGTCTGGGTGCGTTAGCCAGCTATAGGTATCCCGCCGACCGAAAGCTGAGTTCGCTGGATTTGCCGATGATAAGATGGTCATGCAGCACGATATCCAACGCGGCGAGGGCGCGGGCAACCCGGTCGGTCATTTCAATGTCGCTGGGCGATGGTGTCGGATCGCCTGATGGATGATTATGCACCAATATCAGGGCGCTGGCGCAGATCTCCAAAGCGCGCTTTGCGATTTCGCGTGGATAGACAGGCACATGGTCAACGGTGCCTTTGGCCTGTTCCTCGTCCGCAATCAATGTGTTCTTACGATCAAGATATAACACCCTGAATTGCTCGGTTTCGCGGTGGGCCATGACCGTATGGCAATAATCCAGCAATGCATCCCAAGAGGACAGGATGTGGCGTTGCAGGACCTTTGCACGGGCCATGCGATGGGCAGCGGCCTCCAGCACCTTAAGATCGGTGATCACCGCGTCGCCAACTCCTGCAACCTGTGCGAGCCGTTCGGGGGGCGCAGTGATCACACGGTTAAAATCCCCAAAACTGTCGAGCAACTGACGCGCTAGCGGCTTCACATCCCGGCGCGGGATAGAGCGGAACAGCACCAATTCCAGCAACTCGTAGTCCGGCATCGCTGCGGCACCCCCCGTCATGAACCGGTCCCGCAGTCGGGCGCGGTGATCCTTGATGTAGGAGGGGGGCGATGGTGATTTTGCGGTGGGCGCAGTGATTTTTGCACTGTCAGGAAACAGCGGCAGAGAGACGTCCTCGAATGCGGGCTCCTTGGGCATGTCGCAATGCTCGCGCCATCAGGGTTGCGAAAGGGTTAATCCGTCAGGCCAAAGCAGTCCGGTACCAAAAAACCATCAAAAAAAGCGCCCCTTTTGAGGGCGCTTTAACTTGGTCTAATGGTGTGAACGAGCTGGTCTCAGCCCTTCATCCCATCCCAGAAACTTTTGACTGAGGAGAAGAAACTCCGCGATTCCGGGTTGGTGTTGTCCTCGGAGAGATCCTCGAATTCCCGCAGCAGCTCTTTTTGCCGTGAGGTGAGGTTTACCGGGGTTTCTACCGCGAGTTCGATGAACATGTCACCGGTGACACCACCACGCAGCGCAGGCATACCCTTTCCGCGCAGGCGCATCTGGCGGCCAGATTGACTGCCTTCGGGGATCTGAACCCGCCCGCGACCACCGTCGATGGTGGGCACTTCGATCGCTCCGCCAAGGGCGGCCTTGGCCAATGACACCGGAACGCGGCAATAAAGATTGTTGCCATCCCGCTCAAACAGATCATGCGCGGCCACCTCTACGAAGATGTAGAGATCACCGGGAGGGCCGCCACGCATGCCGGCCTCACCTTCGCCAGCAAGACGGATGCGGGTGCCGGTTTCCACGCCAGCCGGGATATTCACGGATAGGGAGCGATCTTTCTCGACGCGACCGTGGCCCTGACAGGATTTACAGGGATTCTTGATGATCTGGCCAAGGCCGGAACAGGTGGGGCAGGTGCGCTCCACCGTGAAGAAGCCCTGTTGCGCGCGCACTTTGCCCATGCCTGAGCAGGTCGGGCAGGTGGTTGGCTCCACGCCGCCCTCGGCGCCAGTGCCCTCGCAGGACCCACATGCCACAGCAGTCGGCACGTTGATGGTTTTGTGCATTCCTGCAAAGGCATCCTCAAGCGAGATGCGCAGGTTGTAGCGCAGGTCTGAGCCGCGCGCGGCCCGTTGCCGTCCGCCACCCTGGCCGCCACGACCACCCATGAAGTCGCCGAACAGATCGTCGAATACATCAGAGAAGGCAGAGGAGAAGTCACCGCCGCCAAAGCCCTGGCCGCCCTGGCCACCGCGCTGACCGCCGCCCATGCCATTTTCAAAGGCGGCGTGGCCGTAGCGGTCGTAGGCCGCTTTCTTTTCTGGGTCTTTCAGAACATCATAGGCCTCATTGGCCTCTTTGAACTGCCCTTCGGCTTCGGGATTATCCTTGTTCCGGTCAGGATGCAGCTCTTTGGCCTTCTTGCGAAAGCCTTTCTTGATTTCATCGGCGGTGGCCCCTTTGGACACCCCGAGAATGTCATAGTAATCTCGTTTGGACATCGGAATACCCTTCTTGCCGCAACGAAAGCGGGCCGGCCCGGAGTTCGGACCGGCCCGCTCTGGCCAAAATCAGACCTTAACGCTTGTTGTCGTCCAGATCTTCGAATTCGGCATCGACAATGTCATCATCACCGGGGCCTGCCGCGTCGTCTGCGGCGGTAGGTTCATCCGCAGCCTCTTCTTGGCTCGACTTGTAGATCGCCTCACCCAGCTTCATCGCAGCTTCGGTGACGTTCTGAACGCCGGATTTGATCTTCTCGGCGGTGGACTTCTCGTTTTCGAGATCGTCCTTCAGTGCCGCAATCGCCAGTTCGATCGCTTCGATAGTGGTCGGATCCACCTTGTCGGCGTGCTCTTCCATCGACTTTTCGGTGGAGTGGATCAGGCTTTCGGCCTGGTTCTTCGCTTCGATCAGCTCGCGGCGTTCCTTGTCCGCCTCGGCATTGTCCTCGGCATCCTTGACCATCTTTTCGATATCGTCGTCGGACAGACCACCGGAGGCCTGAATGGTGATATTCTGCTCTTTTCCGGTTGCCTTGTCCTTTGCACCGACCGAAACGATGCCGTTTGCGTCGATGTCAAAGGTGACTTCGATCTGCGGCATGCCACGCGGTGCGGGCGGGATGTCTTCGAGGTTGAACTGGCCGAGCATCTTGTTGTCAGCCGCCATCTCGCGCTCACCCTGGAACACACGAATGGTCACGGCGTTCTGGTTGTCTTCCGCGGTGGAGAACACCTGGCTTTTCTTCGTCGGGATGGTCGTGTTGCGGTCGATCAGACGGGTGAACACACCGCCGAGGGTTTCGATGCCCAGCGACAGCGGGGTCACGTCGAGCAGAACAACGTCTTTCACGTCGCCCTGCAGAACGCCGGCCTGAATAGCGGCACCCATGGCAACAACCTCATCCGGGTTCACACCCTTGTGCGGCTCTTTACCGAAGAATTTGGTGACCTCTTCGATCACCTTGGGCATGCGGGTCATACCGCCAACCAGAACAACCTCGTCAACGTCAGATGCGGAGAGGCCCGCATCCTTCAGCGCAGCGGCACAAGGTTTCATGGAGGCTTTGATCAGATCGCCAACCAGGCTTTCCAGCTTCGCACGGGTCAGTTTCATGACCATGTGCAGCGGCTGGCCCGAGGACGGATCCATCGAGATGAACGGCTGGTTGATTTCGGTCTGGCTGGAGGAGGACAGCTCAATCTTGGCTTTTTCAGCGGCTTCTTTCAGACGCTGCAGGGCCATCTTGTCCTTGGTCAGATCGACGCCGTGCTCTTTCTTGAACTGCTCCGCCAGATAGTTGACGATGCGCATGTCAAAGTCTTCACCACCGAGGAAGGTGTCACCGTTGGTGGATTTCACCTCGAACAGGCCGTCGTCGATTTCCAGGATGGTCACGTCGAAGGTACCGCCGCCAAGGTCATAGACCGCGATGGTTTGGGTTTCTTCTTTGTCCAGACCATAGGCCAGCGCGGCAGCTGTCGGCTCGTTGATGATGCGCAGCACTTCAAGGCCGGCAATTTTGCCTGCGTCCTTGGTGGCCTGACGCTGAGCGTCGTTGAAGTAGGCAGGCACGGTGATGACGGCCTGGGTTACTTCTTCGCCGAGATAGGATTCGGCGGTCTCTTTCATTTTGCCCAGGATGAAGGCGGAGATCTGCGACGGGGAGTATTTCTCACCCTTGGCTTCGACCCATGCGTCCCCATTGCCGCCGTTGATCACGGCGAAGGGCAGGTTTTTCTTGTCTTTGGCCAGATCGCTGTCGTCAAACCGGCGGCCAATCAGGCGCTTGACGCCAAAAACGGTGTTGTCCGGGTTGGTGACGGCCTGACGTTTGGCCGGTTGGCCCACCAGACGTTCATCGTCGGTGAAGGCTACGATCGACGGCGTGGTACGGGCGCCCTCAGCGTTTTCGATAACGCGAGGCTGCGAGCCGTCCATGATGGCCACACAGGAGTTGGTGGTCCCGAGGTCGATTCCGATAACTTTGCTCATGTTCGATCCCTTTTTACTTTCTAAGGCGATTACCCGAGGTCTGAACCCATTTTGGCATTCCGGCCCCGATTCAGTTGCGGTTTGGTCTGCACCTCACCGCTTCCCGGCGTATATAGGGAGCGCAAATGCCCCCTGCAACCGCCAGATCGCGTCCTGTTTCGCGAATTACAGCGGTTTTTGACAGGGGAGTGGTTAAGAACGGGCTAACAGTGATGATGAAGTTGCGATTGCGGGGGTTTGAGCTGACAAAACCCCTTCTGGATATGGACGGGCAGCAGCGGCTGATTGAGTGCCTGCGCCCGGTTCTGCGCGCCGCACCGCTGTTTTCGCCCGAGGTGCCCGGTGGCGGTAAGATGTCTGTGCGGATGACGTCAGCCGGGGCCTATGGCTGGGTCAGTGACCGGGACGGGTACCGGTATGAAGAGCGCCATCCGGCCGGGCAGCGCTGGCCTGAGATCCCAACAGAGATTCTGGACATCTGGCATGCGACCACCGGTTTAGAGCGGCGCCCTGATTGTTGTCTGATCAACTATTATGGCGAAGGGGCACGGATGGGCTTGCATCAGGACAAGGACGAGGCCGATTTCACCTATCCGGTGGTGTCAATCTCTCTTGGGGACGACGGTCTGCTGCGGATTGGCAATCAAACGCGCGGTGGCAAAACCGACACCGTCTGGCTGAATTCGGGCGATGTGGTCGTGATGGGCGGGGATGCCCGGCTGACTTATCACGGGGTGGACCGTATTCGGTTCAAATCCTCACGTCTGCTGCCAAAAGGGGGGCGGATCAATCTGACCCTGCGCGTGGTGACCTGAATGGTGGGCTCTCCGTGGTCTAGCGCTTCGCTCCCCAACTGATCGAAGCACGGCGACGCGTGTAAAACTCCCCCATCAGGCCAATCATGATCAGTATCAGGGCGACCCAGCAGGCATACTGCCAATTGCTGAAATGCGGATTGTAGTTGATGAACACAAACCCGCGGGCCTGATCAATGCAGTGAAACAGCGGGTTCCAGTCAAACATCGAGAGCATGAAACTGGGCAGGGTATTGGCCAGAAACATCTTGCCCGAGGCGATCATATTGGCCCGCTGATAGATTGTGGAAATGATGCCCACGGTCCCTGGTGACCATGGTTTCATTACCAATAGAATCAGACCAACAGCCGCACCTGTAATCCACGATAGCAAGACCATACCAAAGGCCGCGATTGGCTCTTCAATTTCAATCGGGGTGAAAGCGACGTGATAAACAAACAGGATGATCAGCATCGACAGCACCTGAATGTAGAGAGAGCCGAGTGCTGCTGAAAGAATAGCAACGATGGTGTTCATCGGCGCATGTTGCATCATTGGGCTGCTCGGCCCCTCGGCGCCTGAGACAGCCGCGACAGCCTTGGTGTGGGTCAGAAACAGAAAGACGCCTGACATGACATAGAGCAGGAAATCACCACGAATGGCTGCGCCGCGCAGACCAAGCAATGAGAACATCAGATAAAAGACAACGACAAACATCACGGCCTGCGTCAAATTGAGGGCAAGCGCCATGAAGGCATTGTTATGCTTGGACCGCACACTGCGCGCCACGGAATGAAACACAACCTCGCCCATGGCGATGAGGCTGCTGAGGTGGGACCGTTTGTGGCGCTGCTCGAACATGAAGTTGCTTAGCCAGACCTGCTTTAGGTGAAACTCTGCTTATCGTTACCACGGAAATCTTGCTGTTCCCTTTCCCCGCGACCATAAGGGGGACAACTGCTGTAATCAACCAAACCCGGTCAGGGAGAGCGTTTGTGACATATAATGACCTTATTCCGGTGATCCGCCGATTGGCGATCGAGGCCGGAGAGAAGATCATGGAGATCTACAACTCGGATGAATTCGAGGTGAAGGTGAAGTCGGACGAAAGCCCGGTCACCGCCGCCGATGAGGCCGCAGATGCGCTGATCTCCGCCGGGCTGCGGGCGGCATTTCCGGATGTAATGCTGGTCACCGAAGAACAGGCCGACTCGCATAGCAAGAGCGGCGACACCTTTCTCATTGTTGACCCCTTGGATGGAACCAAGGAGTTTATCCATCGCCGCGGCGACTTCACCGTGAATATTGCGCTGGTCGAGAAGGGCGTGCCGACTCGCGGTGTGGTCTATGCTCCGGCGCGGTCGCGAATGTTCTTCACATTGGCGGATGGCTCTGCGGTTGAGGAAACCGGTGCGTTTGATCCCACCACGATGGGAGAGATCAAACCCATTCGCGTCGCAGATAGCGACAATGATGCATTGATGGTGGTTGCCTCCAAATCGCACCGCGATCAGGCGACTGATGACTACATCAATAAATATGTAGTGAAAGACAGCAAAAGCGCAGGCTCGTCGTTGAAGTTCTGTCTGGTCGCCACCGGGGAAGCCGATCTTTACCCACGGGTTGGCCGCACAATGGAATGGGACACCGCAGCTGGTCATGCCGTTCTGGGGGGCGCCGGTGGTCAGGTGGTGCGTTTCGATGATCACAGCCCACTCACCTATGGCAAGGAAGGATACGCAAACCCCTTCTTTATTGCCTATGCGCCGGGTGTGGAGCTGAAGAAAGCCTGATGTCCGTTCTGATTGTCATCCCCGCCCGTTTCGCCTCCACACGGTATCCTGGCAAGCCGCTTGTTGCCTTGACCGGTGCCAGCGGAGAACGCCAAACGCTGATTGAACGATCCTGGCGCGCTGCCATGGCCGTCAATGGTGTCGACCGTGTGGTGGTGGCCACCGATGATGAGCGGATTCGTGATGCTGCGACAGGGTTCGGCGCTGAGGTGGTCATGACTTCCGAAAGTTGCGGCAACGGGACCGAGCGCTGTGCGGAGGCGCTAGCTAACCTCGGCGGGGATTACGAAATCGTGGTGAACCTGCAAGGGGACGCGCCGCTGACGCCGCATTGGTTTGTTGAAGATCTGATCTCGGGTCTGCGCGGTGCCCCTGACAAGGGGCTGGCAACACCGGTGTTGCGTTGCGATGGGGCGACGCTGAACAGCCTGCTGGCCGACCGTAAGGCCGGTCGCGTCGGAGGCACCACCGCTGTGTTCGGGCGGGATAACAACGCGCTCTACTTCTCAAAGGAAGTGGTGCCGTTCACCTCCACGACGTATGAGGCCGATCAGGACACCCCGGTGTTCCATCACGTCGGGGTCTATGCCTATCGGCCAGACGCGCTGAGTGCTTATCCAGGGTGGCTTGTCGGCCCCTTGGAGACGCTGGAGGGGCTGGAGCAGCTGCGTTTTCTGGAGAACGGGCGCAAGATCCTCTGCGTCGAGGTTGAGGCGCGCGGACGTGAATTCTGGGAGCTGAACAACCCCGAAGACGTGCCGTTGATTGAGGCGATGATGAAAAAGATGGGTCACAAATAGGCCTGAATTGTCGATAAGATGAAACATCTTATCGAAGGTCGTGAGCGAAACGTGACTGGGGGTATATTTTTTGAATTGCCTGCGGAATACTTGAGCCGGCCTTTCAAGGCAGGTTGTGTCACCAAATCGGCCACCACTGACGAACCGCATCAGAACGGTTTGGGAAATAGACAATGAGAGTGCGATATGCGTAGAAAAGTAACGAAGGCAATTTTTCCGGTGGCCGGTCTTGGAACGCGATTCCTGCCAGCCACCAAATCGGTTCCCAAAGAAATCATGACGCTGGTGGATCGTCCGCTGGTCCAATACGCCATCGATGAGGCGCGTGAAGCTGGGATCAAGGAATTCATCTTTGTCACCTCGCGTGGCAAAGGCGCGCTTGAGGACTATTTCGACCACTCGCCCATGCTCGAACAGGAGCTGCGCAAGAAGGGCAAGGACGACCTGCTGGATATCCTGAAGGCGACCAATATGGACTCCGGCGCGATTGCCTATATTCGTCAGCATCAGGCGCTGGGCCTTGGCCATGCAGTGTGGTGTGCGCGTCGCCTGATTGCGAATGAGCCCTTTGCGGTGATCCTGCCAGACGACGTGATCGCGGCGGAAACGCCCTGCCTCAAGCAGATGGTGGAAGCCTATGAAGAAACCGGCGGCAATATGGTTGCGGCCATGGAGGTTCCGCCGGAGCAGACATCCTCCTATGGCGTGCTGGATGTGCGCGATGACATGGGATCGGTCGTTTCCGTGAATGGCATGGTCGAAAAACCCAAATCTGAAGAGGCGCCATCCAATCTGGCGGTGATTGGCCGCTATATTCTGGCGCCTTCTGTGCTGCGCAATCTCAACAAGAAGAAGCAGGGCGCTGGCGGTGAGATCCAGCTGACTGATGCCATCGCGGAAGACATTGCCGCTGATGTTCCAGTCTATGGCTACCGGTTCCGTGGTCAGCGATTTGATTGCGGGTCCAAGGCGGGCTTCCTGCAGGCAACGGTTGCCTTCGCGCTGGCGCGCGAGGAACTGCGTGATGATCTGATGTGCTATATCAATCAGATTGCCCAAGTCGATAAGGCGGCGCAATAAGACCTGCCACTTTGCTGCGATGGGCGAAGATTGGTGAGATGTGAATTTTGGGTGGCCGGGCAGCAACGTCCGGCCTTTTGATCAGGAAAACGCTGCTTTGACATATATTCTGGTGACCGGTGGGGCCGGCTATATCGGTTCCCACGCTTGCAAGGCGCTGCGCGCGGCTGGGTTCACACCTGTGACCTATGACAATCTGGTAACGGGCTGGCAGGATGCGGTGAAATTCGGCCCCTTCGAGAAGGGGGACCTGAGCGATCGCGCGCGACTGGACGAAGTATTTGCTAAGTATCAGCCTGCCGCGGTTATGCATTTCGCCGCCCTGAGTCAGGTGGGTGAAGCCATGAGTGAACCTGGCCGTTACTGGGCCAACAACGTAGGTGGCTCGCTGACACTGATTGAGGCCGCAGTGGCCGCCGGTTGCCTCGATTTCGTCTTTTCCTCCACCTGTGCCACCTACGGTGAGCACGACAATGTGGTGCTGGACGAAAGCACGCCGCAGGTGCCTTTGAATGCCTATGGTGCGTCCAAACGTGCGGTTGAGGAAATCCTGCGTGACTTTGGCGCGTCGCACGGGCTGCGATCGGTGATTTTCCGGTATTTCAACGTGGCGGGTGCTGATCCGGAGGCTGAGGTGGGCGAATTCCATCGCCCCGAGACCCACCTGGTGCCGCTGGTCCTGGATGCGATTGACGGCAAACGCGATGCGCTGACCATATTCGGAACCGATTACGACACGCCAGATGGGACTTGCGTACGCGACTACGTCCATGTCTGCGATCTGGTTGATGCCCATGTTCTGGGTCTCAACTGGCTGAAAGATGGCAAGGGCAGCCAAGTCTTCAATCTGGGGACAGGCACCGGGTTTTCTGTGCGCGAAGTGATGGACAAGGCCGAAGCGACAACCGGAAAATCTGTGCCGCATTCCATCGGGCCGCGGCGTGCCGGGGATTGCACCAAACTGGTCTCGGGCTCTGTGCGGGCGGCAACGCTGCTGGGGTGGGAGCCGACCCGGTCCGACCTTGAGACGATGATTGCGGATGCCTGGGGCTGGCACAAAGCCGGCGCATACGAGCGCTAGGGTGACGGGGCCTGCTTTGGCTCCGGGCTCTGTGCCGCTGCCGGAGATTTCGCTGGCGGCGGCCTATCGATTGAGATGGCAGCGCCGTCGGCTTCTCTGGCGGGCATTTCGATCGCGTCACCAACTTCGCAGGGTGACGGATCATACCGCCATCCTGCCAGATAACGCGCTGATCGCCATCACAGTGCTGCGGAACGAGGCGACCCGGATCCCCTTTTTCCTGCAATTTTACCGGGAGTTGGGTGTTGATCACTTCCTTATTGTCGACAACAACAGCGACGATGGGGGCGCGGAATATCTTGCCGCCCAGCCCGATGTCTCGCTCTGGCACACGACCGCCAGCTACCGCGATGCGCGATTTGGTCTGGACTGGGCGACCTGGCTGCAGATCCGCTATGGTCACCGTCGTTGGTGCCTGAGCGTTGACGCAGATGAATTGCTGGTGTTTGGCGGTGATGCGCAACACGGCTTGCGTGGCCTGACCCATTGGCTTGACCGCAAGGGCAGGGTTGGGTTTGGTGCCTTGATGCTGGATCTTCTCCCCAAGGGGCCGCTGGGAAAGGTGAGTTATTCCCCCGGCGATGATCCCCGTACTGTGTTGCCGTGGTTTGATCCCGGTCCCTATCGCGCAGTACGTCAGGCACCGCGCGGCAATCTGTGGGTGCAGGGCGGCACGCGGGACCGGGTGTTTTTCGCTGCTGAGCCGCAGCGGGCACCGACGTTGAACAAAATCCCGTTGATCAAATGGGATCGCCGCTACGCCTACACTAACTCCACTCATGCGGCGCTGCCGCGACGGCTCAATGCGCTCTATGATGGACCGAATGCTGTGCTGCCATCCGGGGTGCTTCTGCATAGCAAATTCCTGCCTGAGATCACGGAGAAGGCGCGGGTCGAAAAACAGCGCGGTCAGCATTTCGGTCAGCCGCATCAGTTCGAAGGTTACTATGATCAATTGGCGGCTGGCCCGGACCTCTGGCACGACAAGGCGTTGCGCTATGAGGGGCCGGATCAGCTTGAGGCGCTGGGGCTGGCCCGCGCCCCGGAGTGGGACGCGGACTGATGCTTAGCTGCGTTCGGCGTTTTGCTCATCGCGGCGCTGGCGTACCAGCTGGCGTTTGGTGACCAGCGAGGCAGTGACCACGCCGACGGTTACGATGGCGATCATGATCGTGGAAAGCGCGTTGATCTCCGGGCTGACCCCCAGCCGCACGGCTGAGAAAATCTTGATCGGCAGGGTCGTTGCGGCTGGACCGGAGGTGAATGACGCGATCACCAGATCGTCCAGCGACAGAGTGAAGGCCAAGAGCCAGCCAGAGATGACCGCAGGTGCGATGATCGGCAACGTCACAAGGCGGAATGCTTCAGCCGCGGAGCAGCCCAGATCCAGCGCGGCCTCTTCCAGCGATCGATCAAAGGTCACCAGCCGTGACGACACGACAACCGAGACGTAGCACATTGAAAATGTCGTATGTGCCAGCACGATGGTCATCACGCCGCGATCGAGACCGATGCCGATGAACAGAAGTAGAAGCGACAGGCCGGTGATCACCTCTGGCATAACCAGCGGCGCATAGATCATGCCGGAAAACAGCGTACGGCCCAAAAACCGCCCGCCGCGCACCAGAACATAGGCCGCCATGGTGCCCAGAACCGTCGCGATGGTCGAGGACATCACAGCCACCTTCAGCGTTACCCAGGCCGCATTCAGAAACGCCTCGTTCTGTAACAATTCACCATACCATTTGACGGAGAACCCCGCCCAGACGGTGACCAGTTTGCTTTCATTGAAGCTGAAGATGATCAGGATCACCATCGGGATATAAAGAAACGCAAACCCCAGTGTCAGCGAAACCGTGTTGAACCAGCTCAATCGGGTCATTGGTCCGCCTCCTGTTGTTTCTGCTGGTTGCGCTGGAACAGCACGATGGGCACGATCAGGATCAGCAGGAGCACAACCGCCACCGCTGATGCCACCGGCCAGTCACGGTTAGAGAAGAACTCTTCCCACAGCACTTTGCCAATCATCAGTGTATCAGATCCACCCAGCAGCGACGGGATCACGAATTCGCCCAGGGTCGGAATAAAGACGAGGAAACAGCCCGCGATGATACCTGCGCGGGACAGGGGAATAGTGACCAGCCAGAAGGCCTCCATGCGCGAGCACCCCAGATCTTCGGCAGCCTCAATGAGCGAACCATCCAACCGTTCCAGCGCAGAATAGATCGGCAGGATCATGAACGGCAGATAAGTGTAGACGATGCCGATATAGACGGCGGTATTGGTGTTCAGGATCGTCAGCGGTGTATCAATCAGCCCGGCCCATATCAGGAACTGATTCAAAAGGCCCTCGTTCGACAGGATTCCCATCCAGGCATAGACCCGGATCAGAAAGCTGGTCCAGAACGGCAGGATCACCAGCATCATCAGCGTTGGGCGCCATTCCGAAGGCGCGCGTGCCATGCCGTAGGCCATCGGATAGCCGACCAGTAACGTCAGAATCGTTGAGACGACCGCAATGCGCAGCGAGCTGAGATAGGCTTTCCAGTAGAGATCATCTTCGGTCAGCCAAGTGAAATTCTCAAAATCAAGCTCCGCGAGGAAGGCGCCGATACCGGTGACCCAGTCGAACTGCGGCATATAGGGCGGGCGGGCAACGGCGGCATCCGAGAGCGAGATTTTGAAGACGATTGCGAAGGGCACAAGAAACAGTGCCAATAGCCAGGCATAGGGTATGGCGATCAGGATGAAGCGGCGCATCAGTTCGCCAGCAGAACACCGGCGGTGGCTGTCCAAGACAGCCAGACCGGGTCTTCCCAGGTAAAGGCGCGGCGTGCGATGCGGCGGGTGTTGGCGGCCTGCGCCTTGATCACCGCTCCGGAGGGCAGTTCAACATGATAGGTGGAGATATTGCCAAGGTAGGCAATATCCAGAATGCGCCCCTGCACCGTGTTGTCAGCCTCCGCCGGGCGCTCCGCGCTGATCGTGACTTTCTCCGGGCGGATCGCCAGATGGCAGTCCTGCCCATCGGAGAAGGATGCCTGACTTTTGACCGTGAGCGGGGCGGCGCCGTCTTTCCAGTTCACTGCGTATTGTTCGGGGCCGGTGGGGGTGGCTGTGCCGCCGATGATGTTCACATCGCCGATGAAATCCGCAACATACAGAGAATTTGGGGTCTCATAGATCCGGTCTGGCGTGGCCACCTGCACGATCCGGCCATTGTCCATCACCGCCACGCGGGAGGCGACAGTCATTGCCTCTTCCTGATCATGGGTGACAATGACAAAGGTGGTGCCGGTTTTCTCCTGAATATCCATCAGTTCAAACTGAGTATCCTGGCGCAGTTTTTTATCGAGCGCGCCGAGCGGTTCGTCCAGCAACAGCAGTTTCGGAGCTTTTGCCAGCGACCGGGCCAAGGCAACCCGCTGACGTTGGCCGCCGGAAATCTGGTGCGGTTTGCGGCGGGCGAATTTCTCAAGCCGGGTCAGTCGCAGCATTTCCTGCACCCGTTCGGCGATGTCATGCTTGGGCTTATTCTCGCGCTTCAGTCCAAAGGCGATATTGTCCCAGACGCTCAGATGCGGGAACAGCGCGTAGGACTGGAACATCATATTCACCAGCCGCTTATTCGGGGGGACCGGGGCAATGTCCTGACCTGACAGGAAAATCTTGCCTTCGGTTGGGGTCTCAAACCCGGCAAGCATCCGCATCATTGTCGTTTTGCCACAGCCCGAAGGGCCAAGTAGGGCAAAGAACTCTTTCTCATAAATCCCGAGCGTCAGATCATCGATGGCGGTGAACTCGCCAAAGCGTTTGGTGACGTTCTGGAATTGGATCAGGGGCTTGGCCTCCGGATCGTTCCAGGGTTCAAAAACAGGAATGGTCACGCGAGCCCCCAGTAATAGACACAGGTTGTGGAACGGGCACGGAACAGCTGCCGACGTCCCCAAAAGGTAAAACGCGGGGCACATACGATGCCCCGCGTGATCAGCAGTGCCGGATCAGGTCCCGGACTTGATCTTGGTCCACATGCGGGTGGCCTTGCGCTGTACCTTGGGCGGATAGGCTTCTTTGATGTAGAGGTTTTTCAGGGTCTCTTCGCTTGGGTAGATCGCGGGATCGCCGATCACATCTTCCTCAAGGAATTCCTGGCTCGCCTTGTTGCCATTGGCGTAATAGACATAGTTCGACGCCGCCGCCATATTCTCGGCTTCCATGATGAAATTCAAGAACTTATGCGCAGCCTCCGGGTTTGGGGCATCCACGGGGATTGCCATCTGGTCGAACCACATCAACGCGCCTTCCTTGGGGGCGTTGAAGACGATTTCGACGCCGTTGTCTGCCTCATCCGCCCGGTCACGCGCCTGTAGAATGTCGCCAGACCAGCCAAAGGCCACGCAGATATCGCCGTTTGCCAAGGCGTTGATGTATTCGGAGCTGTGGAATTTCTTCACATAAGGACGGATCGCCATCAGCACCGGCTCTGCCTTGGCCACCACATCGGGGTCCATGCTGTTGGGATCTTCGCCAATATACTTCAGCGCCGCTGGGATCATCTCATCAGGCGCATCCAGGAAGTAGACGCCACAATTGGCCAGTTTTTCCATGTTCTCCGGGTTGAACACCAGGTCAAGCGAGTCGATCGGTGCATCGGCCCCCAGCGCTTCCTCGACCTTGGCTGTGTTGGCGCCGATACCGGTGGTGCCCCACATGTAATTCACTGAATAGAGGTTGTCGGGGTCGTAACGGGCGGTGCGATCCTCGATCACATCCCACATATTGCCTGCGTTCGACAGTTTGCTCGCATCCAGTTTCTGAAACGCGCCGGCCTGGATCTGTCGCGCCAGGAAAGACCCGGTTGGGACAACCACGTCATAGCCCGATCCGCCGGCCAGCATTTTGGTTTCCAACAGTTCGTTGCTGTCAAAGACGTCGTAAATAAGATCAATGCCGGTTTCGGTTTCGAATTTTTCCAGCAGGTCTTCGTCGATATAGTCGGACCAGTTGTAAACGCGAACTTCTTCGGCGACGGCGGCCGCACTGCTCAGCGCCACGATGGCGGTCAATGTCATCGTCTTGAGTGTCATGAGTATCTCCCTGTGCGTGCCGGTTTCCGTGCCCGGCTGGTAAGGATTTGATCAAGTTTTGCCTCATTCGGCAATACTGTTTATGTTTTCACCTGGGAAAACTTGGTGCAAGCTGCCCAAAATTTAGGAGGGATTCCGAAGGTGAACCTGAGCCAACCAGACGCATCATCCGTCAGTCAGCCGACCGCGAAACTGCCGGCGCATGAAACCGTCTATCAGACCCTGCGCGGGCAGATTCTGTTCGGCGATCTGGCCCCGGGACAGGCGGTGACCATCCAAGGCCTGGTCGAGTCGCTGGGGGCCGGCATGACGCCTGTACGAGAGGCGATCAGGCGGTTGATTTCAGACGGGGCGCTGGTGTTTCAGGGCAATCGGCGCGTCTCTGTCCCGATGCTGCGGGAAAGCGACCTTAGTGAGCTGATTTATGCAAGGAAAACAATTGAGTGTCAGCTTGCGCGATTGGCGACAGAACGGGTATCCCCAGCGGATATCGCCGCCTTGGAGGCGATAGACACAGCCTTGGACCAGGCGATCTCTGCAGGGGATGTGGCGGGTTATCTGGTGCAGAATTACCAATTCCACACACGGCTCTATGCCCATGCCGACGCGCCAATCCTTACAGATCTTGCGGATCGCCTCTGGCTACGCTTCGGGCCGTCGCTCCGGGTGGTCTGCGGGCGGCTTGGCACCCAGAGCTTTCCTGATCGCCATAAAGACATTCTGGAAGCCCTACATCGCAAGGACGCAGATCTGGCCGCCCTGGCGATGGAGAGAGATGTAGCCCAGGGGATGGATCAGGTGCGACAGGGGCTAACACAGGCTGGCTGATTCGATTGACATGGTGGAATTTGATCATATTCTGAGGGCAATCTCTTCTTTCAGGAGTCTGTCCCATGACTGCGATTACAAATCACCTGCCCACAGCCGAGCTTCAGGCGCTGGACGCGGCCCATCACATGCATCCTTTCACCGCCAATGGCGAGCTGGCTGAAAAAGGTGCGCGGATCATCACCCGCGCCCGTGGCGTCACGCTGACGGACAGCGAAGGGAATGAGATCCTGGATGCCATGGCCGGCCTTTGGTGTGTGAATATCGGCTATGGCCGTGACGAGCTGGCCGATGTCGCGGCGCGCCAGATGCGTGAGCTGCCGTATTACAACACCTTCTTTCAGACCACCCATGCGCCAGCTATCGCGCTGGCAGCGAAGATCGCTGAACTGGCGCCGGAGGGGCTGAACCATGTGTTCTTTGCCGGGTCAGGATCTGAGGCAAATGACACCAACATCCGCATGGTGCGCCACTACTGGGCGATGAAGGGAAAACCGACAAAATCGGTGATTATCAGCCGCAAAAACGGCTACCATGGTTCCTCTGTTGGCAGTGGCAGCCTCGGCGGTATGACGGCGATGCATGAACAGGGCGGCCTGCCGATCCCGGATATCCACCATATCAATCAGCCGAACTGGTGGGCCGAAGGTGGCGATATGTCGGCTGAAGACTTCGGTCTCGCTCGGGCGCAAGAGCTGGAGCAGGCAATTCTTGAACTGGGCGAAGATCGCGTTGCGGCGTTTATTGCCGAACCGGTGCAGGGTGCCGGCGGTGTGATTGTCCCTCCGGCAACCTATTGGCCGGAAATCCAGCGCATCTGTGACAAATACGAGATCCTGCTGATTGCAGATGAGGTGATTTGCGGGTTCGGGCGGACCGGAAATTGGTTTGGTAGCCAGACTGTGGGCATTCGTCCCGACATCATGACAATCGCCAAGGGGCTGTCCTCCGGCTATGCGCCGATTGGCGGCTCGATTGTCAGCGATGAGATCGCGTCGGTGATCGGGTCCGGCGAATTCAATCACGGATACACCTATTCGGGTCACCCGGTGGCGGCGGCTGTTGCACTCGAAAACTTGCGTATCCTGGAAGAGGAAGACATCGTTGCCCATGTGCGCGATGTGGCCGCGCCTTATCTCAAGGAAAAATGGGAGGCGCTGGCAGACCATCCGCTGGTGGGGGAGGCCAAGATTGTCGGCATGATGGGCTCTATCGCGCTAACCCCGAACAAGGAGACACGTGCGGCGTTTGCTGCTGAGGGTGGCACTGTCGGGTATATTTGCCGTGAACGTTGTTTCGCCAACAATCTGGTGATGCGCCATGTCGGTGACCGGATGATCATCTCGCCGCCGCTGGTCATCACGCCGGAAGAGATCGACACCCTCATCGCGCGGGCGCGTCAGTCCCTCGATGAATGCTATGCGGCCTTGCAGGATCAGGACATGCTGCACAGCGCCTGACATCAGGCTTGCCACTGAATGAAGAGGGTGCCAGTTCCAGCTTGGGACTGGCGCCCTTATTACGTTTGCGAATCCGTGCCGGGTGGTCAAATTCATTTCTTGAAGTGTTTCCGGTAACGATCGGGCACTATCAATCACGGCGTGTGGGAATAGATTTTCTATCTGATTTCCGCGCAGAATATTGTCGTTTTTCAGTGGTGGTTCGTCGTAAAACGTACCGTTTGTTGAACTGTCGGCCCTAAGGTAAACTGCAGAGATGATCCGGACGATCCGGTTGCGCACCGACACTCGGGTGTGCTTACATCGCGACAGAAGTGCAGAGCCAATCTGCCGAACCAAACCAGGGAGCCTCACTTGGCTGATGCGTCAAACACGAGCGCGTTCGTTGAATTCGAACGCGTGCAGAAGAGCTATGATGGCGAGAACCTCGTTGTCAAAGACCTGAACCTCACCATGCCGAAAGGCGAATTTTTGACAATGTTGGGCCCGTCCGGTTCGGGTAAGACGACCTGCCTGATGATGCTGGCAGGATTTGAGACTGCGACCCATGGTGATATCCGACTGGGCGGCGTCTCGATCAACAATATCCCACCCCACAAGCGCGGCATCGGGATGGTGTTTCAGAACTATGCGCTGTTCCCCCATATGACCATTGCCGAAAACCTCAGCTTTCCGCTGGAGGTTCGCAATATGGGCAAATCTGAGCGTGAGCAGAAGGTGAAGCGCGCGCTTGATATGGTGGAGATGGGCGCCTTCGGGGGCCGTCGGCCGGCCCAATTGTCCGGTGGTCAGCAACAGCGGGTCGCCCTGGCACGGGCACTGGTGTTTGAACCGGAACTGGTTCTGATGGACGAACCGCTGGGGGCGCTGGACAAGCAGCTGCGGGAAAAGATGCAGTTCGAAATCACCCATCTGGCACATCAGTTGGGCATCACCACGGTTTACGTGACGCACGACCAGACCGAAGCGCTTACCATGTCGGATCGCGTCGCTGTCTTCAACGACGGCCGTATCCAGCAGCTGGCGCCGCCGGATCAGCTGTATGAAGAACCGTCCAACAGTTTCGTTGCGCAGTTCATTGGCGAGAACAACACGCTGGAAGGCACTGTCAAAGAGGTCAACAACGGTATCGCGCTGGTGCAGCTGGACGATGGCGAGTTGATCGACTGCAAACCGATCAACGTGTCCAAGCCAGGTGAGCGGACCCGTGTTTCGATCCGTCCCGAACGCGTCGAATACAATAAGGACCGGATGCAGGAAGGCGCTCATACGCTGAAAGCGGAAGTGCTGGAATTCATCTACATGGGCGATATATTCCGCACCCGCCTGCGGGTTGCCGGCAATGATGAGTTTATCATCAAAACTCGTAACGCCCCCGATCAGGAAAGGCTAAAGCCCGGTCAGCAGATCGAAATCGGCTGGCTGCCTGAAGATTGCCGCGCGTTGGACGCCTAAGCCTCCACGCGTGCCCGAACCCCCGGCAGTGAACGACCGGGGGACGACGATCAAGACAAATAATAATTTCAACAAGGAGTAGAGTGTCTATGAAACTCACCAAACTGACTGCCCTGGCGGCCACCACGGCGTTGTGTGCGCCGATGGCAATGGCTGCCGATATGGCCAACGAAATGACCATCGTGTCCTGGGGCGGCGCCTATCAGGAAAGCCAGCTGAAGGCATATGTCGAACCCTATCAGGAGATGCACCCTGATCTGAAAGTGATCTGGGACGAAAGCTCGGCTGAAGCGACCGCAAAAATGCGCGCGATGACCGAAGCGGGCAATGTGACCTGGGATCTGGTCGATGTGGTTGCCTCCGACGCCATGCGTATGTGCGACGAAGGTCTGGCCGCTGAGCTGGATCACGACGAAGTGCTGGCTACGGCGCCCGATGGCACCCCCGCAAGCGAAGACTTCGGCGAGCTGATCGTCAGCGACTGCTTCGTACCGCAGATCGTGTATTCGACCACCTTCGGCTACCGCATGGACAAAGTGGGTGACACCCCGCCGTCCTCCATCTGCGATATCTTTGACACTGCAAAATATCCGGGCAAGCGCGCCCTGCAGAAGCGTCCGATCGACAACGTTGAATGGGCTCTGTATTGCGATGGCGTTGCCAAGGACGAGATTTATGATGTGCTGAGCACCGATGAGGGTGTGGAGCGCGCGCTGGCTAAGCTGGACAGCATCAAGGATCAGGTTGTCTGGTGGACTGCTGGTGCAGAAACGCCCCAGCTGCTGGCCGACGGTGAAGTTGTGATGGGCTCGACCTTTAACGGTCGTCTGTTCTCCGCAATCGCCGAGCAGAACCAGCCAATCGACATGCTGTGGGACATGCAGTCCTTTGACCTCGACGGTTGGATCGTGCCTGCTGACCTGCCCGAAGATCGCAAGGCTCGCGTGATGGACTTCCTGAAGTTCGCCACCGACACCCAGCGTCTGGCCGATCAGGCGAAATTCATCTCCTATGGTCCGGCTCGTGCATCGTCGGCACCGCTGGTTGGGAAGCACGCCGTTCTGGGTATCGATATGGCGCCGCACATGCCGACCGATCCGGCAAATGCCGGCAACGTGCATGTCTATGACTACGAATGGTGGGCCGATAACCGCGATGATCTGGACGCAAAATTCCAGGCTTGGCTGGCCAAGTAATCTGTTTCTGAACAGACACTGACATCATCGGGAAAGGGCTGTGTGCCTATCGCACGGCCCTTTCTCCACCAACAAAAAATTCCGACGGGGGCTCCTACCCATGAGCGATACCACCCACACCGGACCGGTCCTGGCCGCCGATGGCACGCCGCTAAAGCGTAGCCTGGCCCGAGCTCTCCGGATGCAGAAAATCCGCGCCCTGATGTTGATCGCGCCGCTTCTGCTGTTTGTTCTTCTGACTTTCATTCTCCCGATTGCCGACATGTTGTTCCGCTCGGTTGAGAATAGGATCGTCTCTGATACCTTGCCCAAGGCCGTGGTTGCGCTCCAGGACTGGGATGCAAATTCGGGCGTGACGCCGGATGAGGCTATATTCGCGGCGCTGGCTGCTGACCTTCAGGTGGCCGCGCAGGAAAAAACTCATACCCGTGTCGGTTCGCGTCTGAACTACGAAAACCCGGGTATCTCCTCGCTGTTCCGCAAGGCTGGGCGCAAGGTCAAGCGCTGGGATCTGGCTGAGGATGGCCCGTTCAAGGAGCAGTTCCTCAAAATCGACGAAGATTGGGCCGATCCCGAAGTCTGGCGCACCATTCAGACCTATTCCGGCGCCTATACCAACGGGTACTTCCTGAATGCTGCCGATTTCCAGAAAGGTGCCGAAGGCGCTGAACTGCGACCGGAAAACGAACGTATCTATGGCACGCTGTTCTTGCGCACCCTGATCATGTCGCTGGCGATCACTGTGAGCTGTATTATCCTGGGCTATCCGGTGGCCTGGATCCTGGCGAATTTGCCGTCGCGTACTGCAAACCTGCTGATGATCCTGGTACTCCTGCCGTTCTGGACATCGCTGCTGGTGCGGACCTCCGCCTGGAAAGTCATGTTGCAGCAACAAGGTGTTATCAACGATACGCTGGTCTGGTTGGGACTGGTTGCAGATGACGCACGTCTGGTGATGATCAACAACCAGTTCGGCACGATTGTGGCGATGACCCACATCCTGCTGCCGTTCATGATCCTGCCGATGTACTCTGTGATGCAAACGATCAACCCCTCCTATCTGCGCGCGGCCAAATCTCTGGGCGCGACCAATTGGACAGCCTTCTGGCGGGTCTATTTCCCGCAGTCGGTGCCGGGTATCGGTGCGGGGTCGATCCTCGTCTTCATTCTGGCGATCGGCTACTACATCACGCCGGAGCTGGTTGGCGGCACCAAGGGTGTCTTCATCTCCAACCGGATTGCCTTCCACATCTCGCAATCGCTCAACTGGGGTCTTGCTGCGGCACTTGGCAGTATTCTGCTGGTCGTCGTCCTCGCGCTCTACTGGGCCTATGACAAGATTGTCGGCATCGACAACGTGAAACTGGGATAAGACACATGGCTTTGACACCTGTTGAAAACCAAACTCCCGGTTTTGTCGCGCTTGTTGCGGCGGCTGCCGGGGCCTTCTTTGGCCTCTTCGTGGGGACCGCCCAAGGCTCCGGGCTTCTCGGGGTTCTGATTGGGGCAGCTCTTGTCGGCGGGCTTGGATTTGCCCTCGCCGGGATGCGCGATCAGGAGCGGCCGATCCGCTGGGTCTTGATCGCAGCCTTCGCTGTTGCGGGCTTCGTGATGGGCGGTCTGCCGGCCGCCGTGATGGGGCTCCTGTTCGGCGCTTTTGTCGGTTGGTTCATTTTCTGGCTCTCGACCTCGCGCTACCGCGTGCATCTGGCGCCATATCTCACTCCGGGGCAGGTGCTGTGGCACTATACGTTCCGGGTGATTTGTGGGGCGATCTTCATTTTCCTGATTACGCCGATTCTGGTGGTGATGCCGCTGTCGTTCAACGCGCAGGACTTCTTCACCTTTACGCCGGAAATGATCCGCTTCGATCCTAAAGGCTATTCGCTGAAACACTACCGCGATTTCTTCACCAACGCGGATTGGCAGCAGGCGATGTGGAACTCCATCAAGATCGCGCCGATGGCGACCATCCTGTCGGTGGGCTTCGGCACGCTTGCCGCGATTGGCCTCAGCCAACCGCATGTGCCGTTCCGTCGCGCCATCATGGCCATTCTGATCTCGCCCATGATCGTGCCGCTGATCATTTCGGCTGCGGGTATGTATTTCTTCTACAGCCGGATTGGCCTGCAGGGGACATATTTTGGTGTGGTTCTGGCCCATGCGGCATTGGGGATTCCCTTTGTGATCATCACCGTGACTGCAACGCTGGTTGGTTTTGATCGCTCGCTCACACGGGCTGCGGCGAATATGGGGGCTGGTCCTGTGACCACCTTCTTCCGCGTGCAGATGCCCCTGATCCTGCCCGGCGTGATTTCCGGCGGTCTGTTTGCCTTCATCACTTCGTTTGATGAGGTTGTTGTCGTGCTCTTTGTCGGCTCGGCCGGGCAGAAGACGTTGCCCTGGCAGATGTTTATCGGTCTGCGCGAACAGATTTCCCCCACCATTCTGGCGGTGGCGACCATTCTTGTTGTGGTCTCAATCTGTCTGCTCACAGTGGTTGAGATGCTGCGCCGTCGTTCCGAACGCTTGCGCGGGATGAGCCCGAGCTAAGACATATGTTGTCCAATGAAAAAGGCCCCGGTGAAAACCGGGGCCTTTTACGTTTCGGGGCCGGAATCAGAGACGTTCGATTGCCAGGGCAATGCCCTGACCGCCACCGATGCACATGGTGATAAGCCCTTTGGAGCCACCGATGCGCTCCAATTCATAAAGTGTCTTCAGCGTGATGATTGCACCGGTCGCACCGACAGGATGGCCAAGCGCGATGGCACCGCCGTTCGGGTTCACCTTCGCAGGATCCAGCCCCAGCTCCTTGTTTACGGCAAGCGCCTGCGCCGCAAAGGCCTCGTTTGATTCGATGACATCGAAATCAGAGGCGGACAATCCGGTTTTCTTCAGCAAGTTCTGCACAGCGGGAACCGGGCCAATGCCCATGACCTCGGGGCGGACACCGGCATGCGCGTAGCCCAAAATGCGCGCTTTGGGCTTCAGCCCCGCCTTTTGCGCTGCGTCGGCGGTGGCCATGACGATGGCGGCTGCGCCGTCGTTGATACCGCTGGCATTGCCGGCCGTGACACGACCGTCCTTTTTGAACACAGCTTTCAGCCCGCCCAATGTCTCCAGCGTGCTGGCTTTGGGGTGTTCGTCCACCTCAAACGGGACCATGTCCCGCTTTACCTTCACTTCAACCGGAGTGATCTGGCTGGCGAAATATCCGGCCTCAATCGCCGCGGCAGCACGGGTCTGGCTGGCGAGAGCAAATTCATCCATCTGGGCGCGGGTAATGTCATGTTCATCCGCGACGTTTTCCGCCGTCACCCCCATGTGGCCGGTGCCGAACGGGCAGTTGAGCGCGCCCAGCATCATGTCGAGGGCCCGCGCATCACCCATTTTCTGACCCCAGCGCGCGCTTGGCACGATGAAGGGGCTACGCGACATATTTTCGGCACCACCGGTAAGGGCAAATTCCGCATCGCCCAGCATGAGGGACTGGATGCCGGAGACAATCGCCTGCGCGCCAGATCCGCAAAGCCGGTTGACGTTCATCGCTGGCGTGCCGTTGGGGATGCCGGCCTGCATCGCCGCCACGCGGCTCAGGTACATGTCGCGGGGCTCGGTGTTGATCACATGGCCAAAGACCACATTGCCGATCTGTTCGGGCGCGACGCCGGAGCGTTCCATTGCGGCCTTGGAGGCCACGGTTGCCAGATCAATCGGCGTGGTGCCGGCAAGCGACCCGCCAAAGGTGCCGATGGCGGTGCGGGCGCCATCCAGGATCACGATATCGGTCATTTCTCTCTCCTCATAGGTTTGGCGCAGAGTATGCAGATGCAGCATGGCCTGTCCCGCAGAACGTGCCGTCAAAACACGACGGCCGTGCCACGGCGTCTGTTTGACAAATAGGTCGTAAAGGCGCAGTGATTCCGTCATGACGGAACATGTAGACGATATCCTGACCTTGTTGCCTGCCCGCCTGAAAGAGGCGCGCCGGGCCCAGGGTCTCAGCCTTGAGGCGGTGGCGAATCTCTCTGGGGTGAGCCGCTCTATGGTGAGCCAGATTGAACGCGGTGAAAGCTCCCCGACGATTGCGACCCTATGGAATTTGACGCGCGCGCTTCAGGTTGATTTTGCCGGGCTGTTGGACAGCAATGAGGCGCAGGACAGTATCGAAATCCTGCGTGATGGCGATGTCCCGTCGATTGAAAATATGGGCGAGGGGTGCTTGATTCGCATTCTGTCCCCTCCGGAAGACGCTGGTGGACACGAGGTCTACGATATCCGGCTCAAGGATGGCGGTGCGCTAAACAGTCAGCCGCACGGGCGGGGGACGGTTGAGCATGTAACCGTGCTGGAAGGGGCCGTGGCGCTCACCTCCGGCAGTGCAACCGATCGGCTGCATGCAGGGGATACCGCACGATATGCCGCAGATGTGACCCATTCCATTGCAGCATTGGGCGGTGCGGCCCGCGTTTTCCTGATCGTGAAAAACGCATGACGCAAGTTTGTCGCGGGGATTGTCCATTTTGACGGATATACATCCGCTATCCTGAAATCTCCTATTTCGGAAATTCATCCGTTATGCTAGAACCCCGACTCGAAAGAGAAGGAGTTCCCGCATGTCTACTGATTTTCTGACCGACATCTCCAAGACCCTGGAAGAGATCAAAGCCGATGGTCTCTACAAGCGGGAACGAATGATCACCTCCCCTCAGGGGGGCGAGATCCGGGTTGGGGATGCTGAGGTCATCAACCTTTGTGCCAACAATTACCTTGGCTTGGCGGATCATCCCGATCTGATCGCGGCTGCTCGTGGCGTGATGGATGACAAGGGTTTTGGCATGGCCTCCGTTCGCTTTATCTGCGGCACCCAGGATATTCACCGGGAGTTGGAGCAGCGTCTGGCCAAATTCCTGGGCAAGGATGATGCGATCCTGTTTGCCGCCTGTTTCGACGCCAATGGCGGGTTGTTTGAGCCGCTGTTGGGGCCGGAGGATGCGATTATCTCCGACAGTTTGAACCATGCCTCGATCATCGACGGCATCCGCCTTTGCAAGGCGAAGCGCTATCGTTACCTGAACAGCGATATGAACGACCTTGAGGCCTGGCTGAAACAGGCCCGCGAGGACGGCGCGCGGCATATCATGATCGCCACCGACGGGGTGTTCTCGATGGATGGCTATCTGGCAAAACTGCCTGAGATCCGCGCGCTGGCTGACAAATACGATGCCATCGTGATGGTGGATGACTGCCATGCCACCGGCTTCATGGGCGCCACGGGGGCGGGCACGCCGGAGCATTTCGGGGTGGATGTGGATATTGTCACCGGAACATTGGGCAAAGCACTTGGGGGGGCCATTGGCGGCTATATCGCCGGGCCGCAGCCAGTGATCGACCTCCTGCGGCAGCGGGCGCGGCCCTATTTGTTCTCCAACTCGCTGCCGCCCTCGATTGTGGCCGCCGGGCTGGAGGCGATCCGGCTGGTCGAGGAAGGGAACGACCTGCGGGCGCAGCTGTTTGAGAATGCGCGCTACTGGCGTGCGGGGTTGGAAAAACTGGGCTTTGACCTTTTGCCCGGTGAGCATCCGATCATTCCAGTGATGCTGGGCGAGGCACAGTTGGCGCAGGATATGGCCTCCCGGCTGTTTGACGAGGGTGTCTATGTCTCCGGCTTCTTCTTCCCGGTGGTGCCACGTGGCCAGGCCCGCATCCGCACGCAGATGAATGCAGCGCTGACGCGGGACGATCTGGACCGCGCATTGGCCGCATTTGACAAGGTCGGCAAGGAGTTGGGGATCGTGTCATGAGCGTGCCCAACACGATGAAGGCGCTGGAGAAGAGCCATCCGCAGGAAGGCCTGTGGATGGTGCAGGCGCCGGTGCCGGAGATCGGTCCAGACGAAGTGCTGATCAAGATCAGAACCACCGGCATCTGTGGCACGGACATTCATATCTGGAACTGGGACGAATGGGCTTCCCATACGGTGCCGGTCCCGATGATCACCGGTCATGAATTCGCGGGCGAGATTGTCGAGATCGGCCGCAATGTCACCGATCTGGCGGTTGGGCAGCGCTGCTCGGGCGAGGGGCATCTGATCCAGACGGATTCACGTCAGAGCCGGGCGGGCAAGTTCCACCTGGATCCCGGCACCCGCGGCATCGGGGTGAATGAGCAGGGCGCGTTTGCGCAGTATCTGAAGCTGCCGGCCTTCAACGTGGTGCCGCTGCCGGAGGAGATCCCGGATGAGATTGGCGCCATCCTCGACCCGCTGGGAAATGCTGTCCACACGGCGCTCAGCTTTGATCTTCTGGGCGAGGACGTGCTGATCACCGGGGCTGGTCCGATTGGTATTATGGCGGCTGCGGTGGCGCGGCATGCCGGCGCGCGGCACGTGGTGATCACCGACATCAACCCAGACCGGCTGGCGCTAGCGCAGCACGTGGTGCCGACCGTGCGCGCGGTGAATGTCGCACAGGAGGATCTGCAGGACGTGGTGCACGACCTCGGCATGAAGCAGGGTTTTGACGTCGGGCTGGAGATGTCAGGGTCGCAGGCGGCGCTGGATCAGATGGTGGAGGCGCTGGTGATGGGTGGCAAAATTGCCCTCTTAGGCATTCCGCCTGGCAAATCTCCCGTTGATTGGTCGCGCATCGTGTTCAAGGCGATCACCATCAAAGGCGTCTATGGCCGCGAGATGTTCGAGACCTGGTACAAGATGATCGCAATGTTGCAGAATGGGCTGGATGTCAGCCGGGTCATCACCCATCGGTTTGATGTCGAGGATTTCGCGGAAGGCTTCGCCGCAATGAAGTCCGGCCGCAGCGGCAAAGTCGTGCTGCACTGGACCTGATAGGCTGGGGTGATCGAGTTCGGGCCTGTGAGCGCCGCGATCTTATAGTGCCTCACACGGGCATTTTGACATGCGATCTATCCGGTCACAGCCACAGCTTTACCGTTTCCGGATGTTGACCGAGGCAACACGGTATATATGTCTAGCCAGATGATAGAGACAGCCGACATAAAAGACCGCTTGATCGCGCAGGCGCTGGCGGAGGGGTTTGTAGCGTGCCGGATCTGCCGCCCGTCGGACGTGCCGGAGGTGCCAGAGCGGCTGCAGGCGTTTCTGGACGCGGGGTATCATGGCCAGATGGGCTGGATGGAGGAACGCAGCCATTGGCGTGGCGACCCAGCCCAGCTTTGGCCTGAGGCACGTTCTGTGATCATGCTTGCCGAAAGCTATACACCTGACGTCGATCCGATGGACATTGTCGGACAAGCAGATCGGGCAGCGATTTCGGTCTATGCGCGCAACAAGGACTACCACGATCTGGTGAAAAAGCGCCTGAAGCGTCTGGCCCGTTGGCTGATTGCGGAGGCCGCGCGTACCGGTGATCCTGCCGAGGTCAAGGTTTTTGTCGACACCGCGCCGGTGCCTGAGAAACCGCTGGGGCAGGCGGCGGGTCTTGGCTGGCAGGGAAAACACACCAATCTGGTAAGCCGGGACTGGGGAAATTGGGCCTTCATAGGCTCTGTTTTCACGACGCTCGACCTTCCCGCCGATACTGCTGAACCTGATCACTGCGGCTCGTGCCGGTCCTGCCTGACTGCCTGTCCGACCGATGCCTTCCCGGCGCCCTATCAGCTGGATGCGCGGCGTTGCATTTCCTATCTGACGATTGAGCATAAGGGGCCCATCGATGAGGAGCTGCGCGGCAAACTGGGCAACCGGATCTATGGCTGTGACGATTGTCTTGCGGCCTGCCCTTGGAACAAATTTGCCGTGGCCGCCAGTGACATCCGCTATGAGGCGCGCCCGGAATTCAACGCGCCCAAGCTGGCGGAACTGGCCGCTCTCGATGATCCGGGCTTCCGCGCGCTGTTTTCCGGCTCTCCGATCAAGCGGATCGGCCGGGACCGGTTTGTGCGCAACGTGCTTTATGCAATCGGGAATTCCGGTCTGCTCAAACTGCGCCCGACAGCAGAAACCCTGACCGAAGATCCTGATCCCACCGTGGCGGATGCCGCCCGTTGGGCCGTTCAGCGACTGACGTGACGCAAACAGGATGGATCGGCGGCAGGGCTGCGCTAAACCGGTGACCAAGACCAAAGAGATGGTGAAGGGAGAACGGCCATGGCGCTTTTGCTTGGGGTCGATACAGGCGGCACCTATACGGATGCGGTTCTGATCCGCGATGATCGCGATGTGCTGGCCAAGGCCAAGGCGCTGACCACCCGGCAGGATCTGGCCATCGGCGTGGGGGAGGCGGTTGCCGCAGTGCTGGCAGAGGCTGCGGTGGAACCGGGAGAGATTGCGCTGGCAGCGCTGTCCACAACGCTGGCGACCAATGCGCTGGTGGAGGGGCAGGGAGGGCGCGTCGCGCTGATCTATATCGGCTTTGGTGAGGCGGATCTGGATCGACACGGGCTGCGTGAGGCGCTGAAGGGTGACCCGGCGCTGGTTCTGGCTGGGGGACACAGCCATTCCGGCAGTGAGGCTGCGCCACTGGACACAGCGGCGCTCCGCGGGTTTCTGCAACGGGAGGCGGCCTCGGTCAGCGGGTTTGCCATTGCCGGTCAGTTTGCGACCCGAAACCCCGCCCATGAGCTGGAGGTGGCCCGCATAATTACTGAGGAAACCGGCGTTCCCGTCACCTGCTCACATCAACTGTCCGCGCGGCTGAATGGGCCGAAACGCGCATTGACGGCGGTTCTGAATGCGCGGCTGATCGGGATGATTGACCGGTTGATCGGGCGCGCTGAGACGCGTCTGGCTGACCTTGGGATCACAGCGCAGATGATGGTGGTGCGCGGCGATGGCGCGCTGATGTCCTCAGCGCAGGCACGGGCGCGCCCGATTGAGACAATCCTCAGCGGCCCGGCGGCGTCTTTGGTGGGGGCGCGCTGGTTAACTGGCGTCGACAGTGCCTTGGTCAGTGATATTGGCGGCACCACCACCGACGTGGCGCTGATCGAAAACGGGAAGCCCAAGATCGACCCGGCAGGCGCGCAGGTGGGCGGGTTTCGCACCATGGTGGAGGCGGTCGCGATGCGCACCAGCGGTCTGGGTGGCGACAGTCAGGTGCATCCGGTTGCCGCCGGGCTGAGCGGCGGCGTCAGCCTTGGGCCGCGCCGGGTGCTGCCGGTCTCCCTGGTCGCGACGATGGCACCGGATGTGGTGCATGCCGCGCTGGATACGCAGTTGCGCGCCGCCACTGTCGGTGAATACGACGGTCGCTTTGTGCGCGCCATTCCCGGCCAGCACTCTCTTGGTCTCAGCGACAGGGAAGCCCGGGTGTTGGACCGGATCGGAGACCAGACACATCCCATTGGTGCTGTGCTACAGAGCCGCATCGAGCAGGGCGCATTGATGCGGTTGGTGGACCGGGGGTTGGTGCAGGTGGCCGGGGTCACGCCGTCGGATGCCAGCCATGCGCTTGGGCGGCTGTCCAGTTGGGACAGTGCGGCAGCTGAGAAGGCGCTGACGCTGTTTGCCCGCCGCCGGGTTGGGTCCGGGGATCGTCTGGCCCCGGATGCGGAGACCTTGGCGCAGATGATCGTTGATCAGATGACGGAACAGACCTCTTTGACCTTGTTAGAGACTGCATTTGCGGAAGAGAGTAACCCCTTTGGACCGCCGCCGGATCAGCTTGCGCGCCATGTTCTGATGCAGCGTGGGCTGACCGGACATCGAGGGCTTGTCGCCATCAAGGCAGGACTGAATGTGGATGTCGTGGGCCTTGGCGCCTCCGCGCCCAGCTACTACCCCGCTGTTGGGGCTCGCCTTCACTGTCGGATGATCCTGCCGGATCATGCCGGTGTCGCCAATGCCATCGGGGCAGTGGTGGGCCGCATCACCATGCGGCGCAGCGGCACCGTGACCGCGCCGGAGGAAGGCCGATACCGGGTGCATCTGGAGCACGGCCCGCAGGATTTCGCCGCCTCGGAGGAGGCCCTGATCTGTCTGGAAACCGAATTGCGCGCGGAGGCCCGCGCCGCGGCGGAGGCTGCGGGTGCGCAGGATATCTCCATCCAGGTGGACCGTGATATTCGCGTTGCCGAGGTGGAGGCACGGCAGGTGTTTGTCGAGGCGTTCCTGACGGTGGAGGCCAACGGTCGCCCGCGTATAGCCCAGGGTTAACCACCACTGCTGACCACCGCCTTAACGCAGAAGGCCCCGCCGGATGACGGGGCCTTTGTGGCTTGGGGTTACCTTTACAGACGACTTACTCGGCAGCAGTCTCGCTGCGCTTGGGGAGCACCCAATCGGGACGGGCAAAATGGCAGGTATAGCCGTTGGGCTGCCGCTCCAGATAGTCCTGATGCTCAGGCTCCGCTTCCCAGAAATCACCTACCGGCTCGACCTCTGTGACCACCTTGCCGGGCCACAGCCCCGAGGCATCGACATCAGCGATGGTGTCTTCGGCAATCGCCTTCTGGTGGGCATCAACATAATAGATCGCAGAGCGATAGCTCATCCCCAGATCGTTGCCCTGCTGATTGACGGTGGTTGGGTCATGAATCTGAAAGAAGAACTCCAGCAGTGCGCGATAACTGGTTTGGCTGGGATCGAACATGATCTCGATCGCCTCAGCATGGGTGCCGTGGTTCCTGTAGGTCGCATTGGGCACATCGCCACCGGAGTACCCGACGCGGGTGCTGACGATGCCCGGGCGCTTGCGGATCAGGTCCTGCATGCCCCAGAAACATCCACCGGCCAGGACGGCACGTTCTGTGGTGCTGCTCATCTTCTATCCTCCACTTGATCTATGTAATCGCCGTAGCCTTCTGCCCGCATGTCGTCCAGATGCACGAACCGCAGGGAGGCTGAATTGATGCAGTAACGCAGGCCGCCACGGTCTGCCGGACCGTCCGGGAACACATGCCCCAAATGGCTGTCCCCATGGGTCGAGCGGACCTCGGTGCGGATCATGCCAAGGGTCCGGTCCTCCAGCTCCTGCACATGAGCAGGCTCAATGGGCTTGGTGAAACTCGGCCAGCCGCAGCCGGATTCATATTTGTCGGCAGAGGCAAACAGCGGCTCGCCAGAAACGATATCGACATAGATACCGGGTTCCTTGTTGCCGAGCAGCTTGCCGGTGCCGGGGCGTTCCGTACCGGCGTTTTGGGTGACGTAGAATTCTTCTTCCGAGAGGGCCGCAATGGCGTCCGGGTCTTTGGAATAGCTGCGCATCATGTCCTCCGATCGTGCTTGTGTTGCTGTAAATGGGGTCGTTCGGGGCAAAAGCAAAGCTGTATTTCAGCGACTCGCGTTTGCGTGTGTGGTATCAGAGCGCAGGGCAGCGTCATGGCTTTGGTGTGCGCTGCGCGGACTGCCGCGCCAATTGCACCGCCAGAATGCCAAAGGTGACGATCCCGACGCCGATGATATCCAAGAGCCCCAATTGCTCTCCCAGCAGGGCACTGGCCACCGCGACGCCGAAGACCGGGTTGAGAAAATGGAACGTCGCGGCGCGCACTGCGCCAATCCGGTTCAACAGCAGCACCCAGATGAAAGTGGCGGTCAGACCGGGAACAAGCGTGGTGTAGACAAAGGCCAGCGCCAGCGGCCAGCTGGGGGTCAGGCGGAAGGTCTCCACCATCGGGGCTGCCACAAACAGAACGGCCGAACCGACCAGCATTTGCAGCCCCACCACCATCATGTAGTTGCCGCCGGAGGTCGCACCGCGCAGGGCCAGCGTCGCCAGTGTCAGGGCCAGCACACCGATCCCGCAGAGCAGAACACCAAACAGATCAACCCCGGCGCTGATACGGGTGCCCATGATCAAGGCGACGCCCAGCACCCCTGCCAGCAGTCCCACAACTCCCAGCGCAGGCAGCCGTTCGCCGTAAACCAGCCACAGCGCAATGGCGACCAGCATCGGCATGGTTGAGGCGATGATCGCCGCCAGCGAGGCCTCGATGGTTTCCATCGCGACGAAGTTCAGGCCGAGATAAAGCGCGTTCTGGCAGATGCCAAAGATGATTGTTGCCTTCAGCTGGCCGCGCGTCAGACGCCAGCTTTGTCCCATGTAGCGGGCAACCGCGACGCCGATCAGACCGGAAATCAGAAATCGGAACGCCAGCGAATACAGCGGAGAAGCATCGGCCACGATGATCCGCGCCGATGTGAAGGCAGACGACCACATGAAGGCAAAGGCCAGCCCCATCGCCAAAGCGCGCAGATCCATGAATTTGTCCCCCTGCCGGTCAGCCACCGGTCCCCACCGTCGCCTGGTCAGGCGCAGTTTGGATAGGTTTAGCAAGGCAAGCATTCGCAGGGAACCGAATTCGCGTCCCACGTCCGTTCACCTGCATCAGCAGTGCGATTGACGCGGTGGCACAAAAAAGGGCCGCCTGTAAAAGGCGACCCGCAACACGGTCAACCGTGCCTTGACCCTTAGCCGTTCACGCTGTCTTTCAGCGCTTTGGCGATGGTCATCTTGACCACCTTGTCGGCCTCTTTGGTGAACTTCTCACCGGTGGCCGGGTTGCGCACTTCACGCTCGGGGCGCTCGCGGCAGTAGATCTTGCCAACACCGGGCAGAGTCACAGCGCCACCGCCGGATACTTCGCGAGTGATCAGCGCGCAAACAGCGTCAAGTGCTGCGCCTGCGGCCTTCTTGTCGCTGTCCATCTCTTCAGCCAGTGCGGCAACAAGCTGGGTCTTGGTCATCGGTTTGGACATTCTTAGGTCTCCTTGTCACTGCCCGAGTTATGGGGCCTCATTGCGTAACTCTAGCGTTATGTAGTGTACGAACACAACGAGTAGTGTTGTCAAAAACCCCATAAAATAGGGGTTTTCGAAGAATTAGAGGCAAAATAACTCTCAAAGAAAGGCAGTTTCGTCAAAGGATCGCAGTTTTCGGCTGTGCAATCGTTCCAGAGGCATGCCGCGCAGCTGCTCCATCGCCTTTATCCCGATCTGCAAATGCCGCGCAACCTGGGTGTGATAGAACTCAGACGCCATACCGGGCAACTTCAGCTCGCCATGCAGCGGTTTGTCGGAGACACACAGCAGCGTGCCATAAGGCACCCGGAAGCGATAGCCGTTGGCGGCGATGGTGGCGCTCTCCATATCCAGCGCAATCGCGCGGGATTGAGACAGGCGCTGCACCGGACCGGACTGGTCGCGCAGCTCCCAGTTGCGGTTGTCGATGGTCGCGACGGTGCCTGTCCGCATGATCCGTTTCAGGTCGTAGCCCTCCAGCTCTGTCACCTCTGCCACCGCATCCTCAAGAGCGACCTGAATCTCCGCCAGCGCCGGAATTGGCGTCCAGATCGGCAGGTCGTCATCCAGCACGTGATCTTCGCGTAGATAGCCATGGCCCAGCACGAAATCGCCCAGCGTCTGGGTGTTGCGCAGCCCGGCACAGTGGCCAACCATCAGCCAGGCGTGGGGTCGCAGAACCGCGATATGATCGGTGGCGGTCTTGGCGTTGGACGGGCCAACGCCAATATTGACCAGCGTGATGCCACTGCCGTCTTCCCGTTTCAGGTGATAGGTCGGCATTTGTGGTAGTTTTGCAATCGCAGGGATCTCCGCCTCGGCCTCGGTGATCTCATGATCGCCGGTGCTGACAAAGCTGCTGTAGCCCGATGCGGGATCCGCCAGTTGCGCACGGGCGTAGGCTTCGAATTCGGCCACATAAAACTGGTAGTTGGTGAACAGAACGTGGTTCTGGAAATGGCTGGCATCGGTCGCGGTGTAATGGGCAAGGCGGGCCAGCGAATAATCCACGCGCTGTGCCGTGAACAACGCCAACGGCCCGGTGTCATCGGTTGATTTATAGGTGCCGTTCACAATGTCATCATTGGTCGTCGCCAGATCCGGCACATCAAAGACATCGCGCAACGTGAACCCGGCCGCACCTTCCTGCGGAACGGTCAGGCTGGGATCTGCCGCCACCGCAAAATGCACCGGGATCGGCGTGTCAGAAACCGCGATGGTCACTGGCTGGCCGTGATTGCGGATCAACAGGCCGATCTGCTGGGTCAGATAATGGCGGAACAGGTCGGGGCGGGTCACCGTGGTGGCATAGGTGCCGGGGGCTGAGACATGGCCGTAACTCAACCGGCTGTCCACCTGCGCAAAGGACGATGTGGTAAAGCGGATCTCGGGGTAGAACGCACGAATACGATGGGTGGTGCCGGTGCTGCCGACCGCTGGGCCATCGCTCAAAATCCGCGAGAATTCAGCGCAGAGAAACTGTGTCGCCTCGCGGTACAGAAGCTCCAGTCGGGCGACAGCTGCCGCCGCATCCGTGAACTCTTCCGCCGCCGGGAGTTGAGGGGTTTTAACTGTTGTCATGAGTATGCTCGATCACTGGAAAACGGGGTCCGCTGTGCGGCTCAGAAGGTCGGTTGAAACGGGTGGGCGGTCAGGCGGGTTGGGCACTCACGATCACCGGGATCTGTTCAAAACTGCGCACATCCACCAGCCCCAGATCGGAAATCCGCAACTCGGGGATCACCACCAGCGCCAGCAGCGAATGCTGCATATAGGCGTTGTTGAGGCTGCAGCCGCAGGTCTCCATTGCCTCCATCATCTTCTGCGCCTTTGCAGCAACTTCGGTGGCGGGGCTGTCGGACATCAGCCCGGCAATGGGCAGCTCCACCAATGCCAGTTCGGCGCCATCGCGGAAAATGGAGATGCCGCCGCCGACCTCGGCCAGACGATTGGCGGCCAGCGCCATCTGGTCGCGGTCTGTGCCGACGACAATCATATGATGGCTGTCATGCGCCACGGTGGAGGCCATCGCCATCCGTCCATTGTACCCAAAACCAGAGACAAAGGCGTTGGTTACACCGCCCGTCGCACGGTGCCGTTCCACCAATGCGATCTGGCAGACCTCCTGGTTGCCCTCAACCAGCCCGTCGACCACCGGCAGCTCTGCCTGTAGCGCCTTGGTGGGGGCCTGGTTCTCCACGACACCGATCACATTCGCAGTCACGGCATTGGCGCCGTCCGGCGCGCTGATTTCGAAATCCGCCGCACTCAATTCATGCCCCAGATGCACCGTGCCCCGCGCGCTGTCGGGCCAGTCCAGATGCGGGCAATCCACGGTGATCTGACCATCCTTGGCAACAATCTGACCACGGGCCATCACCACCTCAATCGGCAGGGTTTTGAGGTCGGATGTCAGGATCACATCGGCGCGCCGCCCCGGTGTGAGGGAACCGATATCCCGCTCCAGCCCGAAATGTGTCGCGGTGTTGATCGTCGCCATCTGGATCGCAATCAACGGATCACAGCCACAGTCAATGGCGTGGCGCACCACCCGGTTCATATGGCCATCATTGACCAATGTGCCGGAATGGCAGTCGTCGGTACACAGGATGAAGTTGCGCGGATCCAGCCCCTTCTCGGTGATTGCGGTGATCTGCGCCTCAACGTCGTACCAGGCCGATCCCAGCCGCACCATCGCGCGCATCCCCTGCCGCATCCGGGCGATGGCATCCGCCTCGCAGGTGCCCTCGTGGTCATCTGCCGGACCGCCCGCCACATAGGCTGCGAAATCCGGCCCCAGATCAGGGGAGGCGTAATGCCCGCCCACGGTTTTGCCCGCGCGTTGTGTCGCCGCGATCTCCGCCAGCATCTTCGGATCCCCCGCCGCCACGCCGGGGAAATTCATCATTTCACCCAGCCCGATAATCCCCGGCCAGCTCATCGCCTCGGCAACATCCTCGGGTGAAATTTCATAGCCGGTGGTCTCCAACCCCGGCGCGGAGGGCGCGCAGCTGGGCATCTGGGTGAAGATATTGACCGGCTGTAACAGCGCCTCGTCATGCATCAGACGCACACCTTCCAACCCCAACACATTGGCGATCTCATGCGGGTCGGTGAACATTGATGTCGTGCCGTGCGGGATCACTGCACGGGCGAATTCTGCGGGGGTCAGCATCCCGGATTCAATATGCATATGCGCATCGCAGAGGCCGGGGATCATATAGCGCCCATCGGCTTCAATCACCTCGGTGTCAGGACCGGTGCAATAGCTCGCGTCGGGACCGACATAGGCGATGCGCCCTGCAACGATGGCGATGTCATGATCGGGCAGTTGTTCGCGGGTGTGAACATTGACCCAGATCCCCTTGCGGATCACCGTATCCGCAGGGCGGCGACCTGCCGCGACTTCGATCAATTGGGGGGCAACGTCGGGCCAGCTTGGGAATGCGATATCTGTCATGGCCCAATTGTTCTGATAACCCGGGTAAGCGCAAGGCCTCTTAACTGCGAGCGCAAACAATAGCTGCTTTTTGCAAAACAAGAAGACCGCTGCCGGGAGCCGCCAGTGCTATCTTCGGGCGGCGCGCAGGGCGCGCGGCGTGGTCGCAAAGGCGCTGCGAAAGGCGCGGGTCAACGCGCTGGGATCCTCATATCCGCAACGTAACGCAATCTCGGCGACACTGAAATCAGTCTCTAAGACAAGGCGTTTCGCCTGTTTTAGCCGTAAATGCCGATAAAGCGCCTGCGGTGTCGTGCCCAACTCGCCCCGCGTACGGCGCGCCAGATCCCGCAGGCTGCGCCCTGCATGACGTGCCACGTCCTCCAGCGGCAGTGGCGTTTCCAGATTGGCCTCCATCGCCCGGATGGCCCGGGCCACGGAGGTGCTGCGCACAGGGGCTGACCGGCTGCTCCCGGTTTGGCTTTCGCTTAGAAACAGGGCTGCCACATCCAGCCGCAACGCTTGCCCGTGCTGCTGTGCAATCATGTAGAGGACCCCGTCAAAGGCCGCCATGGCGCCGGAGCAGGTCAGCCGGTCACGATCCCAAAGAAACCGATGTGTCTCCGCCTGAACCGCCGGAAACATGTCGGCAAAAGCCTCCAGTTCCGAGCTGTGAATGGTGGCGCGATAGCCATCCAGCAGCCCGGCCGCCGCCAGCAGCCAGGCGCCCGTGTCAAACCCTGCCAGAACGTCATAGCGTTGCTCTGCCGCCCGCAACCCCCGCGCGGTGGTCTCAGTTGCGTGGCGCATATAGCCATAGCTGGGCATCGCAATCAGCATATCACCCTCGGCCTTGCGCAGCGGCATCTGCGCGGTGACCTCCATGCGGGCAGACGACATCGCGGTGCCGCCGTCCACCGTAACAAACCGCCAGGAATACACCTGCCGCCCGGCAAAGCTGTTCGCCGCACGCAGCGGCTCAACCGTATTGGCGAGGCAGTGGCCGGAGAACTGATCAAACAGCAGCAGGTCGATCTGCTGCGGTGCGGCGTGAGGTTTCTTCCAATTTGGCATGAAAATGTCCGTTTCTGCACGATAGCAGCCTCTCCCAGCCCTAGGCTCGGGTCAAGAGCAACGCAGAAAGCCACCAAAGGGGGGAGCGGAAATGCAATTTGGCCTGTCCGAAGAACAGTCGATGATCGTGGACACCACACGCGCCTTTGTCACCAAGGAGCTTTATCCGCATGAACTGGAGGTGGAGCGCAGTGGCCATTTGCCAATGGAGCTGGTGCGCGAGATCCAAGCCAAGGCGATTGAAGCCGGATTATATGCCGCCAATATGCCTGAGGAGGTCGGCGGTGCAGGCCTCGATACGCTGACATGGCTGCTCTATGAAAAGGAGCTAGGCCGCGCCAATTATGCCCTGCATTGGACCTGCGTTGCGCGCCCGTCGAACATCCTTCTGGCGGGCACCGAGGAGCAGAAAGAGAGATATCTCTACCCCTGCATCCGAGGCGAAAAATGGGACTGTCTGGCGATGACAGAACCAGGTGCCGGTTCCGATCTGCGCGGCATGACCGCCACCGCCCATCGCGATGGCGATGACTTCATTCTGAACGGCACCAAGCATTTCATCAGCCACGCGGATATCGCCGATTTCGCCATCGTGTTTATGGCCACCGGTGAGGAGGACACCCCGCGCGGGCCCAAGAAGAAAATCACTGCCTTCTTCGTTGATAAAGGCACGCCAGGTTTCACCATCCGCGATGGCTACCGCAATGTGAGCCACCGAGGCTACACCAATGCGGTGCTGGAATTCGACGATTGCCGCCTGCCCAAATCTGCGGTTCTGGGTGAGGTCGACAAAGGTTTTGATGTGGCCAACACTTGGCTGGGCGCCACCCGGCTGCAGGTGGCCGCGACCTGTATCGGACGGGCAGAACGCGCGCTGGATCATGCGATCTCCTATGCCGCTGAACGTCGCCAGTTCGGCCAGCAGATCGGTAAATTCCAGGGCGTTTCTTTCAAACTGGCAGATATGGCAACGGAGCTGAAGGCCGCGAACCTTCTGACTTGGGAGGCCGCCTGGAAGTTTGATCAGGGCAGTGTGACCGAAGCCGATATGTCGATGGCCAAACTCAAGGCCACGGAGATGCTCGCCATGGTGGCGGATGAGGCGATCCAGATCCATGGCGGTATGGGGCTGATGGATGAGCTGCCACTGGAACGCATCTGGCGCGACGCGCGGGTGGAACGGATCTGGGAAGGGACCAGTGAAATCCAACGCCATATCATCAGCCGCGAGTTGCTGCGTGCGAGGGGAGGGTGATGACGGGCAGGCATGGTGCTGTCCCCGTCATGCGGCAGGGGTGTCAGCAGCCGGGTCCATTTCGCCGAAGGCATCCTTACTTCAGACTGATCGGGAGCATCCGTGATGAGGCGTGATTTCAACAGGCTGTTCCGCCCCCGCACAATCGCCGTTATCGGCGGTGGGGCCTGGTGCCGCCAGGTGATCCAGCAGCTGCAGAAGATGGGATTTGCCGGAGAGATATGGCCTGTTCACCCCAAGGCTACGGAGCTTTGCGGTTTGCCGGTTTTTGCCTCTGTCGAGGCTCTGCCTGCAGCCCCTGATGCAAGTTTCATTGGGGTCAACAGATACGCAACCGTTGAAGTTGTGGCCGCACTGTCCCGGTCTGGAGCCGGGGGCGCCGTCTGTTTTGCGTCCGGTTTTCTTGAGGCGCAGAAAGAGGCATCCGACGCCGCTGATCTGCAGCAGGATTTGCTACAGGCGGCTGGTGATATGCCAATCCTTGGCCCCAATTGCTATGGGTTCATCAACTATCTGGATGGCGCCCTGCTTTGGCCGGATCAGCATGGCGGTGCACAGGTCGCGCAGGGTGTCGCCATTCTCACCCAAAGCTCCAATATCGCCATCAATCTGACCATGCAGGCGCGTGGGCTGCCAATAGCCTATATGATCACCGTTGGAAATCAGGCGCAGAGCGATATGGCGGAGATCGCGCGGGGCCTGCTGGAGGATCCTCGCGTCACCGCCATTGGCCTGCATATTGAAGGTATCCGTGATCTGCGCGCGTTTGAGGCGCTGGCGCAGGAGGCCGCCGCCTGTGGCAAGCCGATTGCGGCGCTGAAGGTGGGGCGCTCGGATCAGGCCCAGGCCGCGACCCTGTCGCATACCGCATCGCTGGCGGGACAGGAGGCGGGGGCGGCAGCCTTCCTGCGGCGCTGTGGGATTGCGCGGGTCGATGATTTGCCGGTGTTCTTGGAAACGCTGAAAATCCTGCATGTGCTTGGTCCCCGGCGGGGATCACAGGTTGCTACGATCAGTTGTTCCGGTGGGGAGGCCAGTCTCGCCGCGGATCTGGGACAGGCGCAGGGCGTCACCTTTCCGCCGCTGTCCGACGGGCAGCATCAGGCGCTGCGGGCCGCACTTGGGCCTATGGTGGCGCTGGCCAATCCGCTGGACTATCACACCTACATCTGGCGCGATGTGCCTGCGATGACACAGGCGTTCAGTGCGATGGTTAATCCTGATCTGGATCTGTTGATGCTGATTGTGGATTTCCCACGCGAGGATCGGTGTAGTGCTGCAGATTGGGCGTGCGCAATTGAGGCCACTGTGGCCACGCGGATGCACACTGGCGCTCCTTTGGCCATGGTTGCGACACTGCCCGAACTTATGCCTGAAGAGATCGCGGACCGCCTGCTCGCAGCGGGGGTGGTGCCGCTTTGTGGTCTGCGGGAGGCGATGAGCGCCGCGATGGCCGCCAGCCAGATCGCAAGCCCGTCGGATGTGCCTGCGCTCCTGCCCCGGCCGGACCCTGATGGGGTGATCTCTGACATACCACTTGTGCCGGAAGGCATCGCCAAACAGCGCCTTGCCGCAACCGGTCTGCGCATTCCACGGAGCTGCCGTTTGTCCCGCGAAACGCTGGATGAGACGCTGGCTGAGGTAACATCAGAAGTTGGCCTCCCCCTCGTATTGAAGGCCGAAGGCCTTGCCCACAAAAGCGAAGCTGGCGCGGTGCGCCTTGCCCTTGGATCACAAAAGGCTGTCGTCGACGCCGCGCGGGAGATGCCGGGAGATCAACTGCTGCTGGAGGAGATGATCACCGGGACGGTTGCGGAACTGCTGATCGGGGTGACGCGCGATCCGGCACATGGGTTTGTGCTGACGCTGGGTGCCGGTGGTGTGTGGACCGAGCTGCTGGAGGACAGCGTGTCGCTGCTGCTGCCGGTCAGCGACACCATGCTGGAGGCGGCGCTGGATCAACTGCGGATCACCCGGTTGCTTGACGGGTATCGCGGTGCCCCGGCAGCAGATCGTCCGGCTGTTCTGCGGGCGGTGCGGGCGGTGGAACGCTATGTGCTTGCCCATTCGGACACAGTTGAAGAAATTGAAATCAACCCGCTGATTTGTACGCCCAGTGACGCCATTGCGGTGGACGCGCTGCTGCGAGAGAAGGAATTGACCTATGACTGATACCCCCATCCGGACGCGCCGCGACGGTGCCATTCTGGAAATCACACTGGATCGGCCAAAGGCCAACGCCATTGATCTGAAAACCAGCGTTGCCATGGGCGAGGTGTTTCGGGAGTTTCGCGATGATCCTGAACTGCGTGTGGCGATTCTGACCGGCGGCGGTGAGAAGTTTTTCTGCCCCGGTTGGGATCTGAAAGCGGCGGCCGACGGAGATGCGGTTGACGGCAATTACGGTGTTGGCGGCTTCGGCGGGCTGCAGGAGCTGCGCGATATGAACAAGCCGGTGATCGCCGCCGTGAACGGTATCGCCTGCGGTGGCGGGCTGGAACTGGCGCTGTCGGCGGATATGATCATTGTCGCAGATCACGCCACCTTTGCGCTGCCGGAAATTCGCTCCGGCACGGTGGCGGATGCCGCCTCGATCAAATTGCCCAAACGCATTCCCTATCACATCGCCATGGAGCTGTTGCTGACGGGACGTTGGTTTGATGCTGAAGAGGCCCATCGCTGGGGCTTGGTGAATGAAATCGTAGCGGCTGATCAGCTGTTGGACCGCGCCTGGGAATTGGCCCGCCTGCTCGCGTCAGGCCCGCCGCTGGTTTACGCCGCGATCAAGGAGATTGTCCGCGACGCTGAGGATAGCAAATTTCAGGACGCCATGAACCGCATCACCAAACGCCAGCTGCGCAGTGTTGATGTGCTCTATGACAGTGAGGACCAGATGGAAGGCGCGCTGGCCTTTGCCGAGAAACGGGATCCGGTCTGGAAGGGCCGCTAAGAAGGAGCGTGATCCGGTTTTCGGGGCCCTATGCGGCGATGAATGGCGGGGGGTTTTGGATGGCCGGCACTCCCGCCCGCTTCGGGTGACCTGATGGCCCCCCTGTGCCGTTGGGCGTGGCGCTGCGCCCTATGGCGCAGCGGGTCCCGCAACATATCAGACCGAATCGTGGATCACGGGTATCGTACGCGCTGGCGCTAGACCTTGGAAAACAAAGCAATCAGTGCCGTGTCCGCGCTATGGGCGCCGGTCGCCTTTGCACCGTAGATGGCGACCTCAGGCAGAGTCAGGTTGCGGATCCACCCCCCGTCCTGCAACCGCTCCAACGCTGAGGCAAAGCCGGACCGGGCCGAGAACCGCGCATTCACAGCCAGTGCAAACACCGCGCCGGGGCGCGCAAGGCGCAGCAGGCCCGGCAGCACCTCAGGGCCAACATGGCCATGGGTGAAGGTGCCAGAGGAAACCACCCCGGCATAAGCGGCACGCGGTACCGGCACGCCCACCGTCAAATCCGCCTCGATCACATCGCGATAGACATCCTTGCGCAGCGCCTGTGCCAGCATCTCGGGACTGATATCCGTGGCATCGATCGGCGCGATCCCGCGCCGGTTCAGCGCCACGCCACATAGTCCCGTGCCCGCCCCGACGTCCAGAACCGGGCCATATCCCTCTGCCGCAGCAAACAGCCCGGCCACCTGATCCGGCAGGATATAGCCCGTCTCCTGTGCAAAGCTTTGGTCGTAACTTTCGGCCCAGTCGGCATAGAGCTGCCGGGAATGGTCCGGCGTCTCCAGCCCGTAGGCTGTGGTCAGGGTGATCGGTTTTTCCGCCATGGGTACAGGAAATGCGGTTTTGGCCGTTGAATCAACCCTTGCACCCAAGAAGAGCCGCGCGCATCTATGAGCCATGACAAAAACGCTGCTCTGTCTTGGATTTGGCTATACCGCCCGCGCATTGGCTCCCCGGCTGCTTCAGGCCGGTTGGCGCGTGATCGGCACCACCCGGTCGGTCGAGGATGCGGTGCCGGTGCCCGGTGTCGACCTGATCACCTGGCCCGGTGTGCCTCTGTCGCTTGACGGGATGACGCATATCCTGTCGTCGGTAGGGCCGACCGAGGCGGGGGATCCGGTGCTGGCAGAGCTGGCGGATGCGCTGGCAGCCGCCGCCCATGGCGATACTTTGGAGTGGGTCGGCTACCTCTCCACCACCGCTGTCTATGGTGATCATGATGGCGCCTGGGTGGATGAGGACACTGCCGTCACCCCCTCCAGTCAACGCGGTCGCTGGCGCGCCGCCGCTGAGACGGGTTGGCAGGCCATTCCCGATCTGCCGCTGCATATCTTTCGCCTCGCCGGGATCTATGGCCCCGGTCGCGGTCCCTTTGCCAAGCTGATGGCCGGGAAGGCGCGGCGTATCGTGAAACCGGGGCAGGTGTTCTCACGCATCCATGTCGAGGACATCGCGCAGGTTCTCGCTGCCTCAATTGCGCAGCCCAATCCCGGCGCAGTTTACAACCTTTGTGATAATGACCCGGCCCCGCCGCAGGATGTGCTGGGCTTTGCCGCCGAGCTGCTGGGCCTGCCAGTCCCTGCCGAGGTCCCTTTCGATGAGGCCGGCATGACCCCCATGGCGCGCAGTTTCTACGGCGAAAACAAACGCGTTGCCAATCAGCGCATCAAGGAAGATCTGGGGGTGGAGCTGCTCTATCCCACCTACCGAGAAGGCCTCCGCGCGGTCCGCGCCGCCGAGGATCTGGAAACCTTCGTCCCCCCGCCGGAGACGACGGGGGTTTAAGCCCGCTTCTCTCCAATCGACGCCACGCCCAGAACCTCCAGAACCTTGGCTTCGATCTGCGGTGCGTTCATGGCGGCGACATTGTACATATCCGCCGGGCTGGCCTGATCGATGAAGGTATCGGGCAGCACCATGGAACGATACTTCAGCCCACTGTCAAAGATGCCCTCTTCGGCCAGGAGCTGCGCCACGTGGGAGCCAAAGCCGCCCACCGCGCCTTCCTCAATGGTGATCAGCGCCTCATGGTCTGCGGCGAGCTTCAGGATCATGTCTCGGTCCAGCGGCTTGGCAAAGCGGGCGTCGGCAATCGTCGGGGTGATGCCCTTTGCGCTTAGCGCCTCGGCGGCTTTCCTGACCTCACCCAGACGGGTGCCAAAGGACAGGATCGCCACGCGTTTGCCCTCTTGGATCATGCGCCCCTTACCGATCTCCAGCACCTCGGGCGCCTCCGGCATATCGACGCCTTCGCCCTCACCACGCGGATAGCGGAAGGCAATGGGGCCGTCGTCATAGGCCGCGGCCGTGGCCGTCATATGCGCCAGCTCGGCCTCATCGGCGGCGGCCATCACCACCATGCCGGGCAGGTTGGCCATATAGGCAATGTCGAAACTGCCCGCATGGGTCGCCCCATCCGCCCCCACCAGACCGGCGCGGTCGATGGCAAAGCGTACCGGCAGGCGCTGGATCGCCACGTCATGCACCACCTGATCATAGCCGCGCTGCAGGAAGGTGGAATACATCGCACAGAACGGTTTCATCCCGCCCGCCGCAAGCGCGGCGGCGAAGGTCACGCCATGCTGTTCTGCAATACCGACGTCGAAGGTGCGCGACGGGTAACGTTCAGCCATCAGGCTCAGACCGGTGCCATCGGGCATCGCGGCGGTGACGGCGCAAATTTTGTCATCCTCGGCTGCCAGCCGCACCAGTTCCTTGCCAAAGACGGAGGTATAGGAGGGCGCGTTGGAGGGCGCTTTCTTCTGCTCGCCTGTCACCATGTCGAATTTGGCAGTGGCATGACCTTTGTCGCGGGCGGCCTCAGCGGGGGCATACCCCTTGCCCTTCTTGGTCAGCACATGGATCAGGATCGGACCGGTGGCGCGGGCCTTCACGGTGCGCAGCACCGGCAGCAGCTGGTCCATATCATGGCCATCAATCGGCCCGAGGTAGGAAAAGCCCAAGCTTTCAAACAAGGTGCCACCTACCGCCATGCCCTTCAGCATATCTTTGGCGCGCTTGGCCCCCTCGCGGAACGGCTCCGGGAGCAGGGATGCAGCGCCCTTGGCCACCGCTTTCAGCTCCTGAAATGGTTCTTCGGCATAGAGGCGCGACAGATAGGAGGACAGCGCGCCCACCGGTGGGGCAATCGACATCTCATTGTCGTTCAGAATGACAATCAGCCGCTTGCCCAGATGGCCGGCATTGTTCATCGCCTCAAACGCCATGCCAGCCGACATCGAGCCATCGCCGATCACCGCAATCGCATCGCCCAGCCCCTCGGGCACCACACCGCCCAGATCGCGCGCCACGGCAAAGCCAAGCGCCGCACTGATCGAGGTGGAGCTATGCGCCGCCCCAAAGGGGTCAAAAGGCGATTCAGAGCGTTTGGTAAACCCGCTCAACCCGTCCTTCATCCGCAGGGTGCGAATGCGGTCGCGTCGGCCTGTCAGGATCTTGTGCGGATAGCACTGGTGCGAGACATCCCAGATGATTTTATCGCGTGGCGTGTCAAACACCGCATGCAGCGCGGTGGTCAGCTCCACGACCCCCAGTCCGGCGCCCAGATGGCCACCGGTGACGGAGACGGCGGAAATCGTTTCCTGGCGCAACTCCTGGGCAACCTGCGTCAGCTGCGCATCGCTCAAGGATTTCAGATCTGCCGGGCGGGTGATCTGATCCAGAAGGGGGGTCTGAGGCCGGTCTGACATGGCAGCTCCTTGGGCGTGTTGCTTTGGCGGTGCACGCATTGTGCGGCTCAGCTATCGCGCGAGATAACGAAGCGCGCGGCGTCCTTCAAGGTTTCTGCGGCATCGCCATAGGGGGTCAGCGCCTCACAGGCCTGTTCCATCAGGGCGCTGGCGCGTGTTTTTGCGGCGTCCAGTCCCAATAGCGACACAAAGGTGGCTTTGCCCGCATCAGCATCTTTTCGGACGGCTTTGCCAACCTTGGCCGCGTCGCCTTCCACATCCAAGATGTCATCTACGATTTGAAAAGCAAGGCCAAGCGCATCGGCATAGCGTCGCAGCGGGGTCTCATCCGCCCCGGCCATCACGGCACCCGCAGTAGCGGACCAGGAGATGAGACAGCCGGTCTTACGGTTTTGCAGCTGCGTGATCTGTTCCAGATCCAGCGGCGTGGTGGCGGTCTCTGCAGCGATATCCAGCATCTGCCCAGAGACCATCCCATCCTTGCCAGAGGCTTGCGCCAGACCACGGATCAGCGGCAGCGCCTGCGGGCCGATCCTGGGGTTGGCGAGCAGCTCAAACGCAAATGTCTGCAGGCTGTCGCCCGCCAGCACCGCCATCGCCTCGTCCCATTTTTTGTGAACGGTGGGCTGGCCCCGGCGCAAATCGTCATCATCCATGCAGGGCAGATCATCATGCACCAACGAGTAGGCGTGAATACATTCGATCGCCAGTGCCGCCTCTAGCGCGGCCTCCTCAGTGATGCCATGCAGGCGGGCGCTCTCCAGCACCAGAAACCCGCGCAGCATCTTGCCGCCGGTGACGGCATAGCGCATCGCAGCGTGCAGCGCATCGCCGCCGCCCAGCCGCGCATCCATATGCGCTGTGACCCGGGTCTGCGCGTCCTTCAACGCCTGCGCAAAGGGGCGCGCAGAACTGTGGTGTTGCGCGGTGGCATCTGCGGCAGCAGCCATGGGTCAGCCAGCATCCAGAGGCTGGGTGCCGGTCGGCGTGCCTTTGGCATCCAGCGTGATCGCCGCCACTTTTTCCTCGGCCCGCTTCAGCTCATCCTCGCAGCGTTTCTTCAGCTTGGCCCCACGGTCATACAGAGCGATGGAGGCATCCAGCGCCACATCGCCACGTTCCAGCTGGTCCACCACGGTTTCAAGCGCGCGCATCGCCTGTTCAAAGCTCAGCTCTTCAACGGGGGTTTCGTTGGATGTGTCGGTCATGTGCCTGCCTCTATCAATTCTTCCACATGGGCTTTGGCCGCTGCGGCCAGCGCGTTCAGATCATATCCCCCCTCCAAAGTCGAGACGATACGACCACCGCACAGCTCTGCCGCCAATGTGCAGAGTTCGCGGGTCAACCAGCGGAAATCCTCTGTGCTCCACATCAGTTCTGCCAGCGGGTCGTCCTGATGGGCGTCAAATCCGGCCGAAACTATGATCAGCTCCGGTTTGAAGGCCCGCAACCGGGGGAAGGCCTGATCGACATAGGCTGCTTTCATCTGCACGCCGCCTGATCCGGGCGACAATGGCAGGTTCAGGATCTGGCCGTGGGCGCCATCTTCCTCCGGTCGGCCTGATCCGGGCCAAAGCGGCATCTGCTGGCTGGACATGAACAGCGCGCGGGGCTCATCCCACAACAGATCCTGCGTACCATTGCCGTGATGCACATCGAAATCCACCACGGCTACACGGGCCAGACCATGGTGATCCAGGGCATGTTTGGCCGCCAGTGCGGCATTGCCGAACAGGCAAAACCCCATGGCAGTGTCGATTTCCGCGTGATGTCCGGGCGGGCGCACGGCGGCAAAGGCATTCTGGACCGCGCCGCTGACAACCAGATCCACCGCCCGCACAGCCGCGCCCGCTGCGCGAAAGGCCGCATCCAGCGAGCCTGGTGACAGGAACGTATCGCCATCAATCCGCCCAAACCCCTCCTGCGGCAGCGCCCGGCGCAGATCCGCGAGATAGCTGGCCGGGTGAATGCGCAGGATATCATCCTCCGCCGCCATCGGTGCGGTCACCCGGCGCAGCTCCAGTCCTTCAAGCGCATGCAGCACATGTTCCAGTCGGGCCACTCGTTCGGGGTGGCCGTCAGGTGTGACATGGGTCAGGCAATCAGCATGGGTGATCAAGGCAGTCGTCATGAGGCGTCCCCGTTTCTTCTGGCCGCTTCTTCTGGCCACAAATATCCCCGCCGGAGGCTCAAAATACCGTGCAGCGGTTCCCGGCCCTGAGGCTTAGTCCGGTGCCAGCATATAGCCCGCACCGCGCACCGTCTGCAGATATTGCGGCTGTTTCGGATTGGGTTCGATCTTGCGCCGCAGGCGGGTGATCTGAACGTCCACCGCCCGTTCCTGCGCCTGCCCTCGATCGCGGCCCAGATCCTCGACCAGTTTGGTGCGGCTCACCGGTTCGCCCGGACAGGCGGAAAAGATCTTCATCAGCTGGTTTTCGGTGCCGGTCAGGCGGATCAGCTCCTCGCCCTGCCACATCTCGCCGCGTTCAATATCATAGCGTATTGGCCCCAGATGCAGCACCTTGGGGGCGGCCTCGCTGGCGGCCGGCTCCGGCATCCGCCGCAGGATCGCGTTGATCCGCAACAGCAGCTCCTTGGGTTCAAACGGTTTGGCCAGATAATCATCCGCGCCCGCTTCCAGCCCTTCGATGCGGTCTTCGGTCTCTCCCTTCGCCGTCAAAAGCAGAATCGGCGTGGCGATGGTTTCGCGCAGCGACCGGGTGAGAGAGATCCCATCCTCGCCCGGCATCATCACATCCAGCACGATCAGATCGAAATCCAGCCCCGACAGCACCCGCCGGGCATGGGCCGCATCGCGCGCGGCGGTGACCAGAAACCCGGCCCGCATCAGGAATTTCTTCAGCAGGCCACGGATGCGCTCATCATCATCGACAATCAGCAGATGGGAATCGAACTGGGTCATGTGCCACTCTCCCGCAGCTTGGCGTAGGCGCGGCGCATATCGGCATCCATCATCGCCTCCAGCACCCGTTTGAAGCCCTGAACCGCTTCCGGTCCGGCATCCTTATACGCGGTGCGCATCCGGGCGCGCTGGGCATCCGACAGGGTGGCCTCCAATGCGCGCCCCTTATCGGTCAGGAACAAATGCCGTTCCCGTTTGTCGGTGACCCCAACCCGGCTCTCGACCAGACCGTCGCCGATCAGCGCCCGGAGCACGCGATTGAGCGACTGTTTGGTCACCCCGAGAATGGACAGCAGGTTATTCACCGTCGTGCCCGGTGCGCGATTGATGAAGTGGATGGCCCGATGGTGCGCCCGGCCATAGGCCATCTCCGCCAGGATCCGATCCGGGTCTGCGGTAAATCCGCGATAGGCAAAGAACATCGCCTCGATGCCCTGCCGCAACTGCTCATCCGTCAGAAACAGCAGGCTTTCGCCGCCAAATCCCTGCCCCGGTCGCCCTTCTGCCATGGGTCTCTCCCTGTTGTGCTGGGGTCATTTTAAGTCAGCGTTGTTGACATTCCAAGTCCGAAGATGTATCGAATCGCAGGTTTAGCGCAATATTATGTCCGAACCGGTCATATGCGGCGCAACTTATGAAAATTCGGCGAGACATTAGGAGGTGCGCCATGGCTGGGTATGATGATCGGGACGGTTTGATCTGGATGGATGGTGAGATGGTCAACTGGCGCGATGCCAAGGTCCACATCCTCAGCCACGCCATGCATTACGCCTCCTCCGTCTTTGAGGGCGAGCGGGCTTATAACGGCAAAATCTTCAAAAGCCGCGAACATTCCGAGCGGTTGATCGCCTCGGCCGAGGCGCTGGATATGCCGATGCCCTACACCGTCGATCAGATCGAAGCGGCGAAGGAGGAAACCCTCAAGGCCTCTGGTCTGCAGGATGCCTATGTGCGCGCGGTTGTGTGGCGTGGCTCGGGCGAGGATATGGGTGTCGCATCGGCGAAAAACCCGGTGCGCATGGCCATCGCGGTCTGGGGCTGGGGCGCCTATTATGGCGACGCCAAGATGCAGGGCGCCAAGCTGGACATCGCGGAGTGGAAACGCCCAAGCCCGGAAACCATCCCGGTGCACGCCAAGGCGGCGGGTCTCTACATGATCTGCACCATCTCCAAGCACAAGGCTGAGGCCAAGGGCTGCTCGGATGCGCTGTTCATGGACTATCGCGGCTATGTGGCGGAGGCGACCGGCGCCAATATCTTCTTCGTGAAGGACGGCGAGGTTCACACGCCGACACCCGACTGTTTCCTGAACGGCATCACCCGTCAGACGGTGATCGGCATGCTGAAAGATCGCGGCATCACCGTGCATGAGCGTCACATCATGCCTGAAGAACTCGACGGGTTTGAGCAATGCTGGCTGACCGGCACCGCGGCAGAGGTCACCCCCGTTGGCCAGATCGGCCCGCACAGCTTTGAGGTGGGGGAACTGACCCAAGACATCGCCAAGGCCTATGAGGAACTGGTGCGTAGTTGATCATCCAGCCGTTTCAGGTCTAGTTAAAATGAAAAAGCGCGGAGGTGACTCCGCGCTTTTTCCGTATGCGCCCAGCCCCTGCGTACAGGGACCAGGCGTGCATCAAACCGGGTCTCAGACCAGCTCAGTTGTGACGGTCACATTGCCGCGCACAGCGTTGGAATAAGGACAGATCTTGTGGCCTGCCTCGGTCACGGCCTGTGCCTCCTCGGGGGAGAGGCCGGGCAGCGCCACCTTCAGCGCGACCGTCAGGCCAAAACCGCCCTCGTCACGCGGACCGATGCCGACCTCGGCGTGGACCGACACATCATTCGGGACCTTGGCCAGGCTGTCATCCTGCGTGGTCGCAAATTTCATTGCGCCAATATAGCAGGCCGCATAGCCGGCTGCGAACAGCTGCTCGGGGTTGCTGCCGTTGCCGCCGCCACCCATCTCCTTGGGCGGATCCAGATCAAAGCTGAGGTCGCTGTCGTGAATGCTGGCCTTGCCATCGCGGCCACCGGTTGCAGTGGCTGATGCGGTATAGACGGGGGAGACGCTCATGGCGGGATCCTTTCCTGGGTCACTGTCGGAGTTATTTATATCGTGTGCGATATAAATGGGTCTCCTTGCGCCAAGGTCAAGTCCTTGCAGATGGATCGTGCGCGATTTAAATTATACCCATGACCAATGCGCTGCCTCCTGACATCCCGGATACGCCGGACCTTTTGTGTTTTGCCATCTATTCGGCAAATCATGCGTTGACCCGGCTTTACCGTCCTTTGCTGGCGCCTTTAGGGCTGACCTATCCGCAATATCTGGTGCTGATCTCGCTCTATCACGCCGACGGGCAGACGGTCGGCGCATTGGGCCAGCGGCTGGATCTGGAGACCAATACGCTGACGCCCTTGCTGAAACGGATGGAGGTGGCGGGCTTCCTGTCCCGGGTTCCCAACCCGGAGGATGACCGCAGCCGGTTGGTCCAGCTCAGCGCAAAGGGCCGGGATCTTGCGGTGCAGGCAGGCGAGATCACCGCGTGCGCGGTTGAGGAGATGGGCGGCGATCTTCAGGATATTCTGGACCTGCGCGACCGGGTCAATGCGCTGCGGGCACAAATGGTGGCCAAGTAGAGCGCAGCTTACCCCTTGGGATCGCTGACGGACCGCGCCTTGCCACGTTCCAGCCCCAACCGGCTTTCACGCCAGATCACCAGCACATTGCCGGCAATCACCAGTCCGGCGCCGATCAGCATCACCAGCGTCGGCAGCTCGTTGAACCAGATGTAACCCAAGAGGATAGCAAACAGCATCGAGGAATAGTCATAGGGTGCCAGCATGGAAGCGGGCGCAAAACGGTAGGAGGATGTGACAAGGATCTGCGCCACGCCCCCGACCAGACCCGCGCCGATCAAGAGTGCCAGCGTGGTTGGATCAGGCCAGACCCAGCCGAACGGCAGCGTGCACAGCGACAGGATCGAGGCGGTGAGCGAAAAATAGAACACGATGGCGGCGGTATGCTCCGTCATCACCATGCGGCGGATGTGGATCTGCACCAGTCCGCGCGCCATCGTGGCGATGAGGATCAGAATGGCGCCGATAGTCGCCGTATCCCCCAGATCGCCACTGCCCAATCGCGGCCAGAGCATCACAAGAACGCCAATCAGCCCGATGGTCACGGCGCTGATTCGGATCAGCCTGATCCGCTCGCCCAGCAACAGGGCCGCCAGAATAAGTGTGAAGATCGGGGTGGCATAGCCAATTGCCGTGACCTCGGGCAGCGGCAGCATTCCCAGCCCCATGAAGGTCATGCCCATCGCAGTTGTGCCCAGAATGCCGCGCAGGAAATGCTTGCCCGGATGGGTCGTTCGCAGTCCGCGCCCCAGTTCGCCCCGCATGGACAGCCAGACGAGAATAACGGGGATGGCAAAGAAGGAGCGGAAAAACACCGCCTCACCGGCGGGCACCACGTCGGAGGTCGCCTTGATAATCGCCGACAGCCCGGTGAACAGGGCAATCGCGGCCAGTTTCAGCGCGATGGCGCGGCCGGGTTGATGCGATGTTAAGGATTTGACCATGGCCAGACCCTGCGCCGCCGCGTCGAAAAGTGCAACGGGTTGATTTTCCCGCCCGGCTTTGTCCAAGGTCACGCAGCACCGCAATCATCTGTCACCCGCCGCAAGGAGCCCTCCGAATGTATGACGCCAATCCGCTGATCTGCCACCTGCGTGCGGCGTCCCTGGGGCGCGAGGACGCTCTGTTTGCCACCCGTCCCGGCGCGGATCCGGTCAGCTATGGCGATCTCTTTGCGGGGGCGGAGCGTATGGCAGCCGCACTTGTTTCACGTGGAGTCGCGCCGGGCGATCGTGTGGCTGTGCAGGTGAATAAATCCCTTGCGGCACTCCAGCTTTATCTGGGAACAGTGATGGCGGGGGCGGTGTTTCTGCCACTCAACCCCGCCTATACCGATGCTGAGGTTGCCTATTTCATCGGGGATGCCACGCCATCTGTGTTTGTCTGTGATCCTGCGCGGCTGGACGGGGTGCAGGGGGTGGCAGGAAGGGCGCATCTTCTGACGCTGGATGGGACGGGGCAGGGCAGTCTCGCGGATCTGGCGATAGGCCAAAGTGGGTTTGACCCGGTCGCGCGCGCGCCCTCCGATCTGGCGGCGATCCTTTATACCTCTGGTACCACCGGGCGCTCCAAGGGGGCGATGCTCAGCCATGAAAACCTCTATTCCAACTCGCTGACCTTGCGCGATTACTGGCAGTTCACCGCTGAGGATGTGCTGATCCACGCCCTGCCGATCTTTCACACGCATGGGCTGTTTGTGGCGACCAACGTGGCGCTTCTGGCAGGCGCGCAGGTGGTGCTGCTGCCCGGTTTCGATGCGGAGGCGATTCTGGCAGCGATGCCAACATCTACCGCGCTGATGGGGGTGCCGACCTTCTATACGCGGCTCTTGGCGGATGCACGGCTGACCCCGGATCTGGCGGCCAATATGCGGCTGTTCATTTCTGGCTCGGCGCCGCTGCTGGTGGAGACCCACGAGCAATGGCAGGCCCGCACCGGTCACCGTATTCTGGAACGCTACGGGATGACGGAAACCAATATGAGCACCTCCAATCCCTATGATGGTGAACGGATTGCAGGCACCGTTGGCCCCGCATTGCCGGGGGTGGAGGCGCGGGTGACACTGGACAATACGGAGATCCCGCTGGGCGAAATCGGCGTGCTGGAAGTGCGCGGTCCGAATGTCTTCCAGGGCTACTGGCAGATGCCGGAGAAAACCGCAGAAGAGCTGCGCCCGGATGGCTGGTTCATCACCGGTGACCTCGCCAAGATCGACAGCAGCGGCTACGTCACCATCGTGGGCCGGGAAAAGGATCTGGTGATCTCCGGGGGGTTCAATGTCTACCCGAAGGAGGTCGAGACGCTGATCGACGATCTGCCGGGGGTGCTCGAAAGTGCGGTGATCGGCGTGCCACATCCCGATTTCGGCGAGGCGGTTGTGGCTGTGGTGGTCCCGATTGGGGAGGGCACCGATGCGGCTACCATCCAAGCGGCGCTGTCAGAGCATCTCGCGAAGTTCAAACGGCCCAAACACATCGCGCTGATGGAGGAACTGCCGCGCAACACCATGGGCAAAGTGCAGAAAAAAGCGCTGCGCGAAACATTCGCCCAGCTGTTTACCTGACTGGAGAAGGTGCCGCCGTCTCGCGTCTGACATCGCAGGCGAGACGGCGATCAGATCAACCGCCGATGTGGCCTTGGTTCTCCCCCACCTGACCGCGATGCAGCAACAGGTGGTCCAGGATCACGCAGGCCATCATCGCCTCTGCCACCGGCACCGCACGAATACCGACGCAGGGGTCATGGCGGCCTTTGGTGATGACCTCGGCAGCGCTGCCATCCTTTCGGATCGACTGGCGCGGCGTCAGGATCGAGGAGGTGGGTTTGACCGCAAAGCGCACCACGACATCCTGCCCGGTGGAAATGCCACCCAGAATGCCGCCCGCATGGTTCGACGAATAGACTGGCTGGCCATCCTCACCGAGGAAGATCTCATCAGCGTTTTCGGAGCCTTTGAGGACCGCCGCATTCATGCCTTCGCCGATTTCGACGGCTTTGACGGCGTTGATCGACATCATCGCTGCGGCCAGATCGGTGTCCAGTTTGCCATAGATCGGCGCGCCGATGCCTGCGGGCACACCGCGGGCGACGACCTCAATCACCGCGCCGACGGACTCGTGATCCTTGCGCAGCCCTTGCAGGTAATCTTCCCATTCCTGCACCGCAGCAGCATCGGGGATCCAGAAATCATTCTGGTCGATTGCCGCCCAGTCAAACCGGCTGCGGTCGATTTCCATCTCCCCCATGCGGGTCATGTAACCTTTGATCTCCAACCCGGGGACCAGCGCCTTGATCGCTTCCCGCGCCACACCGCCGGCCGCAACACGGGCTGCGGTTTCGCGGGCTGAGGACCGGCCACCTCCGCGGTAGTCGCGGTTGCCGTATTTCTGGAAATACGTGATGTCCGCATGGCCGGGGCGGAAGGTCTGGGCGATCTCGCCATAATCCTTGGAGCGCTGATCGGTGTTTTCGATCATCAGCTGGATCGGCGTGCCGGTTGATTTCCCCTCGAACACACCGGACAGGATTTTGACCGCATCCGGTTCGTTGCGCTGGGTCATATTCTTGTTCTGACCGGGGCGGCGCTTGTCCAGCCACTGCTGCAGCATTTCAGGGTCAATCGCCACATTCGGCGGGCAGCCATCAACCGTCGCACCCAAGGCGGGTCCGTGGCTTTCGCCCCAGGTGGTGACGCGGAACAAATGGCCAAAGCTGTTGATCGACATGGGCGCGGTCTCCTTTGCGAGATTGCTTAGCGGGGGAGGGCGGCTCTCTCAAGGGGTTTCCTGTGTTGCGCAGATCGTTGTGGGCGCTGCCCCCGCCGCCCGTTGGGCGACTCCCCGGGGATGTTTCCTGCCAAAAGATGGGGGGTGTTAACCCGGCAGAAAGGACAGGCAGACTCCCCCAATGTTTCGCGTGCGAAACAATTGGTCAGCCCTTCTGTCGTTCTTTGAGCATATGTAACACCGCAATCGCTTGTCTTTCGCGGGTCTGCCGCTTAGGGTCCGCGCCACCTCGGGGTGCGCCTTCGGCGCTGAGATCACACCCGTAGAACCTGAACCGGCTAGAACCGGCGGAGGGAAGGTATGGACTGGCTCCTCCCTTGCCCCTCGTCGCGATGGAGGATGCCATGAAACATCTTGTACTTGCAGCGGGGCTGCTGGGCGCAACGGCAGCCTATGCCGATACGCCTGAATTGATTGTCTACACCTACGACAGCTTCGTCTCTGACTGGGGACCGGGTCCGGCCGTCGAGAAAGCCTTTGAGGCGACCTGTGGTTGCGATCTGAAGCTGGTCGGCGCAGGCGACGGCGCGGCGCTGCTGGCGCGGGTGAAGCTGGAAGGCGCGCGGTCTGACGCTGATGTGGTGCTGGGGCTGGATACCAATCTGACTGCGGCGGCCAAGGAGACGGGCCTGTTTGCGGATCATTCGGTCAGTGCCGATTATGCGCTGCCCTTCGCCTGGGAAGACGCCACTTTCGCCCCTTATGACTGGGGGTATTTCGCATTTGTGCATAAGGCCGATGCTGTCGCGCCGCAGAACTTTGGCGAACTGGCTGCGAGCGATCTGAAAATCGTCATTCAGGATCCGCGTTCGTCTACGCCGGGTCTGGGATTGCTGATGTGGGTGAAGGCTGCCTATGGCGACAAGGCGCCTGAGGTCTGGGACGGGCTGGCAGATAATGTGCTGACCGTGACCAAGGGCTGGTCGGAGGCCTATGGTCTGTTTCTGGAGGGTGAGGCGGATATGGTGCTGTCCTACACCACCTCGCCCGCCTATCACCTGATCGCCGAGGAAGACGCCAGCAAGGCGGCAGCGGTGTTTGACGAAGGTCACTATATGCAGGTCGAAGTTGCCGGGAAGCTGGCGAACAGCGATCAGCCGGAGTTGGCGGATCAGTTCCTCGCCTTCATGGTCAGTGACGCGTTCCAGTCGGTCATCCCGACCACCAACTGGATGTATCCGGCAGTGACCCCGGCAGAGGGTTTGCCCAAAGGGTTTGAGACCCTGGTGTCGCCAGAAAAATCACTGCTGCTGAGCGAAGACGAGGCGGCGGCGCTGCGCGATGTGGCGCTGGATGAATGGCTGACCGCGCTCAGCCGTTAAGATCCCGCTGGGGTCTGGGCGTCGCTGCCTGTGTGGCGGCGCTGATCCTTGGCGCGCTGGCCGCAGTGGTCTGGCGTGCCGAGGTGGGGCGGGGCATCGGCCCTGCCGATTGGGCTGCAATCCGGTTTACCCTGATGCAGGCTGTTCTGTCCGCCCTGTTCAGTGTGGTATTGGCGGTGCCGGTCGCTCGCGCGCTGGCGCGACGGCGGTTTGTCGGGCGACGGGTGCTGATTGCCCTCATGGGTGCGCCGTTTATCTTGCCGGTGATCGTGGCAATCCTTGGCATTCTTGCGGTGTTTGGCCGTTCGGGCTGGCTGAGCGATCTGCTGGGCCTGTTCGGGTTTGAACCGCTGCAGATCTATGGGTTGCACGGGGTTGTGCTGGCACATGTGTTTTTCAATCTGCCACTGGCGACGCGGTTGATCCTGCAGGGCTGGCAGGAAATCCCGGCAGAACGGTTTCGTCTGGCGGCGCAGATCAATGCAGATCGCCGGGCGATGTGGCAGCTGCTGGAGGCGCCAATGCTGCGGCAGGTGGTGCCCGGCGCGCTGGCGGTGGTCTTTGCGATCTGCCTGTCGAGCTTTGCCGTGGCGCTGACGCTGGGGGGCGGGCCGCGCGCCACCACCATTGAACTGGCGATCTATCAGGCGTTTCGATTTGATTTCGATCTGGCGCGGGCGGCGCTGTTGTCGGGCGTGCAGCTGTTGTTGACCGGCGCGGCGGCGCTGGTGGCCCTGCGGGTGGCGACGGGCGAGGGGTTTGGTGCCGGATTGGACCGTCCGGTACGGCGTTGGGATGGGCAGGGGGCGCTGGCGCGGGTACTGGATGGTACCTGTCTGATTGCGGCGGCGCTGTTTTTGCTGTTGCCGCTGAGCGCGATTGTGATTGCGGGTCTGCCGGGCCTGCTGTCGATGGGGGCGTCGGTCTGGCTGGCGGCGGGCAATTCGGTGCTGATTGCAGGGGTGAGCACGCTTGTGCTGCTGGCGATTGCCCTGCCGATGGCGGTGGCCGTGGCGCTGGGCCGGGGTGGGTTGGTGGAGCTGTCGGGCCTGTTGGGGCTGGCGGTATCGCCGCTGGTGATTGGCACCGGCCTGTTTATTCTGATCTATCCGGTGGCGGATCCCTTTGCGCTGGCGCTGCCGGTCACAGCGGTGGTGAATGCGCTGATGTCGCTACCATTTGCGCTGCGCATTCTGATCCCGCGGGTGCGGGAGGTGCTGGCGCGTTATGGCCGTCTGTCGCTCTCGCTTGATATGCGCGGCGGGGTGTTTCTGCGCCGGGTGCTGCTGCCCCGTCTGCGCCCGCAGATCGGTTTTGCTGCTGGGCTGGCGGCAGCGCTGTCGATGGGGGATCTGGGCGTGATTGCGCTGTTTGCCGATAGCGAAACCGCGACATTGCCTTTGCAGATCTATCGCCTGATGGGGGCCTACCGGATGGAAGCGGCCTCGGGTGGGGCGCTGTTGCTTTTGTGCCTGTCCATGGGGGCGTTTTACATTCTCGACCGGGGAGGGCGTCGACATGCTGAAACTTGAGAACTGCCTATTGGACAACGGCGGTTTTATCGTGCGTGCGGATCTTGCGATCGAGGCAGGCCATCGGGTGGCGGTGATTGGTCCCTCCGGGGCGGGCAAGACCACCCTGATCGAGGCCATCGCGGGGTTTGTTCCCATCACGGCCGGAACGCTGTCCTGGCAGGACCGTGCGCTGACCGATGTATTGCCGGGGCAGCGGCCGATTGCGATGCTGTTTCAGGACGGCAATCTGTTTCCGCATCTGAGCGTGGCACAGAATGTGGGGTTGGGGATTCGCCCGAACCTGCGTCTGAGTGTTGAAGAACAGGAAAAGGTGCGCGCGGCGATCACACGGGTTGGTCTTCAGGGTATGGAAGAGCGCAAGCCCGCCGCCCTGTCCGGTGGCCAGCAAAGTCGCGTGGCGCTGGGCCGCGTATTGGTGCAGGGGCGTGATCTTCTGCTGCTGGATGAGCCATTTGCGGCGTTGGGGCCAGCGTTGAAGGCGGAGATGCTGGATCTGGTGGCGGACCTGGCGGCAGAGACCGGGGCGACCGTGCTGATGGTCAGCCATGATCCGGCAGATGCGCGCCGGATTGCCGATCAGGTGGTGTTGGTGGCGGATGGCGTGGCCCACCCGCCAATGGCGACGGCGGAATTGCTGGACAATCCGCCGCCTGCGCTGAAGGCCTATCTGGGATAGGCCCACGCACCCTGAGGATTTAGGCGCCTAGTGCCGCCTTGCGGGTTTTGACGATCATGAGCGCGGCATTGGCTGCCTCGCGCCCCTTGTCAACAAAATGGGCGCGGTAGATCGCGTTGTGATGATCGGTTTCCTGATAGTGGTGCGGCGTCAACGAGACGGACAGGACCGGCACGTTGGTCTCCATCCCGGCCTGCATCAGACCGTCCACGACAGCCTGGGCGACAAAATCATGGCGGTAGATGCCGCCATCCACCACAAAGGCCGCGCAGGCGATGGCGTCGTATTTACCGGTCTTGGCCAGTTCTTTGGCCAGAAGCGGCATTTCAAAGGCACCGGGCACGTCAAATACGTCGATCTGCTCGGCGGGGATCAGCTCCTGAAAGCCATCCAGCGCACGGTCGACGATATCGGAATGCCAATGCGCCTTGATGAAAGCGAAGCGGGTGTGTGTCATGATCGATAACTCCTATAGGTTTGACACGTCACCCAAGGCGATCACGAGTGATGAGGGCACACGTTCCCCGTGGCCCTGTCACACGTTCTCTTCCATCCGGACTATGACCGTCGGCTCTGGAGTTGCACCAGATCTGCTGACACTTCCAAAAATCTGGAAGCCGCTCGCGGGCTTGCGGGACTGGCCCGCCTACCGCCGGTGGGGAATTCCGCCCCGCCCTGAGAACAGCGCGACCATGGCTGCAAGACAGGTCAAAGGCAAGAGAAAGAGCGCCCGCGTCACGCGGCAAAGGGGGTTTTCCCCGCCGAGGTTGTGGCTAGAGTGCGTGATGTTCGATCTGGCGCAGGGCGCATACTGATTGCCCTGCCAAAGAGTCATCTCCGACCGGTTATTGGGTCCAACGAAAAGGATAGTCGATATGAAACTCTATCACGCGCCGACCTCCCCCTATGTGCGCAAGGTCATGGTGCTGCTGCACGAGACAGATCAGTTGGCAGATGTGGAGTTGCGCCCGGTGGCCACGACACCGATTTCCCCGGCGAGCGACCTGAAAGCGGCCAATCCGCTGGCCAAGATCCCGGCGTTGGAACGGGCCGATGGGGCAACGCTGTATGACAGCCGGGTGATCTGCGCCTATCTGGCCGAGCGTGCGGGCAATGCGCTTTATGCCGGCGGCTGGGACACGCGGGTGCTGGAGGCCACGGCCGATGGCATCATGGAGGCGGCGGTATTGCTGTCCTACGAAAAGCGGCTGCGCCCGGCGGACAAGCAGTGGCCAGAGTGGATCGAAGGGCAGAGTGGCAAGGTGCTGGGCGGTTGTGCGGCGCTGAACACCCGCTGGATGTCGCATCTGCAGGGTCCCTTGCGGATTGGCCAGATCGCGGTGGCCTGTGCGCTGTCCTATGTGGATTTCCGCCATCCGGATATGGGCTGGCGCAACGGCAATGAGGCGCTGGCAGAGTGGTTTGCCGCATTCGATTCGCGCCCGTCAATGCAGGCGACACGGCCGCCGGAAAGCTGAGATCTGGCGCAGGCGACCCCTTGAATTCGGGGGCGCCTGCGCAAATATGTGAGGCTGTTTGCAACAGTTGCGCATAATTACTTGCGGATGCGTCCATCTGCGCGCCTATGACCGCTGGACGAAAGCCCTTCTCCCCGCTAGATACCCGCGATGAGTCACTGCGTTCTTTGCGCAGTGAATGCGCATGTTTGCCCTAAACGGGCGCTGGAATTGGAGAAAACCTCGTGTCCCACGCAGAAGACAACGAAGGAACCCGGAGAGATTTCCTCTACTACGCCACTGCCGGCGCCGGGGCAGTGACTGCGGGTGCCGCAATTTGGCCCCTGGTCAACCAGATGAACCCCTCGGCTGACGTTCAGGCTCTGTCCTCGATCATCGTGGATGTGAGCGGCGTGGAAGTCGGAACACAGCTCTCGGTTATGTTCCTCGGTAAGCCGGTGTTCATTCGCCGCCGTACCGAAGAAGAAATCGAGCAAGCCCGTGCTGTCGATCTGGCGGAGCTGCCCGATCAGCAGGACCGAAATGCAAATAAGCCCGGTCTGGATGCATCTGACGAAAACCGCACCTTGGATGACGCTGGCGAATGGCTGGTGATGATGGGTGTGTGTACCCACCTTGGCTGTGTGCCGCTGGGTGACGGTGCAGGCGAATTCAACGGTTGGTTCTGCCCCTGCCATGGTTCGCACTACGACACTGCCGGTCGTATCCGCAAAGGCCCCGCACCCGAGAACCTGCCGGTTCCGACCGCGGAGTTCATCGACGAAACCACCATCCAACTGGGATAAGGGAGGCACATATGTCCGGCATTCCGCACGATCATTACGAGCCGAAAACCGGTGGCGAGAAGTGGCTTCACAGCCGCCTGCCCATCGTCGGCCTGATCTACGACACCATCATGATCCCCACGCCCAAGAACCTGAACTGGTTGTGGATTTGGGGCATCGTTCTGGCCTTCTGTCTGGCCCTGCAAATCGTCACCGGTATCATCCTGGTGATGCACTACACCCCGCATGTGGATCTGGCGTTTTCCTCTGTTGAGCATATCATGCGCAACGTGAACGGCGGCTTTATGATCCGCTACCTGCACGCAAATGGCGCGTCGCTGTTCTTTATTGCGGTTTATATCCACATCTTCCGTGGTCTGTACTACGGCTCCTACAAGGCGCCGCGCGAGATCACGTGGATCATCGGCATGCTGATCTATCTGATGATGATGGGCACCGCATTCATGGGCTACGTTCTGCCCTGGGGTCAGATGTCCTTCTGGGGCGCGACCGTGATCACCGGCCTGTTTGGCGCGATCCCGTTCATCGGCGAGCCGATCCAGACCCTGCTTCTGGGTGGTCCGGCCGTCGACAACGCGACGCTGAACCGCTTCTTCTCGCTGCACTACCTGCTGCCATTTGTGATTGCCGGTCTCGTGATCGTCCATATCTGGGCATTCCACACCACAGGCAACAACAACCCGACCGGTGTTGAAGTGCGCCGCACCTCCAAGGAAGAGGCTGCGAAAGACACGCTGCCGTTCTGGCCGTATTTCGTGATCAAGGATTTCCTTGGTCTGGCGGTTGTGCTGGTGATCTTCTGGGCCATCGTCGGCTTCATGCCGAACTACCTCGGGCACCCGGACAACTACATCGAAGCCAACCCGCTGCAGACCCCTGCGCATATCGTTCCGGAATGGTACTTCCTGCCGTTCTACGCGATCCTGCGGGCCTTCACCTCTGAAGTCTGGGTTGTGCAGATCGCGTCCTTCGTGACCGGTGGTATCGTGGATGCCAAGTTCTTTGGTGTTCTGGCGATGTTTGGTGCGATTGCCGTGATGGCGCTGGCGCCTTGGCTGGACACCAGCCGCGTGCGCTCGGGTCGTTTCCGTCCGCAGTTCAAATGGTGGTTCCTGTTGCTGGTTATCGACTTCTTCGCCCTGATGTGGCTGGGTGCGATGCCGGCGGAAGAACCCTATGCGTCGTTCTCGCTGGTCGCTTCGGCCTATTGGTTCGGTTACTTCCTGGTCATTCTGCCCCTGCTGGGCGTGATCGAGAAGCCGCAGGCCATTCCCGAGACCATCGAAGCCGATTTTGATGCCCATTACGGCAAAAAATCTGGCGCTGACGCCACGCCGGCTGAGTAATTGAGAAGGACAGCAACCATGTTGAAAAAACTTGCAACCGGTGCCGCCTTCGCTCTGGCGCTCGTTCCTGCCGCATCTTTTGCGGCAGGCGGGGCAGGCCATGTCGAAGACTACGACTTCTCTTTTGAAGGCCCGTTCGGCACCTATGACACCAACCAGCTGCAGCGCGGCTTGCAGATCTACACCGAGGTCTGCGCGGCCTGCCATGGTCTGAAACAGGTGCCACTGCGCACGCTGGCAGACGAGGGCGGACCGAACCTGCCTGCGGATCAGGTCCGGGCCTATGCGGCTGACAACTTCAGCGTTTATGACCCGGAACTGGATGAGGATCGCCCGGCGAAGCCGACGGATCACTTCCCAGAGAACAACAACGCCGGTGCTCCTGACCTGTCGCTGATGGCGAAGGCGCGCGCAGGCTTCCACGGGCCTTATGGCCTGGGTCTGAACCAGATGTTCAAGGGCATGGGCGGTGCTGAATATATCGCCTCCCTGTTGGCGGGTTACACGGGTGAAACCAAGGAAGAAGCTGGCACCACCTTCTATGAGAACACCGCTTTCCCGGGTGGCTGGATCTCCATGGCGCCGCCGCTTTCGGATGAGCAGGTCGAGTTCATCGATGGCGCACCGAATGATGTGGAAAGCCTGTCCAAGGACGTCGCGGCTTTCCTGATGTGGACCGCGGAGCCCAAGATGATGGCACGCAAGCAAGCGGGTTTTGTCGGCGTGCTGTTTCTGACGCTGCTGTCGGTTCTGCTGTATCTGACCAACAAGCGCCTCTGGGCTCCGCATAAAGGCAAGAAATCCAGCTAAGCCGGTTCTCTGCCATTTAAGATCATGAAACCCCCGCACGGTCCGGCCCTGCGGGGGTTTCTTTTTGATCCTTAGGACGGGGCGCTGCCCCTCTGCCCTGCGGGCATTCACCCCGGAGTATTTTGGGAAAGGTGACGGGGGCAGAGGGCAGGGGCAGGGCGCGCTGAGCCTGCTACCCGGCGAAGAAGCAGGAGCGGGGCCTTGGGGTCTGAAGATGCGTGAGGAGCGTTTGGGCCATATCTGCGACCGGGGTGCTGCCGTCAAACTCCAGATCATAGCGGAGCCCATCATGGGCATGCGCCGCATCTCGTGCGGCGCTGCCTGCTGGTCTGTTGCCACGGATCTTCTCGCGCTGAGTGAGCGGTGCGAGCGGTGGGCGCAGCCCAACAAAGACAATATCATGGCGGCTCAGCAGGGCCTGTAGCTCCGCGTGCCAGCCGGGAGTGTCGAGGATATGTTCGACAATCAGGTCGTTCCCGGCCTCGGCAAAGCCGGCCAGCATGCGGTGGAAGCCGGCAAAGAACGCCGGACGCGCTGTGCTCCAATCAGGATAATCCGCAGGCCGCCAGGCGCCACTGTCGCGCAGGTGATCAATGGAGAGATGCAGAAAGGGCCGCGAGGCCTGATCCCGCAATGCGTTTGCAAGTGTGGATTTACCGCTGCTGGAGGCGCCATGAAGAAAGAGAATGAGAGCCATTGATGCATCTGTCTCCCAACGTATAGGCGCGGTCAGCGCGCAATCAGACCGTGAGCTGCGTGCCTGTGATCCCGGTTGGTGTGGCGGTCACGATCTGCCCTTCGACCTGGGGCGTGGCAAAGGTGACTTCGGTGAATTGTTCGGTGCGGCCCATGTGGGGATTTTCCATCAGAATCTGATGAGCTTTGCCCCTTGCGGCGGCCAGATGCGTCCGAACCTGGGTGTCCCCAGCGGCGCGCAGGCGGGCGGCGCGGTCCTTGATCACAGTGCCATTGACCTGGTTGGGGATCCGGGCTGCGGGTGTGCCCTCGCGCTTTGAGTAGGGGAAAACATGCAGCCAAGTGAGATCACAGTCGGTGACCAGCTTGAGCGAGTTCTCAAAATGGGCATCGGTTTCGGTCGGAAAACCCGCGATGATATCGGCACCGAAGGTCATCTCCGGGCGCAGTTTGCGAGCCTCCTCGCAGAAGCGGATCGCATCGTCGCGCAGGTGACGCCGGGCCATGCGTTTTAGAATGAGATCATCGCCGTGCTGCAGGGACAGATGCAGATGCGGCATTAGACGGGGTTCTGTTGCGATCGCCTGCATCAGGTTGTCATCAACCTCGATCGAATCGATTGAGGAGATCCGCAAGCGGGGCAGATCCGGAACCAGCTTCAGGATGCGCATCACCAGATCGCCCAGCTTGGGCGTGGCGGGCAGATCCGCGCCCCAGGAGGTGAGGTCGACGCCGGTCAGCACCACCTCATTATAGCCCCGGTCCACCAGCCGTTTGATCTGATCCACCACCACGCCCGCCGGAACCGAGCGCGAGTTGCCGCGACCATAGGGGATGATGCAGAAGGTGCAGCGGTGATCGCAGCCATTCTGGACCTGTACATAGGCGCGCGAGCGGGTGCCGAAGCCATCAATCAGGTGGCCTGCGGTTTCCGTCACGGACATGATGTCGTCGACCTGCACCTTTTCGGTGGTGCCGATGAAATCAGGTCCCTTGGCGATTTGCTGCCAGGTGCCCGCCTGCATTTTTTCGGTATTGCCGATGACCTGTGTGACCTCGTCCATGGCGGCAAAGGTCTCGGGCTCGGTCTGGGCGGCGCAGCCGGTGACGATGATCGGCGCATCCGGGTTTTCGCGGCGCAGCTTGCGAATCTCCTGCCGGGCCTTGCGCACCGCCTCTGCCGTGACAGCGCAGGTGTTCACCACGACGGCATTCTGCAGCCCGGCCTGCTGGCTCAGCTCCTTCATGGCCTCGGTCTCATAGGCGTTCAGCCGACAGCCGAGTGTTGTGAACTTGGGGGCGTTGGTCACTTGGAGAGGCTTTCGAGGAATTGGCGGGTGAAATGGCCGTCGGCCACATGCATGGTGGGGCCGGTCATCCAGACGCCGTCTTCGCGCCAGTCGATCCAGAGCGTGCCGCCGTCCAGATCAATCTGCACCTTGCGTCCCGTCAGCCCGCGACGCACAGCGGCCACGGCTGTTGCGCAGGAGGAGGAGCCGGAGGCCAGCGTGATGCCGACACCGCGTTCCCAGACCCGCATCCGCAGATGGTCCGGGGCGACAACATGGGCGACCTGCACATTGGTGCGTTCGGGATACAGCGGGTGGTGTTCGTAGCGGGCGCCAAATTCAGCGAGCGGAATCACCTCTGCGTTCTCCACAAAAAAGGTGCAATGCGGGTTGCCCATGCCGGTGGCGGTCGGCGCCCCTTCGATGGGGAGTTCGAGCGTATCGACATCCTCGGCCAGCGGGATATCCTGCCAGTTGAGCTGCGGTTGACCCATGTTGACGGAGGTGAGCCCGTTTCCGGCATCTTCCGCCAGAAGGAGGCCACGATCGGTGGTCAGGCGCAGGTGGGTCTTGCCGCTTTCATCCAGCAGATGGCGTGCAATACAGCGGGTGGCATTGCCACAGGCGGCGGAGGTTGATCCATCGGCGTTGTAGAACGTCAGATGTGCGTCCTCGTCGCCCTTGGTGATGACCGTCAGCTGATCAAATCCGATCCCCATCTGGCGATGGGCGATTCCCTCAGCCATGGCCGGGGTGATGTCCCAGGTTTGATCGCGCGCGTCCACCACAACGAAATCGTTGCCGAGGCCATGCATTTTCATAAAGGGCAAGCGGGTGTCTGATCCTATGGTCATTTCGGGCATATAGACCTCCGCCGAAGATGAATCCACCCTTGCAGCAAGAAACTTGAAAAAAGGGGTTGACCGTCTCAGCCCTTACCCCTAGATACGCCGCCTATCGGGACAGCAAGACTGACACGGTCGCGCCGCTCCGAAGCAAATTAAGTGCTTGATCCTTCTGGATTATGTCCTTAAAGAGCGACCAAGGAACGACACATCGTTCCGACGAAGAAGTGGGCCGTTAGCTCAGTTGGTAGAGCAACTGACTTTTAATCAGTGGGTCGCAGGTTCGAATCCTGCACGGCTCACCACTTCCTCTCTCTCCACTGAAAATTGCCAGATAATCTATCGACCACCGCAGCTGTCGCTGCCGGGTGTTTTTCAGTCTTTTCTTGCAAAAGTCCTCTGTTTTCGTGGCTCTGTGGTCGCCGGGGCTTCCTTGGGTTGCTAGGGTGCGGCGAGCGCTAACGCAAAGCGGTGCGGCCTGCGGGCGGTTGCCGGTTTTGTCCCAGAGGTAAGGAGCCTGTGATGGTGTCGCCTATGTTTGAGCTGCCTGCGAATCCCGTGATTCCGGTGGAGGGTCAGGAGACCGGGTTTCCGGTAGGCCGAATCTTTTGTGTCGGGCGCAACTATGCTGCCCATGCGGCCGAAATGGGCGTTGAGGTGGATCGTGAAAAGCCGTTCTATTTCACCAAATCGGCAGCCAACGCGGTGCTGAGCGGTGCCGAGGTGCCCTATCCGCAGGGGACAGAGAATTTTCACCACGAGATGGAGCTGGTGGTGGCGATTGCTGCGCCGTTGCAGGATGCGACGGTGGCGCAGGCGCGGGCGGCGATCTGGGGCTACGGCTGCGCGCTGGATATGACACGGCGGGATCTGCAACTGGGTGAGCGGCAAAAGCAACGCCCGTGGAGCCTGGGAAAGGATCTGGAGAACGGCAGTGTCTTTGCGCCGCTGCGCGCGGCGGAGGAGTGGGGCGCGCCGGGGGAACAGCGGATCTGGTTGCGGGTCAACGATGAGATTCGCCAGGACGCCTCGCTTGCGGAGCTGATCTGGTCGGTTGAGGACATACTGTGCCACCTGTCACGGTATTATCACCTGCGGCCCGGCGATCTGGTCATGACAGGCACCCCGGCTGGCGTCGGACCGGTTGTCGCAGGCGATTATATCGAAGGCGGAATTGACGGGTTGATGCCGGTGCGGTTGACGCTGCGCTGAGGGATCGGCGCGCGATATACATGTGTCGTGGTGAGTTTAGCATCGCTATACACGTATGACGTGAATTAAGTAACCGAATTACCGCTTGTTTCGATCATCCTGTAACGTATTTTTCTTTCAACACACCGCGCGGACTGCGCAGGATCGCGAAATCATGTGGCAGAAATGCATAATCATCTGTTGATGGTTACAAATGCACCTAATAGCTGGTGAGGCAAGGGGGTGCTATCGTGGTGATCCGGGACGGGATGACCGCGTTTGCACAGTGTCGCAGGGCAAGGGCGTTTGTTGCATCGGCGGGGTCCGATGGCGATAAATGAAACGAACAAAGGTCAGAGGGAGGAAACACATGACCACTCGGAGAAAGCTACTTGGCGCGGCGGGGGCCGTTGCACTCATGGCGATGGGCGCGACGTCCGCCATGGCGCAGGAGGTGACGCTGAAGCTGCACCAGTTTCTGCCGGCGCAGGCGAATGTGCCCAAGCTGATTCTGGATGTCTGGGCCGACAAGGTCGAGGCCTCTTCCGATGGCCGCATCAAAATTGACCGCTATCCGTCGATGCAGCTGGGGGGCAAACCGCCAGAGCTGATGGATCAGGCCATTGATGGTGTTGCAGATATCGTCTGGACCGTGGTGGGCTATACGCCCGGTCGCTACCCGTCGACCGAGGTGTTCGAACTGCCGTTCATGATGACCAATGCGCGCGCGGCCTCGCACGCCTATTGGGAGATGTTCGACGAGCATATGAAGGGCGCCGAGTTCAAGGACGTAAAAATCCTGGGCACATGGGTCCATGGTCCGGGCATCATCCATACCACTGATCCGGTGGAATCCCCTGACGACCTGCGCGGTATGAAAATCCGCGGCGGGGGCCGGTCTGTGAATGGTCTGCTGACCGAGCTGGGCGCCACCCCGGTGGGCATGCCGGTTCCGGCCATCCCCGAAGCGCTGTCCAAAGGCGTGATCGACGGCACCACTATTCCGTGGGAAGTCACCACCGCTCTGAAAGTGCCGGAGCTGGTCGAGAACCACACCGAATTCACTGGCCGTGCGCTTTATACGCTGACCTTTGTTCTGGCGATGAACAAGGAGAAGTACGAGAGCCTGCCTGACGATCTGAAAAAGGCTGTCGATGAGAACTCCGGTCTGGAATTCTCCGTCTTTGCCGGTGGGACCATGGCGGATGCCGACACTCCCGCGCGGGAGTTCGCGCTGGACGAAGGCAACAATGTCATCACTCTGGACGAAGAGCAGACCGCGATCTGGCGTGAGGCGTCCCAGCCGATCTACCAACAGTGGCTGGATGATATGAAGGCCAAAGGGGTCGATGGTGATGCGCTGCTGGAGCAGGCCACCTATCTGATCGACAAATACACTGCTCAGTACGACAACTGAGCCAAGACCGGTGGACCTGCGGCTGCGTTTATCCGCAGGTCCACCCCCCACCTGAAAGGGTAGGCTTTCCATGCACAAGCTGATGATGGGACTGGCCAGATCCATGGCCATGGCGGGCGGCGTTGTGCTGTCGCTGCTGATCCTGCTGACATGTCTGTCGATTGCCGGGCGTCTCTTGAACGGGGGGCTGCACGGCGCCCTGATGCAGAGCATCGCGCCGGATCTGGCCGAGTGGCTGATCGCGATTGGTGTCGGGCCGATCAACGGGGATTTCGAGGTGGTCGAGGCCGGTGTCGCCTTTGCGATCTTTGCCTTTCTGCCGCTGTGTCAGATCACGGCAGGCCATGCGTCAGTGGATATTGTGACCAACAGTTTTCCGAGGGGAGCCAAGCGGTTCCTGCGGATGGTGACGGAGATCGTTTTTGCCGCAGTGCTGGTGCTGATCGCGGTCCGGCTTGGGGCTGGTGCGCTGAGCAAGTTCCAGAATGGCGAGACGTCCTTCCTGCTCGAGTTTCCGGTCTGGTGGGCCTATGCCGCCAGCCTCGTCGCGGCCAGCGTGGCCGCCGTGGTGGGCATTTATATGGCCGCCGTACGTACGATTGAATTTATGACTGGCCGCATCCTTGTCTGGGACGGCGTGGAGGGCGAACAGTGACTGCGCTTGAAATCGGGATTGCCTCTTTTCCCGTCCTGATGATGCTGATTTTCCTGCGGGTTCCGATTGGCCTGTCGATGTTTCTGGTTGGTCTGGTCGGGTTGATCATTGTGACCGACGGCACCCAAGTTGCCTTTGGCCGGATGAAAAGCGAGACCTATTCGACCTTCTCCTCCTATTCACTGACCATCGTGCCGATGTTCCTGCTGATGGGCCATTTTGCGACGCTGGGGGGGATGTCCACCGCGCTGTTCAAGGCGGCGGAGGGGTTCCTTGGCCATAAGAAGGGCGGCGTTGCCATGGCAGCCATCGGTGCCTGTGCAGGCTTTGGCGCGATCTGCGGTTCGTCGCTGGCAACTGCGGCGACCATGGGGCGGGTGGCGCTGCCGGAGCTGCGCAACTACGGTTATGCCGGTGGGTTTTCCACCGCGACGCTGGCGGCTGGCGGCACCCTTGGTATTCTGATCCCGCCCTCTGTGGTGCTGGTGATCTACGCGATCCTGACCGAACAGAACATTGCCAAACTGTTCTTGGCGGCCTTCATCCCGGGTATTCTGGCGGCCATCGGCTATGTGATTGCAATCTCTATCTACGTCCGCGTCTTTCCCGGAAGTGCCGGCACCCGCCCGCCCGTGCCATGGGGCGAACGGTTTGCGGCGCTGTTTCACGTCTGGCCGGTCCTTCTGGTCTTTGGACTGGTGGTTGGCGGGATCTATCTCGGTTGGTTCACCCCGACCGAAGGCGCGGCCGTTGGCGCGTTGGGGACCGGGCTGATCGCCTGGCTGAACGGTGGGCTTAATCGCGAGACCCTGACCGACAGTTTCATGGTGACAGCCCGTTCGACCGCGATGATCTTTTTCATCGTGTTGGGGGCCGGGTTTTACAACGGGTTCCTCGCTCTCACCAAGGTGCCGCAGGAGTTGGCTGATTTCGTGGTCTCACAAGGGTTGAGCCCCTGGATGGTGCTGATGCTGATCTTGGCGTTCTATCTGGTGTTTGGCTGCCTGATGGACAGCCTGTCGATGATCCTGCTGACCATCCCGATCTTTTACCCTGTCATTTCGGCGATGGATTTTGGTCTGGTGAACCTGCCCGCCATGCAGGCCGAGGCCGCGATGGAGGTGTTGAAGGCGGGTGTGCCACAGGGGATGGGGGCGGAAATGCTCGCCTCGATCCAGGAGGCGATTGCCACCGGCGCTGAGCTGACCCGCGAGCAGATGAAAGAGCTGGGCATTCGCGTGACCAAGGGGATGGCGAACCGGATGGAGACCGAATACGTCGCAATCTGGTTTGGCATTCTGGTTCTGATCGTGGTCGAGGTTGGCCTGATCACGCCGCCGGTTGGTATGAACCTGTTTGTGATCAACGCGATGGATCGCACCACCCGTATGGTCGATACCTATAAAGCGGTGATGTTCTTTGTCGCCTCCGACCTGATCCGGGTTGTGATCCTGGTGGCCTTTCCGATCATCACGTTGCTGCCGTTGATGTTGATGCGCTGACGGCGCGGTTCACTCTCGCGGCCATCCGTTTGACCCTGGGGTCTGATGGGTGGCCGTTGCCATTTTCAATCCAGTTTTTTCCAGATCCGAGGCCCAGAATGACCGACAGCCAGACGCCCGATTTTATCCATGAGATCCGTGTGGGCTGGGGAGACTGTGACCCGGCGCGCATTGCCTATACCGGGCATTTGCCGGGGTTTGCGTTGCAGGCGATTGATGCCTGGTGGGAACATCAGCTCGATGGCGACGGCTGGTATCAGATGGAGCTGGACCGTGGCACCGGCACGCCCTTTGTACACATGAGCATCGATTTCCGCTCTCCCGTCACACCGCGCCATCGGCTGGCCTGTTCGGTCTGGCCCGTGGCTTTGGGTCAGAAATCCGTGACCTTTCGGGTTGAGGCACGGCAGGATGGCACCCTTTGTTTTGAGGGTAAATTTGTCTGTGTCTTTATCGCGCCAGAGGATTTCAGCGCCAAACCTGCGCCTGAAGATTACCGCGCAGTGATTGAGCCGTTGCTGCGGCCCGACCTCGCCTAGGGTTGGGAACTCCCCGTATTAGAGCCGATATCAGAGCGGCTCGCGCTGCCAGCCATCCGCAAATGACACCCGCTCCATGTCGGCAAAACGGCGGACCCGCTCCAGTTCGGCCTCCAGTCGGTTCTGCCGTGCCGGAGACCATTTGACGCCCCGCTCTGGCCAAAGCGCGGTGACATGCAGGGTGCCTGCGAGGCCCCCGGGCTGGCGGTGCGCCTTCATATCGATGCGGCCCACCAGGCGGTCTCCCTCCATCAGCGGGAAGACATAATAGCCGTAGCGGCGTTTGGCGGCGGGGGTGAAAACCTCAATCCGGTAGTGAAACCCAAACAGCCCTTCCGCGCGCTTGCGATCCCGCAGGGCCGGATCAAACGGGCTGAGGACGCGCATGCGGCCGGGGGGTGGCGGCAGCGCGGCGGCCTGTTCGACAGCACCGGGGCGGGCAAAGACACGGCGGCTGCGCCCGTCCGTTAGCGTGACATCGACCGGCTCAATCTGCCCATCCGCCAGCGCCTGTTTGCACCATGTGGCGCATTCCGCTGGGGAGGCCGTGGCCCAGAAGGCGGCCAGCTCTCCTGAGGTGGCAAAGCCGAGCCGGTCCAGCGCCGCGTTGCACAACCAGTCCAGCGTTTCTTCCGGCGCGGGAGAGCCTTGCGCGGGGAGATATTGGCTGTCGATGACCCGTTCGCTCAGATCATAGCGTTTCTGAAAGCCGCTGCGCCCGACCACCGCCAGCGCGCCAGAGCGCCAGAGGTATTCCAGCGCGGTTTTTGACGGGTGCCAGTCCCACCAGCCGCCGGTGCCCTTTTTCTCGTCCTTGCCTACGTCCGAGGAACTGACCGCACCATAGTCGCGGATATGGTCGAGAACATGCTGGAACTTCGCCTCGTACCCGTCGCGGTGCCAGTTGCGGTATCTTTTGCGCAGCACCTCGGCGTCGCGCTGAAACCGCAGGTGCCAGTGCGGATAGAACTCCATGGGCAAAACGGCGGCGTCATGGGTCCAATGTTCGAACAGGTTGCGATCCTGCTCATAAAGCCGTTTCAGCGCCGCAGGCCGATAGCTGGGCCTGCGTGAGAACAGGATCATGTCATGGGCGCGGGCGACGGTGTTGATGCTGTCCAGCTGCACAAAACCAAGCCGGGTGATCAGCTGCAGCAGTGCATCACCCTTGGCCGACCCGCTGGGTTGCTCCAGCAGGCCATGCCGATCCATGAACAGGCGCCGCGCGGCCCGGTTGTCCAGCCGCGCGACCGCCATCAGCGCCGCTTGAGCGTGTCACCAAAGGTGATCGTGGGCGTCAGGGTCACGTGCTTTTCGATCTCGGCATCCGGATTGTCGAGTTGGGCGGCAATGATCTCAGCCGCCTTGCGCCCGATTTCCAGACGACAGGCATCCATCGTGGCCAACTGCCGTGGCAGCCCCTGCAACAGTTCAACCCCGTTGAAGCCGGCAAGTCCGATCTGACCGGGAATGTCGATCTTCTGATCCATCAGGTAGAGCATGCCACCTGCGCCGATCATGTCGTTGGAATAGTAAAGAAAATCCAGCTCCGGAGAGCGTTCCAGCATTTCCTGCGTCATCTCCCGGCCCTTGGCCAGCGCAGAGCCGCCGGAGTAGAAAGCGCGATCCATGATCTCCACGCCTTCCTTGGCGAGGGCCTCGGTAAAGCCCTCGAACCGTTTGCGCGCGCGGTGGTCCAGCGGCATCTTGGTGCCCATGAAGCCGATATTGCGATAGCCGGCTTTCAGGATCGCCTTCGCCATCTCTCGGCCTGCGCGACGGTGTGAAATGCCGACCATTGCATCCACCGGCTTGCCATCGGTATCCATCACCTCAACCACCGGAATGCCCGACGCATTGAGCATGGCGCGCGCGGCCTCAGTATGTTCGAGACCCGCAATGATGACGCCAGAGGGCCGCCAGGAGAGCATCTCGTAGAGGACTTTCTCCTCTTTCTCCGGCTGATAGTCCGTGACACCCACAACCGGCTGCAGGTCGGTATTTTCCAGAACCGAATTGATACCAGTCAGTACCTCGGGAAAAACCATGTTCGAGAGCGACGGGATGATGACCGCCACCAGATTGACCCGGTTGGAGGCCAGCGCGCCGGCGATCTTGTTGGGGACATAGCCCAGTTCCTTGGCCGCGCTCAGCACCTTTTGGCGGGTTTTTTCCGACACATCGCCCCGGTTGCGCAATACGCGACTGACGGTCATTTCTGACACCCCGGTGGCTTCGGATACGTCACGAAGAGTGAGCGGGCGCTTGTTGTCCGTTGTCACGTCGATGGCCTCACATTGTTGTTCCCGTTAGGTTAGCGCAGACAGCGCAGGCTGCACAATGGGGACGGCTGCCGCGAAATCCAATTCCTCAGGATTGTCTTGCCATGACGGGTTTGCTATCGCGTAAACAGGCTGGCCCGGATCAGGCCCCGTGGCTCAACTGGATAGAGCAGCCCCCTCCTAAGGGGCAGGTTGCAGGTTCGAATCCTGCCGGGGTCGCCATTCTGTTGGCTGTGCTATTTTTTCATTCGTCAGTGTGTGCAAGATGATCTCTTCCCTCCTTTGGGAGGGGGGCTATGTCAGATCTGGCGCGCCTGTGGCAGAAGGAAGGGAACACCGGAGCGGGGCAAGCTGTTGACCGGGACCGGGCAACCGTAGGCGTGTTCCAAGGTTTGGCTGGTTAGAACCTCCTGCGGTGTGCCCTTGGCGGCGACGTGTCCGGCATGGATCAGGGTGATCTGGTCGGCATACATGGCGGTCAGGTTCAGATCGTGCATCACTGCGACAACACCGCCGCCGCGCGCTGCATAGTCACGCGCCAGATCCATCACGGTGAACTGATGACCGATATCAAGGCTGGCCACGGGTTCATCCAGAATAAGCCAACGCGGGATGCCCTCTACCACCGGTTCCCAGACTTGGGTCATCACCCGGGCCAGTTGAACACGCTGCTGTTCGCCGCCGGAGAGATCTTGATAAAACCGGTTTGCAAACCCGCCCAGATCGACCTGTTCCAGCGCCCTGAGCGGTAGCTCCGTGTCCGCCGCGGCCAGACCTGCGGAGAGCCCGAGCCGTACGATTTCCACCACTGTGAAGGGAAAGGCGATTGCGGCGGATTGCGGTTGAACGGCCCGGATCGCAGCCAACTCCCAAGGTTTCATCGCAGCGGTGTCTTGGCCGTTCATCAAGACCTGGCCTGTAAAGGGCACCTCGCCGGTCATTGCCCTCAGAAGTGTGGTTTTGCCAGAGCCATTTGGGCCTGCGATTGCCGTCACCTCACCTGGCCGTGCGGCGAAGTCGATGCCATCCAAAATTCTGCGATGGCCAAGTTTAACCGTAATGTCAAAAGCTTCCATCGGGTTCTCCGCTCAAAGGCCCGTGCTGCCGAAGCGGCGCAGCAGGATCCACAGAAACACCGGGGCGCCCAGAACGGCTGTGATAATGCCAATCGGAAGCTCGGCTGGGGCAATGATCACCCGCGAGATCATATCTGCCGCCAGCAATAGCGATGCACCCAAAAGGGCGGCATTTGGCAACAGGCTGTGGTGGTCCGGTCCGCTGGCCAAACGCAGCAGATGTGGAACGACGATGCCGATAAATCCGATGCCACCGGAGACCGCGACAGAGGCTCCGGTGGCGCTCGCGACTATGAGGATTGCGATGTTTTTGACCCGTTGCACCGGAATACCGATATGCCCCGCCGCTGCTTCTCCCAGCGCCAGCCCGTTCAGGCCGCGCGACAGGGCTGGCAGAGCCAGCAGAGCGACGCCAATGATGGGGGATGCTGCCAGCACCTTTGACCAGGTTGCACCGGCCAGTGATCCCATGCCCCAGAATGTCAGATCGCGCAGTTGGTTGTCATCTGCGATGTAGACCAGAATTCCCGACAGAGCTCCTGAAAGTGCGCCGAGCGCGATGCCTGCCAGCAGCATCGTGGCGACCGAGGTCTGCCCCCTGCGTGTGGAGACACGGTACAGAATGAGCGTAGACCCCCAGCCGCCGAGAAATGCGGCGATGGGGACAAGGTAGTTGCCAACCGTATCGCGCAGCATGGCGGGCAGAAAGGCACCCATGACAATTGCACAGATCGCTGCCAGCCCCGCGCCAGCACTGACACCGACAATCCCGGGATCCGCGAGCGGGTTGCGAAACAGCCCCTGCATCACAGCGCCGGAAACGGCCAGGGCGGACCCAACCAGAATACCCAAGAACAGACGTGGTAAGCGGATATCGAACAGAACAATCTGATCCAGTCGCGACAGGTCGCGTCCCATCGCCAAGTCTTGCAATGCCCCCCATAGCGACGTGCCTGACGCGCCCCAGGCCAAGGACAAAACAGACATCACGGCCAGCAGTAAAGCCAGAACGACGGTCAACCTCCGCGCCTGCACCCGGCGGTCGATAGCGCCCAGCGATGTGACACCGCTGTTGGGGGTATCCGCAGCGAGCGCCATATCAGTCTGCCTCGCTGTAGAGTGCCTGGTTGAGCTCAGTGACTGCGGATGCGGTGCGCGGCCCAAAGCCAAGCAGATGCAGGCCGTTCATGCGGACCACCTTGCCGGTTTGGGCAGCGGGGGTCGGTGCGATGGACGGCAGCGCAAGCAAGTCCTCGATTGCGGCACCATGGTCGCCGCCACGGTCCATCATCAGGATCACATCCGGCGCAGCCTTCGACACCGCTTCGTCCGTCATCGGCTTATACCCGTCGAAGTCCGTCACCGCGTTAACGGCGCTAGCCATTCGGATGATGCTGTCGGCCGCCGAGTTTGCACCGCCCGCCATGATTCTGCCGCCCCGTGTCGACAGAATGAACAGCACCTTTTTGGGATGCTCCCCGGCAACCGATGCGGCGTCTGCTTCTGCGGATCTGAGGTCTCGCGACACGGTCTGCGCCAAGGCTTCGGCTTCGGCCTCTTTGCCCAATGCCGCACCAACGGTGCGAATCTTGGCTGTGATCCCGTCTGCGGAAAAGATCTCCGGCACCGAAACGTAGTCAACTTGAGCGCTTTTGAGGACGTCCAGCGTTTCAGGCGGGCCGGCGCCTTCGATCGCGATAATCATGTCGGGGGCAACCGACAGCACGCCTTCTGGGGACAATGCCCGCGCGTATCCGATATCCGGCAACGCCAGTGCTGCTGCAGGGTAGGTGGAGGTCCGGTCGCGGCCGATCAGCCGATCCTGCTGACCAAGAGCGTGGATGATCTCGGTCACCGAGCCACCGACAGAAACGATGCGTTTGGGCATCTCCGCCAGGGCAATGCTGCCGATTAGCAGCCCTGCCATCAGCAGATTAAGCCCCAGGAATAGACGGCCGAATGCAGACATCACGCCGGTTCTTTCACAGCGTAGGAGGCTAGGTTTTCAACAATGGCATTCCATTCCGGGCGGTGATCTTTGGCTTCGGTCCGGCGGCCAAAGACCTGAAAGATAATGCCACCCTCGGCATCGAAGGCTTCGACAGACACCGCGTCCCCGCGCTGGGTGGGCTTGGTCACTGCCCAAACCTCAGCGATGTGGTCCATGCGCAAATGCAGATCAAAGCCCGGGTCCAGGATATTCTGCCATGGCCCCATTTCACGCAGATTGCGGATTGGGCCGCCATGGATTTCGATGCATCCCATATTCCCGACGAAGAACATAACGTCGAGTTCCTGATCCTGTACCGCAAACAACATCTTATTGACCTCAGCCGGGTCGAGCTTGCGGGCCAGCGGCTCCCCTGCAGTGCGGTAGGCGCCCAGTCGGTTCATCTTCAGCTTCGATGTCAGCCGCATGAACTGATGGGTATCCGTCATCTTGGCCCATTCAGCGCGCAGGATGTCTGCCTTCTCCGGGTTTGCCTTGGCAGGTTCTGTCGGTTTGCGCGGCTCTACGGTGAGTTCCTGAGACTGTTGCTCCAGGGTCAACTCTTCAACCAACCGCTGCCAGGCATCCAGATCCGAGGTCTCGCGCAGATGCACCTTATGAACCGCGTCGCCGGCTGCATCAAAGATCTGAATTGACCGTTTGGTGCCCTTGTCTGTTTCGCGTTTCACCGCAAAAGCCGAGACGAAATGCCGGGGGAAGAAGCGCAGATCAATTGCATCATTGAGGATCATCGATGCGTGCTGGCCTGAGTGATAGTTTTCGTAGATGCCAACCTTCTCGATCACACAGGATGGGTTGCGGGTCAGGGCCATAACCTCACCCAGTGGCGCAAGTCGCGGCATGATTTCATCCGGGCTGGCCTGAATGCGCGAGACGCCTTCACCGACATAGGCGGCCACCAGCTGGCCTTCGGTAATGCCGAATTTGTCGGCAAAATCGCGATCTCTCAGGTTTGCATGCTCAGCGCGCGCCGCACGGATCGCAGCTGGTGTCATGGTTGAGGCGGTCATGGCAGCCCTTTCTACTAAGACGTCCTAGAAGAGGCTGGCAGTGGCGGAACGTGCCGCGCGAGAGCTGGCCACCGCGTTTTACGGTGCATTAAATTTGTTGACTGTTTTTATCAGCTTTAATAACAGACACAAGCGGAATTTATGATTCCACCAGATCTATCAGACAAACGACCAGGCCAGCCCCGCCGCAAGCATTTGGTTCACCGAACTAGACTAATGCGAAGGGACGCGAGATGGGGAAATACCAAAAGGGATGGCGGTTGCTGAGCACCGTATCTGTGTTGGGCCTGCTAGCCAGCGCAAACAGCGTGGCGGCACAGGATATTGCGGAAGACGGCGATTTTCTGGGGACGATTGAGCTGGGCGCAGGCAAGCGCGAGGTGCAGACCGACACCGGGGTGCCGCTCACTGTTATCAACCAAGAGGAAATCGACGACCGGCAAGCGGCAACAATTGCCCAATTGGTTGAATCCGTACCAGGTGTGACACTGGTGAATGGCACCACCCCGCAGTCTTCCGGTATTTCGATCCGTGGCTTTGGCGCTGACGGGACCTACGGGGCTAACCCGCGCGTGTTGATCACCATTGATGGGGCGACCACTGGCGGCGAAGAGATCTATCGGATTGGTAACCAGCTATTCACAGATCCCGCACTCTACAGGGAAATCTCGGTCATCCGCGGTACGGTCGGCAGCTATGAGTATGGATCGGGCGTTGTTGGCGGTGTCGTACAGCTGGAAACCAAGGATGCCTCTGACTTCACCGGTGGTGAAATCGGTACACGCTTCCGGCAGACTCTGGAGGCACAGTCCAACGGCACCGGATGGGCCTCATCCTCCATTCTGGCTGTGCAGCCAACAGAGGATCTGGAATTTCTTCTGAACTACACAGTCCGCGACAATGATTCCTATGAGGATGGCGATGGTGTTGAAACCGCAAATAGTGGCTTTCGGAACTATTCCTATCTGGCGAAGGGGCGCTACACATTCGGGAATTCCCGCGAGCATGCCCTGAGTGCCTGGTATAATGTCACCCATTCGGACGACAACAGCGTGCCCTATGACATTCTGGGCGCGTCTTCAGGTGGCGGGTTCTACTTCGGCGATGTGGATCGGATCACAGACAGCCGGACCGCCGGATTGCGCTACGAATTCGATGCGGTTGACAACGACCTCATCCATTTTGAGGCGACCCTGACCTATGCGGAACAGGACATTGACAGCACGTATGTCGTTGGCAGCTGCGCCGGGTTCCCGGGCTGTGATGCCTCTGTGTCAGATCTGTTGAACGCGGATCACAACTATAAAACCACCAAACTGCAACTGAAGAACACCAGCTATTTTGACACGGGTGTCGCCTCGCATGATCTGCGGCTTGGTCTGGAGATTACCAACCGTGAACGCCTTGATGCGAATTCGGCCCCTGGTGGCACCGACCGCAGGGTCGCGCTGTTTGCAGTGGACGACATTCAGTTTGGCGACCGTTTCACGCTGACCCCAGCCCTGCGGTATGAAACGCAGGACCTGAAGGGGACGGACACTGTGTCTCCCGGGGCCACCGATCCCTATAACGGCGAGATCAAGAATGATGCCCTGATGGGCGGGCTATCGGCGCGCTATGAGTTCGACAGCGGCTTTGCTGTCTTTGCGAGCGCCGCATACACTGAGGTTCTCCCGATCATTGATCGGTTGGACAAGGACCCTTCGGTCTGGGTGCCGGAAATCGGAACCACCTATGAGGCTGGTTTTTCCTATCAGAACCAGGATGTCTTTACCTCCGGCGATCAGTTGGCCTTTAAGGTCAATTACTATGACACCAACCTGAGCGATGTTCGGGTTGCCGGCGATGTGCTGACACAGGTGGATGTCGACGGCTTCGAAGTCGAAGCGTCTTACGGCATGGCGAACGGTCTCTATTTCGACCTGAACGGAACCGTTGCAGATGGTGAACAACGGCGCCCGGATGGCACTGTGTCAGAGTATACTCTGGCCCCGGTTGGTTCCGCCGCGCTGACAGTTGGCAAGCGTTTCAACGACACGCTGGATCTGAGCTGGGAAGTGGTGGCTGCAGAAAGTACAAATGCCATCAATGGGAGCGGTCCCTTGCCCGGTTACGGAGTGAATAACCTGCGCGCGACCTTCCGGCCGCAAAACGGCATGCTTGAAGGGACCGAAATCCGGTTCGGCGTCGAGAACGTTTTTGACAAACAGTATCAGACCCAACTCTCAACCCGTGCGGCAGCCGGGCGCAATTTCAAGCTGACGGTTTCCAAAACCTTCTGATCCCAAAGGCAAATCGAGAGGTGTTCCATGACACTTGGATTGAAAACCGGAAAACCCCTGCTGCTGGCCGCTGTGATGGCAGCAGCAGGCGGCGCCACAGCGCAAGAGCCGGACAACGCAGGGGTCACCATTGAGCTGAGTGACGCCGAACCGGTCGGCGAGGCCTGTAAACTGTCCTTCGTTGTGCAGAATGGCCATAAGGCGGACATCGGCAAGGCGGTCTATGAGATCGTCTTGTTCGATGATCAGGGACAAGTGGCGCGGCTCACGCTTCTCGATTTTCAGGACCTGCCTGCCGGGCGCCTGCGCGTGCGGCAGTTCCAGTTTCCTCACACCTGTGACGGCATCAGTCGGGTCCTGATCAACGGCGCCGATACCTGCACCGGTGATGGGCTTCCGGACGGTGCCTGTAGCCGCGGGCTTGTGCTGAGCAGCAGGGTGATGGAGCTAGCAGGATGACATTTGTTCAGGATGCCCTTGCCAAGGTGCTGGAGTTGGGCGGACCGGTGGTCTTGCTGTTGCTGGCAGTTTCGGTCCTGACCACTGCACTGGTGCTCTACAAGATCTGGCAATACCGTTCTGCCCGTGTTGGCCAGCATAAGGCGTTGGCCTCTGCAATCGCAGCCTGGGATCGCGGCGAAAGGGAGGCCGCCCTCGACAAGCTGAGCCATAGTCAGTCCTATCTGGTCCCGGTGATGCGGCTGGCCCTCTCAGGTACACAAGACACAATGCTGGCCGAGCGTGCTGACGCCGAAGCAGAAGAACGTTTCTCCCAGTTGGAACGCGGATTGGGGACATTGGACATGGTGGCACAGCTGGCGCCTCTGCTTGGGCTTTTCGGCACGGTGATCGGCATGATCGAGGCGTTTCAGAAACTGCAGTCGGCAGGCGCGTCGGTTGACCCTTCACTGCTAGCGGGCGGTATCTGGGTGGCCTTGCTGACCACGGCGGCAGGGCTGGCTGTCGCAATGCCCACCTCGCTTGTGCTCAGCTGGCTCACCGCCCGCATGCAGCGGGAGAGGGTCTTTGCCAATCGTGCTCTGCGCACCATCTTCGCCCCGACAGCCCAGACCTGGCCAAGAGAGCCTCTTCAGGTGGCGCATGGCACTTAAACTGCACAGCGCGCGTCGTGGCAGGCTCTCGATGACCTCGCTCATTGATGTGATTTTTCTGCTGCTTCTGTTCTTCATGCTGACGTCAACGTTTTCAAAGTTCGGCGAGATTGAACTGATGGCGGCAGGGCGCGGACCTGACAGGAGTGAGCGGCAGATGCTGTTTGTCAAGCTGGGGGCAGACAGCCTGACCTTGAACGCGCAGCCGGCTGACCTCAGTCGCATTGCCGATCTGATCCGCCTGCAGCCGCAGGCTGGCGACGGCCATCTGGTATTGATCAGCCCAAGCGAGGGGGCGTCCTCACAACGCCTGGTCGATCTGCTCACGCAGTTGCGTCAGGTGGCGGATCTCCAAGCTGTGGTGCTGGGCTGATGCGGATCCGGCCACATACAGCGGCGCAGAAGGAACCGACGATTGCGTTGATTAACATCGTTTTTCTGATGCTGATCTTCTTCATGATCGCGGGCACCTTGGCGGTGCCGCTCGACAAAGATGTCACACTGATTGAGGCCAAGGATCTGGAGGGGCGGGAGCCACCGGATGCCTTGGTTGTGCATGCTGACGGCAGGCTCACCCTGCGCGGCAAGGTGCTGGCGGATGCCGCCACATACGCCGCGATGCTGACCGAAGAGGAGCGCGCCGAAGTGCGGATCGTTCCGGATCGCGATTTACCGGCCCGGGATCTGGTGAAACTGGGCAACGCATTGCGCGCTGCCGGGGCGCAACATGTGCTGCTGGTTTCGGAAAGAGCGTTGCAATGACGGTGCCACACTCCCGGCTCATCGGCGTGTTCGCGCTGTTTCTGGCCGCTGCGGGCCATGCAGTCATGGCGCAGCTCAGTGTGCCTGACAAGGCAGAAATCAGCGGTGGTAATACTGGCCTCGCCGCCCAGGGTTTTGCCTTTGCCGATTTGGTACAGGGGGTTGATACGCCGATTGATGCCAAGGAGTTGCCGGATGCAGACATCGCCGCAACCCCCGCCGCAACCACGTTGTCACCGCAGGTCGAGAAGGTTGTGGTAGAAGCCCTACAATCCGCCGTCCAGCCCCTGCCGACTGGCGCCGTTCCGATCCGACCGGCTCTTGAGGTCGAGCCGAGCTCGTCGCAGAAACCGGAGGAACCACGTCCATCTGAAACGGCAACAGCAGCACCAAAACCGGAGGTGCTTGAACCGCTGCCGGACGCCAAACCGGAACCAAAGCCCCGGCCTACTCCCACAAGAGTGCAGAGGCATGGGAATAACGCGGCGCAGAACACCCTGGCGGGAACGGCGTCGGGAACTGCTCCAAAACACTCCGGGCAAGCCAAAACATCCCCGGGCACGGCCAAGCAACAGGGCAATGCGGCCGCAGACAATTACCGCGGCAAGGTGCTGCGGCGTGTAATGCGTGCCAAACGTCAGCGGGTGAACATCCGCGGGGCAGTGCTGGTCCGGTTCACGATCACGGGCAGCGGCGCTTTGGCCTCCGCCCGCATTGCGAAAAGTTCAGGCTCTTCAAAGCTGGACAACATTGCATTGGCACAGGTTCGCCGCGCCGCGCCGTTCCCGCCCCCACCCAAGGGTGTCAGACCGTCCTACACGGTCAGAATCAAAGGCAAATAGCTGTCGTGAGCCGGCAGATTGTTCACCTGACCACGCGTCGGTGAAAGCAGAACTGACGTCGCCGTGTCGTGCTGGTTTGATCCTGAGCCCACCCGTATTACGTCGGCTGTATGAAACATTTGATGATTTTGGGCCTTCTGCTTCTTTGTGCGTGTGGTCGGAGCGTGCCAGATGAAGCGCGTATTGTTGTGGCCGGAGATTCTATTATGGCCTGGAATCGCGGCGGCGGTGGCTCGGTTGCAGACGGGCTAGAGAGGCGGCTGGGGGAGCCGGTGGGAGATGTGTCGCTGTCGTTTGCACGGCTTATCGGGGGTGGTTGGGCGTTGAATATTCCCTCTCAGCTGAACGGTGTTGCAGCGGATTGGGTGGTGTTGAACGGCGGAGCCAATGACCTGAGTGGAAGCGGGTGTGGCTGCAGGGTCTGCGACAGCGTCCTTAATCGGCTGATCTCTGACAGCGGAACAAAGGGGGCAATCCCTGAGTTGGTCGCGGAACTGCGCCGCCGTGGATCCCGCGTGGTCTGGTTGGACTACTACACCGCTCCGCGATACGCTGGGACAACCTGTGTTGCGCCATACCGGATATTGGAGAGGCGCCTGGATCGCATGGCGGCAGCAGATCCGGGGGTAATCGTTTTGGACTTGGATTCGGTGTTCCGATCCGACGATCTCTCCCTTTTTGCCAGGGATCGCGTTCATCCGTCCCAGCGCGGGTCAGGTCGTATTGCCGACCTTGTGGCGCCTGTTCTTATACGTTGACTGCGGCTCTCTTTTCCGATGCCCGTCTTTGCTCGCAGGTGAATTCCCGGTTTCGCGGCTGAAACCAGGAGGACTAGGTTGGAATGCCATGTGCCGGGCCGTTAAGGACGGACCGGCGTCCCGTCATTCATCGCCAGCATTCAGGCCGGAGAGGAAGAAATCCTTGCCCAGCTCGGGGTTATGGGCCAATCCTTCGACCATGTCTTCGTAGTATTGCCGTTTGATTGCGCGACTTTGCGCTTTCTCTAGCCCGTGCCCGGTGAAGGAGGCAATGCGGGCGGTTTCATTGTCTTTCTTGACCCGCAACGCGCGCGCGACCTTATCTGGGTAGCGTTTCACCAGCGCGCTGCGCAGGGTCCAGGAATATTTCGGAGAAAATGGGGAAATCCAGTCAATGAACCAGAGCCGGTCACCGCTGGTCCAGCGGTCAGGGTTGAGGTGGTTGGGATTGAGGATGTAGGCGGCCTCTGTGTCCTCATCAAGGAGCGCCCAGCTGCAATAGGCCACCGGAAAGCCGTCCTTTTCAACAATGTAATACTGCTGATTGGCGATGGCAGGCAGGATAAATCCTGCCTGCTGGCTGACCGTCCAATCCCGGTGCAGGACGGAATTGGACCACAGCCAGGCAATCTTGCCATAGGTTTGAAAGTTCTGCTGTTGGTCCATGGTCCTGCTTTCCTGCTGTGACGGTCTTGCGGTCGTGGCGTCAGACAAAGACAAAGGAAGTTGCCCCCAGCTCGTCAATTTCCACGCCGAACAGATCGATCAGGCCGTCTGCGGTTTGGATACGGGTGTGGGTTTCTTCTCCATTTGCGCTTTCTATGACTGAGATGTCAAAATCATCAACCGATCCGCCGAAATCAAACATCAGCTTGTCCTCACCGACGGTGAAGTCGGTGATCCGGTCATTGCCATGGCCTGCGCGGAAGACGAAGGTGTCAAACCCGTCCCCCCCGGCAAGCCGATCGTTGCCCGCGCCGCCTTCGAGCAGGTTGCGCCCTGTGGTGCCGTTCAGGTCATCATCGAAATCAGAGCCAATGACGCCTTCGAACCCTGAAATCTGATCGCCAGCAACATAGTTGGTCGGCGAGGGAATGAACTCCGAGGTCTGCTCCGCCAGTTTGATCCGCACTGCGGTTGAATGACCCTTGTAGCTGAGGACATCAAAGCCATCACCGCCGTTCAGCGTGTCTGTCCCCTCACCGCCATGAATGGTGTCGTCACCGCCATAGCCGGCAATGACGTCATTGCCAGCGCCCCCTTTGAAGAAGTTCGCACCGTCATTCCCGACCAGGACATCGGCAAAGCTGGTCCCAATGGCGCCTTCGAAGTTGTCAATGCTCTCGCTGGATTGGGCTGGAGTGCCGTTCACGATGTCAGCGACCAACGAAGACCAACCCTTAGCCGGATTGTCAAAATACATAATGATGCCGTTGGTGGCGCCTTCGTAGCTGAGGACATCAAATCCTGCTCCGCCATCCAGATTATCTGCACCCGCTCCCCCGTCAATCAGGTCGTTTCCGGCACCACCTGAAATCGTATCGGCGCCCGCCCCGCCTCTTATGAGGTTGGCGTCCATATCACCGACTATTTTGTTCTGGCCCGCGTCTCCGAGCAGGACATTGTAGTTGCCATCACGGTTGGCAAGCATGTCTTCTAATGTCGCAAGCCCCCCGGCGGTCAGAACTGCACCGCCGGTCTGGGCATCCCGTGCCTGCCCCAGCGCATCGGCGAATGTGCTGCTGTATGGGCTGTCGCCGTTGTCGCGGTGCGTTGCCCAAATGTCATCCGAATTCCGGAACGCGTGGTAATTTGCGCGCAGGGTGCTGAAAGCGGTGTTGGGTGCCGCGGCTGAGGTGCTGTCGAAAGCCCCGAGCGCGCCGTGGCGGAAATTGACCTCCGCACCATTGGAGGTGACCACATTGACCCGGAAGGTGCTGGCGCTGTTGCCGTCCTGCAGGATTGCATCAAGGTCCGCCTGCGACAGCCCGTCTTGGGTGGTCCACCCGGCCCAACTGCTGCTGGAGACCTGGGTGCTGGTGCTCAGGCCCTGACGATCAATGAAATAGTCCTGAACGGTGAAAGAGGAGTGCGCACCAAGTGAGATGACCAGATCGTCACCGTAGGAGTTGAACCAGATATCCCCGTCTTCGCGCATATGGATGTTGAGGACGTCACCTTTGATGTCCTCAGCTTCTGGACCGGTGATCAGGTGGTGACCCTGGCTGCCGCCTCCATAGCTGGCCGGGAAATAGGTGATGTTGTAGACATCTCGGCCTTCGCCTCCGACCAGGATATCATTGCCGCCGTGGATATTGCTGTAGCTGAATTGATCATCCCCGGCACCGCCATAGAGGTAATCATCTTTCCATGACCCCTTGATCGTATCGTTGTGTTCCGTCCCGAGGATTGCAACGGAGTGGTTCCCCGCAACGTCGACGCTGATATCCAACTCAGTTGTGGTCCCGTCGGCATTCACATTGGTTATGCCGTTGTTGATCGCCTCGCGGTAGTCCGACAGCGAATGAACAATCGTGTCTCCTTCGACGCCTTCCTGTTCCAGCGTGATATGCGCGGCTTCGGTATTCCATACGTTGAGTTGTTTCAGCGCAGTATCATCAGTGCTGCGCAGGATATTGGTGAGCGAAGCCGCGGTTTTCGCAACCTCTTCATCCCGGTTGTCGGTCACCAGAGGGATCAGGGCTTCGGCCATCTCAGATGCGGTTTGTTCGCGGATCTGGTCAGTTTCCAGCTCGTCTACCAAACGTTTGAAGCTCTCGGAACTCAGGCCCAGGGTGTCTCCGTCGCCAGCGCCACCATCAAGATAGAGCTCCTCCTTCTGACCGCTCCAGTAGCTCTCCAGTAGCGCGTGGTCGAGGTTGATCAGATCGTCACCCTCACCACCGCCAACAACCTGAATGGCCGCGCCGACGTTGATCTGGTCATCACCGCCAAAGCCGAACACCTGTTCAAGCTGGGTCGAAGTGTCGAGATACATGTAATCGCCCAGAGACGAGCCATGCAGAATCTCGACATTGCTAAGGGTGTCTCTGACGGAATGCGCCTCGCTGCGCTCATCCAGCCCAACCTTGCGGAACTGCACAACTTCGGTGCGCTTGCCGTGATTGGTTGTCTGGGAGTCGATGGACTCCTGGTAGTATTTTGAACCGGCTTTGAGGTTCTTATACACATAGGTGGTGCCGTCAGAACTAGAGATCGACAGCCCGCGCGACAGCTCGCTTTGTGACAGCCGCGCATAAGAGGCCGTGTCTTGCCCGCTGCCACCATCAAAGGTGACCTGGCTTTCGTATGAGAACAGGGTGTCATCGCCGCCGCCCGCATCGATGTCGATCCCGATCTCCATCTTGTTGCCCATGCGATCCTCTGCACTGGACACGACTTTGCTCATGTTGAAGGTGGTTTGGTTGGCGCCGTAATCGCGGATATTCCAGCCCGAAAGATCGGTGATCTTCAGCGTTGTCTGATATTCATTCTTTCCGGTTTCTTCGCGGCTAGTTTCCTCAGTCCCGGCGGAGAACAGTGGCGTCGTGAAGGTCAGGTAGGATTTGGCACCATTGGCGTTGGGCAACTGAATGACGTTGATATTGCTGCCTTCGCTCGGCGTGAGCGCACGGTCGCCAGTCTGCCAGCCATTGTTGGTGAAGGTCTCGACATAGTTCTTGGCGGTCTTGTTCAGCTCGCCGCTGGTTTTGCTGATTGCCGCCAGCTCGACATCGGTAACATCCAGCCCCTGACCCCCTAGCGCAATCACCTGATCAACGTCTTCATCGGCGACCAGATCACTAAAAAAATCGGTGTAGTGGGCTTTGGTCTTTTCCTGTTTTTGATCGAAACTGCCGTCAAAGAACTCCTCTACGGTCTGTGGGTTTCCGTTCTCATCCGTCCTTATCTTTTCGGCGTATTTGTCGGCAATCGCTTCAAGCGCGACCTGTTCAAACGCCCCGACAATCGCGGAAATTGCGCCGCCGATCAGCCCCACCGCAGCCGCGATGGGCGCCCCCACACCGGTTGCGGCCAGCACACCGGACGTCACCCCTGTGACAACATCAAGCCCGGTGGTCACACCGTAAAAAGCGGCTTCTGCGTCCTTGGATTCCTGCAACAGATCGCTGAGAAGACCTGAACTGTAGGTGTCGGATTTCTGGATTGCGTCGATCCGGTCCTGTTTCTGGTCGAACTCGGCCCATTTTGCCGGGTTGATGGCCCCGACGACGGACCCGATGGCACCAATCACCGGCACTGCCTTGCCAAGCACATTGGCGGCCTTGCTGCCCGCCTTTACTGCCAATTCCGCAATACCGAGCACGTTTTCGACGGTCGCAAAGGCCAGTGCCGTGCCCTGAAGACCGACTTCGGCCTGTACGATCTTGCGGGTCTCATCTGGCAAGTCGGGATCCGCCAGCAGCTTGGCCGTCGGCACAAAGCTCCCAGCGGCGCCGCCAACCAATGACAGCGCGGCAAAGCCCTTTGCCCCCTTGGCGAATTTGAGGTGCCCTGCGGCCTCAAGAATATCACCGCCCGCCCCCAGCGCGGCCTCACCCAGGAAACCGGCATTTGCGGCATGGCCCTCGGGTGTGTTGTCGGGTTTCACCGCAAAGGCCGAAATTGCCTGTCCGGTGCTCAGCACATTGACGCCCGCCTTCAGCGACGCCGTGCGCACGGTGCTGCTGTATTCCTCGAACCCCTCAGTTTTTTCTTTCAGATTGATGAGATCAAGTGACTCTGCCGAAACCGCTTCCAGTTCGGCCTTCTTGTTGGCGGCAAGGATATCACTGCCGGTGTAGGTCTCGGCAGCATAGATCTTGTATTCTTCAAGCTTTTCCTGGCGAGAGATTTCCAGCGCGTCGATGCGGGCTTGCAGATACTCTGCGTGGTTTGCGGTGTGTTCGCCAATGTCGCCGCCTTTTGAGAAGGTCGCGAGTTTTGTCTGAAGGCTTTCAGCAGCATCCACCACGGCGTTGGTGCGGTAGATTTCCTTGCTGATCTTATCAGCCGCCGCCGCATCGAAATCCGGGTGGTTTGGATCACTCAGCCGGTCGTGTTGCGCCCGCAGGACATCAAGCTCGACCTTCAGCTTCGAAATGTCGTCGGTGACAGTGCCCTTGATTGAGTTGATGAACTGTTCGTTGGTGTTTGCCAGTTCACCCGCGGCGTACTGCTGTTCGACTGCGGCAACGATCTTGCCAACGATTTTCAGGTCTTTGGCGACAAACTCCGCCCATTGGGCTTCCACGTTGTTGTCTTCATCCTCACCGGTCAGATCCTTTCCGGCGATTTTCCCTTTCAGGCTTTTGACCAGATTGTAGTTCCAATTCGAATAATTGGTCGCCTTGCTGATCGATTTGACCTCTGGAATGGCGATCCCGGATTCGAGAAATGTCTGAACCGTATCGCGAAACGAGTCCCGCGCCTCCGGTCCCAGATCCTCAAAGATCGTGTCATATGCAATGACTGAGGTTTCTAGGATGGCGGCTTGTTCTTCGTTCAGCATATAATGCGACCTTTCTGACGGGGGCAGAGTGTGATCCGGTTCGTCACGGGTGTGCCGTGCTCGCAACGCTGAAAAAAACGCCGCCGCCATCGTATGTCCAAACTTCGGTATTGGATAAGGCCAGATCGCAAGAAGTGCGAATAACGCGCTGAGGTTCAATGGGTTATCAGAAGCCGCTAAGTTGAAACTAAATGCGATCAAGGATGGTGGCCGAACGTATCAATCTGTTTGCCCTTAAAGTCAGTTGTCGCAGTTCTCAGCCGTAGTGACGCATATTCTAAATTACATCACATGTTCACAAAATCGACGAATCACCATCCGGCGATGGGGCGTGTCGGATTCTTCAAAGGTGCGGGTGCTGTGCCTTGATCGGGCATGCTGATGGCACGCGAATGAGCACGCTCAGGTTGAACCCTGATCGGCTGCTTGCTGTTTGTGACGCGCCTGTGTGCTACGTCAGTTCTAGGCCCGCCAAGTCACAGATCAGCCTGCGGATGGCGTCGACACCGTCGCGGGCCTTGAGGTTGGCAAAGACAAAGGGACGTTCGGTGCGCATGTGCTTTGCATCGCGCTCCATCACCGACAGATCCGCACCGACATGGGGCGCCAGATCGGTTTTGTTGATGATCAGAATGTCCGAGCGGGTGATTGCAGGACCGCCCTTGCGTGGGATTTCTTCTCCTGCGGCAACATCAATCACATAGATTGTCAGATCGGCGAGTTCTGGGCTGAATGTGGCCGATAGGTTATCACCACCGCTTTCGATCAGGATGAGTTGAAGATCTGGATGGCGTTCGCGCAGCTCGGCCACAGCACCAAGATTGATGGACGCGTCTTCGCGAATGGCGGTATGGGGACAGCCGCCGGTTTCCACCCCCAGAATCCGGTCTTGTGGCAGGATCTGTTGGCGCATCAGCGCCTCGGCGTCTTCCTGTGTGTAGATGTCATTGGTGATCACCGCGATGGAGTGACTGTCTCGAAACACTTCGCTGAGCGCTGCAGTGAGGGTGGTTTTGCCCGCACCGACCGGTCCGCCAATTCCAATGCGCAGGGGCCCGTTGAGAGTTGTCATGTGCGAAAGATCCTTGAATGCTGGGTTTCGTGTTTCATTGCTGCGATATCGGCAAGGAAGCTGGTAGAGGACAGCTGTGCGAGGTCGCCATCATCGGTCTGCTCGGCGATGTCCTGACAAAGCGGCGCAAGGGCGCGGGTAATCGCCTGTGCTCTGCTCTGTCCGATGGGGGCGAGACGTTGGCCCGCCGCCACAAGGTTCGCGGCAAAGGCCTGCAGGTACAGCGCGATGGTCGCCTGCAAGGGCAGGGCACAGCAGTTTGCCGAATAGCCAACAGCGACGGGATAAGTGAGCTTAGTGGGTATGCCGTTCTGGTCCGTTTCCGGCCACACGGTGCGGGTGATCTGGCAAAAGGCCGCTCCTTGCAGGTCGGTTTCGCGAAGACGCTCCAGCGATGGTGCATAGGCGCGAATTTGTGCGTCGATCTGCGCCACGGCACCAGTATGCGGGGCATGATAGGCTGCAGCGAGAAACAGAGCATCAGACCGGCCACCGCCGTCCCGCAGAACTGTTTCAATCCAGCCCTGCAATTCGGCTGCTGTGCTGACCGCAGCGGAGGTTATTGCCCATTCTAACCCATGCGAATAGCTGAATGCCCCCACCGGATAGCCGGGAGAGAACCACTGTGCCAAGGTCAGCAATTGTGCATTAGTGGGCATGGGGCTGCCCGTGCCCATCGTCATGTGAATGGGAGTGGGAATGGCTATGGGTGCGGCCATGGCCATAGGCCCCGCCCTCTGGGGTGAAGGGTTCCACCACATCGCGCAGTGTCGCGCCAAGCTTGTTCAGCATGTCCCGGATCACATGGTCGCGCTGGATCAGCAGGCGATTGGCCTCGATCTGGCAGGGCATATGACGGTTGCCGATGTGCCAGGCCAAACGGAGGATGTGGTCGCCTGTCACTTCCAGCAGCTCCTCCTTTGCCGGGCGAACACCGATTTTATGCCCGTCGTCCAGCACGAAGGCGTCGCCTGCATCCAGAGATTGGGTGGACGGAAAATCGGCCAGAAACCGCAAGCCGCTATCGCTGGTCAACACTTTGCGGCGCAGGAACCGGTCCTCATAGCTAAGGGTGATCTGATCCTCCGTATCATGGGCATGGATTTTGTGCTGGCTTAGGGGGAGGGACATCCGAGAACTCCGTCAGAATAAAAAATAGCGCTGGGCCATCGGTAGATCATCGGCCGGGGTACAGGTGAGAAGTTCGCCATCTGCACGGACCTCATAGGTTTCCGGATCGACTTTGATCTCTGGCAGGGCGGTGTTGAGTTTCAGGTCAGATTTACCAATGGTGCGCGTGTTCCTGACCGCGCAGGTCTGTTTGGCGAGGCCAAGGTGTTGGCGAATTCCGCCTGCTTCAGCTGCCTCTGACACAAAGGTGACGGCGGAGTTTTCCACTGAGCGGCCGTAGGCTGCGAACATCTGCCGGGAATAGACAGGCTGTGGTGTGGGGATGGAAGCATTGGGATCACCCATCTGTGCCATCGCGATAGAGCCGCCGAGCAGCACCATTTCAGGCTTTACGCCAAAGAACGCCGGGTTCCACAGCACCAGATCAGCCCGCTTTCCGACCTCAATACTGCCGATTTCATGGGCGATACCGTGGGCGATGGCCGGATTGATCGTGTATTTTGCAATATAGCGGCGAACGCGGAAGTTGTCGTTTTCGCCGGTCTCTTCCGGCAGGCGCCCCCGTTGCTTTTTCATCTTGTCGGCAGTTTGCCAGGTGCGGATCAGAACTTCGCCGACACGGCCCATGGCCTGACTGTCCGAGGCGATGATCGAAAAGGCGCCCATGTCATGCAGGATGTCCTCTGCCGCGATGGTTTCGCGGCGGATGCGGCTTTCGGCGAAGGCGACGTCTTCGGGGATTGATTTGTCGAGGTGATGACAGACCATCAGCATATCCAGATGCTCTTCGATGGTGTTGACGGTAAACGGACGTGTGGGGTTGGTGGAGGAGGGCAGAACATGCGCCTCTCCGCAGATTTTGATGATGTCCGGCGCATGACCGCCACCCGCGCCCTCTGTGTGAAAGGCGTGGATGGTGCGGCCCTTCAGCGCTGCAACGGTATGTTCGACAAAGCCAGATTCATTCAGCGTGTCGGTGTGGATCATCACCTGTACGTCCATCGCATCTGCCACTGAAAGACAGCAATCAATGGCCGCCGGGGTGGTGCCCCAATCCTCATGCAGCTTCATCGCGCAAGCACCTGAGGTGATCTGCTCTTCCAGTGCGTGGGGCTGCGAGGCGTTGCCCTTGCCTGCAAAGGCCATGTTCATGGGAAAGGCATCCGCCGCCTGCAGCATACGTCCGATGTGCCAGGGCCCCGGTGTGCAGGTGGTGGCGAGGGTTCCGTGGGCGGGCCCCGTGCCGCCCCCCAACATGGTTGTCAGGCCGGAATGCAGCGCCTCTTCGATTTGCTGTGGGCAGATGAAATGGATGTGACTGTCAAAACCACCTGCGGTCAGGATCCGTCCCTCTCCCGCGATGATCTCGGTTCCCGGCCCGATGATGATCGTAACGCCGGGTTGTGTGTCTGGGTTGCCTGCCTTGCCGATGGCGGCGATGCGCCCGTCTCTCAGGCCCACATCTGCCTTGTAGATCCCGCTATGGTCCAAGATCAGCGCATTGGTGATGACCGTGTCGACCGCGCCGTCGGCACGGCTGGCCTGCGATTGGCCCATGCCGTCGCGGATCACCTTGCCCCCGCCGAATTTCACCTCTTCGCCATAGCGGAGAGCCTTGCCGCCTCCGCTGGCTTCGGCGATCAGATCGCGCTCTACCTCGATGACCAGATCGGTGTCCGCCAGGCGCAGGCGGTCGCCTACTGTAGGGCCAAACATCGCTGCATAATCGGCACGGATGATTTGGGATGGCATTAGAGATCCCCCATGATGGCAGCATTGAAGCCAAAGATGCGCCGTGCGCCGGATATCGGGATTAGCTGCACTTCGCGGCGCTGGCCCGGTTCGAACCGCACGGCGGTGCCCGCTGCAATATCAAGACGCTGGCCGCGTGCGGCAACCCGGTCAAAGTCGAGTGCCGGGTTTGCCTCGGCAAAGTGGTAGTGCGATCCGATTTGCACCGGTCGATCGCCGGTGTTGGCCACCATCAGACGGGTAACGGGGTGATCCGGGTTCAGCTCCAGATGGCCCGAAGCGGGGAAGAGTTCGCCGGGGATCATTTGCGTCGCCACAGAAGGCTGGCACCGCCAATGACCACGGTTGCGACCAAGGCCGCCAGAAGCCATGTCTCGGCGCCGTGGGGGTGAACATGTGCTCCACCATGGGCGAGGGCCGGGCTGCCGATCAGTAGCAGGAGAGTGAAATATGCGGGGCGAGGTGTCATGAGTCTGGATCTCCTGATTGTGGATCAGCGAATGGGGTTGTGGACGGTGACAAGCTTGGTGCCATCGCGGAAGGTCGCTTCCACCTGAATGTCGTGGATCATCTCGGCAACGCCCGTCATGCAGTCGTCGCGAGTGATGACCTGCGCGCCCGCTTCCATCATGTCGGCGACGGATCGACCGTCGCGTGCCCCCTCGACCACCGCGTCTGTTATCAGTGCGATGGCTTCGGGATGGTTCAGCTTCACACCGCGCGAGAGCCGGCGCCGGGCCACCTCTGCCGCCATGGAAATCAGAAGTTTGTCTTTTTCGCGTGGGGTTAGATTCATGTCAGATCATCCAAGGTCGGGGAAGAGGGGCGCCATGCAGATCGCTGAGGATTGGCAGCAGCAGCTGGCGCAACGCGAAACTGTCGGGAGCGAGGGCACGCATGATCAAAAGGTCATCGCCGATTATGCTGGCACCGGCGGTAGGACCCAGTTGCGCACGTAAAGGAGCAAGCCTGCCTTCGGCATCGGGTGCGACGTAGGCCAGGGTCGCCATAGCTCCGGCGCCACCAGCTATCGTCGGATTCGCCAAATGTGCGGCGACATCGCCATGCAGATGGATTGTATCCAGAAACAGGGGATGCCCGGCGCGCCGAATGTCGATGCGATCATTCAGGCGGGCTTTGGTCAGTTTCTCGCCCATGGCCGCCCGCCCAAAAACCAGCGTTTCACACAACAACAGGCGGGACTCTGCGTCCAGATCAACGGTGAGGCTTCGGTCCAGGCTGCAGCCTTGAAACAGGATCGTTTCCTGAGGAAGCCAGGCGAGGTTGGCCTGGGGGGCGACGCTGATTGTGTTGCGGATCAGGCCGGTTTCACCGGGCTGCGCACGATAGGCGCGCTCAGCTGCTTGGGTGGTGAGGGTCAGCGATGTCCCAACGCGAGCGGTTGCGTGCAGATTGAGTTGGTCACCCCCTGTCACACCGCCGGCAGTATTGACGACCACCCCCTGCAGCGCGGCGTCGTCGGTGCGTGGAAACAAGAGCTTCAGCGATCCAACCTGCCTAAGGTCGGCCAGGACTGATGCACTGCCACGCCGCTTGGCGGAGACTGAGACATCTCCAACAGCGCGCGGGGGGGCTATCTGTACTGCTGTCGCAGGTACCTTATCGGCTTGCTGGTACCGGGTCACAGGCAGTCCACAGGCACGATCGGACCAAGACGATTGCTGGCGTTGAGATGAAGGTCTGGGCGTCATGCTGCTGATTTCATCACAGCGCAGACCCACCGCCAGCGCAAAGCGAGCTATTCGGCATTCTGCGCCAAGCCCTGTGCGAAATAGAGGCCAATTGCTGGATTGATGATGAAAAAACAGGCGCGCACTTGGTTGGCGCTACGTGATTTTCTCGACGCGTTTGCGAAAGTTTCTGCGATGCAGAATGCTGGGTCCATCCACAAGGGCATGACCCGGAGAGACTGTGGATGTGTGACGACCGGAGGAATTTGCGATCTCGCCAGCCGCCACACGGATGCAACACGAAGCTGCCCGGTACAGGTAGGAAATCCGGCGCCCCGGCGCAAGGGATCCACCGTCGTTCCGGCGAGGAGAGACTATATGATCACCCGAAAATCCGTTCCGGCACCAACGGCCACCGTTGTGGCATTGGCGATGATGGCGTTCGGCACCGGAGCCTTTGCTGCAGATTGCCCGATCAAGGTGGGCGTCCTGCACTCGTTATCCGGTACGATGGCAATTTCTGAAACCACGCTGAAGGACACCATGCTGATGCTGGTCGACGAGCAGAACGCCAAGGGTGGCCTTCTCGGATGTGAGCTGGAGCCGGTTGTTGTTGATCCTGCGTCGAACTGGCCGCTGTTTGCGGAAAAAGCGCGCGAACTGCTAAGCGTGCATGAGGTGGATGTGATTTTTGGCAACTGGACCTCGGTAAGCCGGAAGTCAGTGTTGCCAGTGATCGAAGAGCTGAACGGTCTGCTGTTTTACCCGGTGCAATACGAGGGGGAGGAAAGCTCGCGCAATGTGTTCTACACCGGGGCGGCACCGAACCAGCAGGCGATTCCGGCAACGGATTATTTCCTCGAAGAGCTGGGTGTTGAGAAGTTTGCGCTGCTCGGCACAGATTACGTCTATCCGAGGACGACCAACAACATTCTCGCCAGTTACCTTGACCAGAAGGGGGTCGGGGAGAGTGATATCTTTGTGAACTACACGCCGTTCGGTCATTCCGATTGGTCAAAGATCGTCGCGGATGTGGTGGCCTTGGGCGCGGACGGTAAGAAAGTTGGTGTGATCTCCACCATCAATGGCGATGCGAACATTGGCTTTTACAAAGAACTGGCAGCGGCGGGTATCAGCGCGGACGACATCCCTGTCGTGGCCTTCTCCGTGGGAGAGGAAGAGCTGTCGGGCCTGGATACCTCCAACCTTGTCGGTCATCTGGCCGCCTGGAACTACTTCCAGTCCGCTGATGGAGAGGCCAACAGCGCCTTTGTTGAGAAATGGAAGGCGCGCATGGGTGACGCACGCGTCACGAATGACCCCATGGAAGCTCACTACATCGGTTTCAACATGTGGGTGAATGCTGCCACAGAAGCAGGCAGCACCGATGTCGATGCCGTGCGTTCCGCCATGTATGGACAGGAGTTTCCGAACCTGACAGGCGGTACAGCTGTCATGCTGCCCAATCACCACCTCGCCAAGCCGGTTCTGATTGGCGAAATTCTGGACAATGGCCAATTCGATATCATCAGCCAGACAGAAGAGATGCCCGGTGATGCTTGGACGGATTATCTTCCTGAATCTGCGGTTTTGACCTCGGACTGGAAGGATCTTGGCTGCGGAATGTATAATACCGAGACCAAGAGCTGCGTTCAGACACTATCCAACTACTGATTTCGCAGGATCTCAGGGAAGGGGGGATCTCCCCTTCCATCTTTTCTACCTTTCGAATGGAAATGACCCCTATCATGACACGGTTATTTGCCGCTGGTCTGCTGGTCCTGTGGGGCTGTCTGGCTGCCATGGCGCAGACGTTGCCGCCATCAGATCCGCCTCAAGCCGGGATATCAACGACGTCGCGTGCGCCCCTTCAGCAGCTTTTGCAGTCACAGTCTGACCTTATCACCGCCAGTTCGCGACGGACGATTCAACCCGCCATTGATGAGATTGCGCAGAGCGGTCTGGACGACGTGCAGACGCTTTTGCAGCTGTGGCAGGGTAAAAAACTGGTCATGCGCAAGTCGGATGGGCTTTTCTTCCGTGGCGATACGAGGGGAGATAGTCGTTATGAACTGACGGATCTGGACAGCGGGGCTGTGATCGGGGCTGTTGATAAGGCGGACCTTAAACCGATCAAGCCAAATTCCGGCGTACGCGCCCTGATTGGCACTGCTCTGGTACGGTTCCAACTGAACGATCCGGTGGCTGCGATCCGCAGGGCTGCGGTCACCTCAATTGGGCGGGATCCGTCGGCGACAGCGCTGGAGCCTCTACGGGCGTCGACCCTCAGCGAAGCCGACGACGACCTGCGCGCGTTGAAGCAGCGTCAGGAGCGCCTGCTGACCATGCGTTTTGACATTGATGCCCAGGCGCGCGTCGCGGCCATCGAAGACATGTCGGGCGATCTGGGTGTTGATGTGCGCGCAGCCCTGAATCCACTGCTGGACACCACGCTGCAGATCTATCCCGTGGGAGCGCCAGCGACCGGGAATATCGCAGCCGAACGTCGTATCGGTCAGGATTTTACCGAAGCCGATGCCTATGCAGTGTTGGTGGCTGCGGGGTTCGCTGAAGCGCCCTTGCAACGCGATGACATCAAATCGGCGCTGGCAGCGCATATTGTGGACGGGCGTGTGGCAGGTATTCCCCTTGCGCAGCTCTCCGATGCGTCAGTGCGGCGGAATGCCTATGATGATCTGGCTGTGGCCGGACTGGTCCGTGCTGGTCCGACAGAGCAGGAAATGGCCGACACCGTTGCGCGTTACCGGTTTGCCGATACCTATAATGAGGCCTCTTCTGCCGTGACAGATGCAGCGGAGTCGGCGCTGGCACGGAGCAACCGCAAGGTTGCCTTCCATAAGGCGGCGGATCTGGCATTGGATGCAATATCGCTGGCTTCCATTTATTTCCTCGCAGCCATCGGCTTGGCGATCACCTTTGGCGTGATGGGCGTTATCAATATGGCGCATGGCGAATTCATCATGATGGGCGCCTACACTGGCTACGTGATCCAGCTGGTGATCCCGGACCACACGCTCTCCATACTGGTGGCGATCCCTGCTGCGTTTGCTGTCACCTTTGGCGCGGGGATTGCGATGGAGCGGTTGGTGATCCGATGGCTCTACAACCGTCCTCTGGAGACGCTGCTTGCTACTTTCGGCATTTCGATTGCGCTGCAACAGCTGGCCAAGAACATCTTTGGCACACAAGCGCGTCCGCTGACCGCACCGGGCTGGCTGGACGGCGCATGGACGCTCAACGATGTGGTGTCGATCAGCTATATCCGCATTGCGATCTTTGTTCTGGCGCTGGGCTTTCTCGCGCTGCTTTTGTTCATCATCCGCCGCACACGTCTGGGGCTGGAAACACGGGCAGTGACACAGAACCGCAGTATGGCGGCTTCGATGGGGATCAATCCGGACCGCGTGAATATGCTGACCTTCGGCTTGGGATCTGGCATCGCAGGGATTGCGGGCGTGGCGATCGGATTGTTTGCAAAGGTCACATCGGAGCTGGGCAACGACTATATCGTGCAGAGCTTCATGACGGTGGTTGTCGGCGGGGTCGGCAGCATCTGGGGGACCTTGGCGGGCGCAGTGATGATCGGCTTCTCCCAGAAGGGGATCGAATGGCTCAACCCCTCCAATACGCTAGCTGCACAGACCTACATGATCGTGCTGATCATTATCTTCATTCAATTCAGGCCGCGTGGGATTGTCGCCCTGCGGGGTCGCGCGGCGGGAGATTGATCCATGCAACTTAGCTTCATTGCCCGAAACCCGTCTGTCCTGATCTTCGTCACGATCCTTGCGCTGTTCACGCTGGGCGTCACCCTGCTGTCCGAAGGCTTGGGGATTGGGATCGTCTCAACGTCACTGATCAAGACATTGGGAAAAACACTTTGCCTCTGTCTGGTCGCCATCGCGATGGATTTGATCTGGGGTTATGTAGGGATTCTGAGTTTGGGTCATTTCGCCTTCTTCGGTTTGGGCGGATATATGATCGGCATGTGGCTGATGTATGAGCGGACCCGGGACACGGTGCTGGCGTCATTGTCCGACCATGTACTTCCGCCAACTGATGCTGAAATACGGGATGCGGTTGCGCATCAGATTTTTGGTGTCGTTGGCGGCGACCGTTTTCCGCTGATCTGGACCTTTGCTGACAGTTTGCCTTTGCAACTTTTCCTAGTTGTGGCTGTCCCCGGTGTGCTGGCACTGACCTTCGGCTGGCTTGCCTTTCGCAGCCGGGTGACCGGTGTCTACCTGTCGATCCTTACTCAAGCGATGACCTTGGCACTGGCGCTATATCTGTTTCAGAATGACAGCGGACTGCGCGGAAACAACGGGTTGAGCGGGTTGCAGAATTTACCAGGCTTGGCCGATGTGCCGCAGTCGGTGATCTCGATCTGGTTCTTCTGGGCGTCGGCTGTCGCACTGGGACTTGGCTATGTGATCGCGGCCTGGCTGGTGGGTGGAAAATTTGGCTCCGTTCTGCGTGCCATTCGCGACAATGAAACCCGGGTGCGGTTCCTTGGATATTCTGTTGAGGGATACAAGCTGGTGATGTTTACCGGGACGGCCTGTGTCGCAGGTATCGCTGGGGCGCTCTTTTATCCGCAGGCGGGGATTATCAATCCAGCCGAAATGGCGCCGATCGCCTCCATCTATCTGGCCGTCTGGGTTGCGATCGGCGGGCGGGGTCGGCTCTACGGTGCGGTGATCGGTGCGGTCTTTGTGTCGCTGCTGTCCAGCTGGTTCACAGGCGGGCAGGCCCCGGATGTTGTCCTCGGAGTTTTCACCATTCGCTGGGTCGACTGGTGGCAGGTTGTTCTAGGGTTGGGGTTTGTTCTGGTCACCTTATTCGCACCGAAGGGGATTGGCGGTTTGGTCGATCTGGTTCAGCGGCGCCGCACCGCCGAGGTGCCACCCCACACAGAGAAGGCAAAATCATGAATCCTCTTCTGGAAGTGTCGGGTGTCTCAGTCAGCTTTGATGGCTTTCGTGCAATCAATAACTTGTCGTTTCGGATCGGTCGGGCCGAGCTGCGAGCGATCATTGGGCCCAACGGCGCGGGCAAGACGACGTTCATGGACATCGTCACTGGAAAGACCGCGCCGGACAGCGGCAGTATCATCTGGGATGGGAGCCGACGATCAGTCTTCGCCCGTTCCGAGGCACGTATTGCCCGTGAAGGTATTGGGCGAAAATTTCAGAAACCAACGGTCTTTGAAGAACAGACAGTTCAGGAAAATCTACTGCTTGCGCTCAAAGCGGATCGCCGCCCACTTGCTGTATTACGGTATCGCGCATCCCGGCCGCACCTTGCCCGGATCGAAGAACTCGCAGGTGAGGTCGGATTGAGCAGTGCACTGCAGCGTCGGGCCGGTGAGTTGAGCCACGGCCAGAAACAATGGCTGGAGATCGGCATGTTGCTGGCCCAAGAGCCGCGTTTGCTGTTGGTGGATGAGCCTGCCGCGGGCATGACGCTGGAAGAACGGGAACAGACAACAGCAATTTTGGTTGCGGCGGCTAAAACGCGCGCGGTGGTCGTCGTGGAGCACGATATGGATTTTGTCCGAAGACTGAATTGCCGGGTCACGGTGCTGCACGAGGGCGCGGTTCTCGCTGAAGGATCGTTGGACCATGTGACAGCCGACCAAGCTGTCATTGATGTTTATCTGGGGCGCTGAGCGATGTTGAAACTTGACGATGTAACTTTGCACTATGGCCATTCTCAGGTTCTGCATGGGATCTCGATGGAGGTGCTACGCGGAGAGGTGGCCTGTATGATGGGCACAAATGGCGTTGGCAAAACCAGTCTGATGAAGGCGATTGCTGGTCGCCATGCCCGATCCGGCGGTCTCATAGAGTTGGATGGCCGATCTTTGGGAACTGCTTCGGCGCATCAATTGGCCAAGAATGGGATTGCCTATGTGCCGCAGGGGCGGGAGATTTTCCCGCTTCTGACAGTGCAGGAGAATCTCGAAACCGGGTTCGGTTGCTTGCCAAAAACCGAACGCCACGTTCCGGATAAGATCTATGAGCTGTTCCCTGTGCTTCATGATATGCGCCATCGACGCGGTGGAGACCTGTCGGGCGGTCAGCAACAGCAGCTTGCCATCGCCAGAGCGCTGATCACGCGACCAAAACTGCTATTGCTTGATGAGCCGACAGAGGGCATCCAGCCGAATATTATCCAGCAGATCGGTGAGGTCATCCGGCAACTGAGAACCGAAGGTGAGATAGCGATTGTGCTGGTGGAGCAAAATTTCGACTTTGCCTACGAGCTGGCAGACCGGTTTGTGGTTCTTCGTCAGGGTCGTGTCACATTGGCTGGTGGCCGCAACGACGTCAGCCGGGCAGATCTGTTGGCGGGTGTATCCGTCTGATCGTCGCGACGCGATAGCGTTGCGGCCGAGCCGCCTAGACTACGGTGTTGCCCGTGAGTCGGTCGGGCGCGACGCATATATTGGCGGACTCCGCCGTCTGAAACGTCAAATCTGTCGCTTTCGGCTGCTGTTGCGGTCGAAAATTGCATTCATTTCGCCTGTCACTGGCTGATCATTCACCGCGCTTCGGGGTGAATTTAGATAATCTGAAATTCGCTACATTTTAATCGAAGTGCTTGGCGCGCTGTATTTGGCTAGTCTTAGCCAAATCTATGATGGCGCCGTGTCAGGCACGCCAGAGGAAAAGGAGAGTCTCCGAACCCGCCGTTTTGGCAACGCTGATAAAAAGCACCGAAGCCAAGCGCGCGCATGTTCTGGAATTGTTTGTAATTCGCCACGACCAAATTGCAGCCTGCGCGGTTTGAATGTGCAGGAGGAGACCAACTCGCCACCCGAGCGTCAGGGTGAGACGGGGATCAACAAAAAAAGACGCGCCACACTCATCAGGGAACGATCATGTCAATCAAGCCACCATTTACCGAGCTGGAGATCGAAACGGCTCCATCCGGGTTCTACGAAGGCCACAGCCTTCCTATCGCATTGATCAGTAAAATCATCATGACAACGCTGGTCCTTTGGGCCTTGGTCTGGCCCAGCAAGGCCAGCGGCATTCTGTCTTGGGTCAACAGTGAGTTGCTGAATGGGTTCAATGCCTTCTATATCATATCAGTGGGGGCCTTTGCCTTTTTCCTGTTTGTGCTGGCAATCCTGCCAGCCACAGGAAGCAAAAAACTGGGTCCGGCGGATGCCGCGCCTGAGTTTTCCAATTTCTCTTGGTTCTCAATGATGTTCGGCGCTGGTCTGGGCGTTGGTTTGATGGTTTTTGCAACGGCTGAGCCGCTGGGTCTTTGGGGGTCGAACCCGGTTGTTCTGTCCGGTGCCGTTGCAGCCAACAGCGAAGAAGCCGTGCAATCTGCCTATCGCTACACCTTCCTGCATTACGGGTTCCATGCCTGGGCGATCTACGTGCTGACCGGTCTGTCGCTAGCCTATTACGCCTACACGCGCGATATGCCGCTGACCATTCGCTCGGCGCTGACGCCGTTGCTGGGCAAGGCCGCAAACGGGTTTGTTGGTCATCTTGTTGATGTGCTGGGTGTGGTCGCCACGATCTTGGGCGTTTCGGTCACCATTGGTTTTGGCGTCAGCCAGTTTGTCGATGGTGTTTATGCGGTCTCGGGTATGGAATGGCTGATGAATGGCGATACCGAAGCCCCGAAGCCCAGCACTGTGGGCCTGCTGTCGGCACTCTTTGTGATCATGGGACTGTCGATCCTGTCAGCCGTGTCAGGCGTTGGTCGTGGGATCAAATACCTCTCTAACCTGAACCTCGTGCTGTCGGTCATTCTGCTGCTGACCTTTGTGTTCTTCGGTTCGTTCTTCTTTGCGATGACCAAATTCGGCAGCGGGTTGGTGGACTATATCCTTCACTTCACTCAGATGTCGTTTGGTGCCTATGGTCCGCAATCGGCTGAGGCCTTTGCTGCGGCGTTGCCTGATGCGGCGCAGGCTTTGCCCGCGGACGATCTGAGCACGGTCTACGGTTCGGCAACATCGCCGTGGGGATCGTTGGGCGGCTTCACCGAAGGGTTGCCAGCCACTGCCGCTGCACTGGATGCAGACGCTGTCTATGCCGCCGGTGAACCCGGTCGCCAGTTCGGCTGGCAGGCCGGTTGGACGACATTCTACTGGGCCTGGTGGATTGCGTTCTCACCCTTTGTCGGCCTGTTTCTGGCGCGCATTTCCAAGGGCCGCACCGTGCGTGAGTTCATCCTGGGCTGTGTAATCGCGCCTGCGATCGTTTGCTTCCTGTGGATGACTATTCTGGGCGGCACTGCGATTGATCTGGAACTGAACGGCTCCGCCGCGGGGTCAATCATCGGAGCCACCAACACGGCGAAGCTCTTTGCAACGCTGGAGCAGATGATTTCCGGTGGCTTCCTGTCGGCCATCACCGTGATGTGCGTTGTGCTGATCATGACCTTCCTGGTCACGTCGGCGGACTCGGGGATTTTGGTGATGAACACCATTATGTCCGGCGGTGAGCAGGAAACCGGCATCAAGCACCGTATTATCTGGGGGCTGATCCTGACCTCCGTCATCGGCGCACTGATCATCGCGGGCAACAGCGGCACGGCGTCCAACCCCTTTGGGGCCCTGCAGAATGCGATGATTATCGGCGCGTTGCCGTTCACCATTGTCATGGTCTTCATGATGATCTCACTGGCGAAAGCGCTGTACCGCGACAGCCTGCGTGCCAAAGCAGACTGATCACGGTTCAGTTTCTGACCTGAGAGCAAAGGTCGCGCCTCGGCGCGGCCTTTGTCGTTTCTGAGTGATGAGGCCAAAACCTATGAGTGATGCTCATAGATGGTGGCGGTAATCTCATTGGTAAGACTGGCGGATTTGGGTGATAAAGCCATTGAACTGTCAGGGGTAAGGCCATGGATCGCGCCGAGATCGTACATCAAAATTTCCTTGAGCGCGTGCGGACAGGGTCCCTGCCACCGGGCGCCGCACCAGAGGGCGCGCTGACGCCCAGTGAAGCGGTGGCGATCTATCGCGCGCAAGTACTGAGCCGGGCGCTGGACCGGACCAGCCGGGCGATGCAGAAGGCCGGGCAGGGGTTCTATACCATCGGGTCGTCAGGGCATGAGGGCATGGCGGCGGTGGCGCGAGCGCTGCGGCCCGATGACATGGCCTTTCTGCACTATCGCGATGCGGCGTTTCAGATCGCCCGTGCGGGCCAAGTACCGGGGCAGAGTATTGCCTGGGACATGTTGCTGTCCTTCGCTTGCTCCGCTGAGGATCCCACATCTGGCGGGCGGCATAAGGTGCTGGGTTCAAAGGCGCTGATGATCCCGCCGCAGACATCCACCATCGCCAGCCACCTGCCAAAGGCGGTCGGCGCGGCTTACTCCATCGGCGCGGCGCGGCGTCATGATCCGGAACATCGGGTTCTGGCCGAAGATGGGCTGGTGATGTGTTCCTTTGGCGACGCCTCTGCCAATCATTCAACGGCGCAGGGGGCCGTCAATACGGCGTGCTGGACCTCCGTGCAGTCGACACCCCTGCCGCTGCTGTTTGTCTGTGAGGACAACGGGATCGGCATTTCGGTCAAGACACCGAAGGGCTGGATCGAGGCGTCGATGTCTCACCGTCCGGGGATGCGTTATTTTCAGGCCGATGGGCTGAATATGCATGATGCCTATGCAACCGCACAGGCGGCGGCAGACTATGTGCGACTGCGGCGCAAGCCTGCGTTCCTGCATTTGCGCACGGTCCGGCTCTATGGTCACGCGGGGGCCGATGTGCCGACAACCTACCTGAGCAAGGCGGAGGTCGAAGCGGATGAGGCCAATGATCCGCTGCTGCATTCGGTACGTCTGTTGTCAGAAACAGGCGCGTTGTCCTGCGAGGCCGCACTGGAGATTTATACCGAGACCTGTGAACGGGTCGAGAGGATCCGAACGGAGGCTGTCACCCGTCCCCATCTGAAAACGGCTGATGAGGTGAACGCGAGCCTGGTTCCGCCCGCCCGGATGTGCCAACCGACCAATGGACCAAGTGCTGAGGCCCGGGCAGAGGCGTTGGGTGGCGACCTGCGCGCGCAGGCAGATCCACAGCCAATGAGCCGTTTGATCAACTGGGCGCTCACAGATCTGATGTTGGCGCACGGCGAACTGGTCGTGATGGGTGAGGACGTAGGCCGCAAAGGAGGTGTCTATGGTGTTACCCAGAAATTGCAGCAGCGGTTTGGTCAGGATCGGGTGATCGATACGCTGCTGGATGAGCAGTCGATCCTTGGGCTGGCCATCGGCATGGGGCACAACGGATTCGTGCCGATCCCAGAGATCCAGTTCTTGGCATATCTGCATAATGCAGAAGATCAGATCCGCGGCGAGGCAGCGACACTGCCGTTTTTCTCCAATGGCCAGTTCAGCAACCCAATGGTGCTGCGTATTGCAGGGCTTGGGTATCAAAAAGGGTTCGGCGGGCATTTCCACAATGACAACTCGCTGGCTGTGCTGCGCGATATTCCGGGCATTGTGATTGCCTGCCCCTCAGATGGGGCAGAAGCTGCGATGATGCTGCGCGAAGCTGTACGGCTTGCGCGGGAGGAGCAACGGGTCGTGGTCTTCGTCGAGCCTATCGCGCTTTATCCGATGCGGGATCTGCACGCGCCCAAGGATGGCGGCTGGATGCGTCACTACCCAAAGCCGGATCAGCGGATCGCACTGGGAGAGGTCGGTGTGCATGGGGATGGAACCGATCTCGCAATCGTCACCTACGGCAACGGTCGCTATCTGGCGACGCAGGCACAGGCGGATCTCGCAGCCAAGGGGATTGCCGCCCGTGTCGTTGATCTGCGCTGGCTCGCGCCCCTGCCAAAAGAGGCGCTGCTGGCTGCAGCCGCCGACTGCGATAAAATCCTGATCGTGGATGAATGCCGCACCACTGGCAGTCAGTCGGAGGCGCTGATGGCGCTGTTTTATGAGGCGGAGGGCAGCCCGATGGCCCGTGTTGTGGCAGAGGATTGTTTCATCCCAACGGGACCGGCCTATGCGGCGACCTTGCCCTCGAAGGAGAGTATTGTGGCTGCTGCCCTTCGCTTGACGGGAGCCGCAACATGACCCGGACCGCTGTTTTGATCTGCCCTGGACGAGGTACCTATAACAAGGCGGAGCTGGGCTACCTGTCCCGCTACCACAGCGATAAACAGGCTCTAATTAGTGCATTTGATGCTATGCGAGACGCAATAGGACAGGAGAGCGTCTCGGCTCTGGATGCTGCCGATCGCTATTCAGTGTCGAAATACACGCGTGGTGACGTGGCTTCGCCGCTGATTTATGCCAGTGCCATCGCAGATGCGCAGTCCCTTGCAGAGGACATCGACATCGTCGCGGTCACCGGCAATTCCATGGGCTGGTATATCGCGCTGGCGGCGGCGGGGACACTCAGCCCACAGGCGGGGTTTGAGGTGGTGAACACCATGGGCCAGCTGATGCAGCAGCACCTGATTGGTGGGCAGCTGGTCTATCCCTGTCAGAGCGAAGATTGGCAGCTGGATCGTCGCCGCAAGGCGGAGCTGTTGCAGCTGGTCAGTGACATCGCCATGCGACCTGGTCACCAGCTGTCGCTGTCAATCGATCTGGGTGGTATGTTGGTTCTGGCCGGGAATGCCGAGGGGCTAGACGCGTTCGAACGGGCCGTGCCCCCACTGCAGGATCGTTTTCCCATGCGTCTGGCCAATCATGCGGCATTCCACACGGAGCTGCAGGCTCCGGTAGCTGCTGCCGGTCGGGCACGGCTGTCACAATCGCTATTTGGTCCCGCCAAGAAGCCGCTGATCGACGGACGCGGGCAGATTTGGTGGCCGGGCGCGGATACGGTGGAAAGCCTTTGGCGTTATACGCTGAACACGCAGGTGGTCGAACCCTATGATTTCACCCGCGCCGTACAGGTGGCGGCGCAGGAGTTTGCGCCGGATCTGTTCATCATCGCCGGGCCGGGTACCACACTTGGAGGAGCGGTGGCGCAGTCTTTGGCACAGATCAACTGGCAGGGGCTGGACGGGAAGGCGGCGTTCAAGACGCGACAGGCGCAGGACCCGGTGGTTGTTGCCATGGGCGATCCGGCGCAACGGGCGCTGGTCAGCCGCTAGCACGCTGGCCTGGGTCGATGGCCATGGACACGGCGAAGGCCTCTACGGGGCGTGAGACGTTGTGCAGTGACACAGACCCCAGCGGCGTGGCTTGTTCCGGTGTCTCCAGCAAGTCTCGGCTGACCACAATGGTATGGCCACAGGATTTGCCATAGTCGCCGAGCCGTGCCGCGATATTTGCGGCCTGTCCGATGACGGTGAAGTCCAGCCGCTCACGCGAGCCGACGTTGCCATAGGTGACGCCGCCATAGGCCAGACCGATGGAGCATTCGCTGCGCCTCTGGCCGGGATCGTCGCCCATGGCGTCCAGCGCGGCAACGATGGCGCGCGCTGACTGCAGCGCCTGAGCGCGTGCCTCAGCCGGGCTGTCACCCGCCGGGAACACGGCCAGAACAGCGTCTCCGATGAATTTCAGCACTTCGCCCCCGTGGTCGTGCACGATGGTGGATGCCGTCTCAAAGAAATTGTTGAGCAGTTCGATATAGGCGGTGCGGCCCAGCTCCTCTTCCAGACGGGTCGAACCGCGCAGGTCGCAGAACATGATGGCCGCATCAATATCGTCGCCATCGCCGCGCCGGATCTCTCCGCCCAGAACCCGCGCGCCGGTGCGTTTGCCGACATAGGTCTCCAGCAGGGACTGGGCGTTTTCGCGTTGCATGAACACTTCGTAGTAGCGCGCGATCACTGCGGAGCATTCAAATATCAGCCCCAAGTTCTCAGTCGTGAAACCTTTGGGGTGGTGGCTGGCAACAGTCAGCACATTGATGCGCCCATCCGAAAACGGAAGCGGCATGGCCACATAGTCCGTCGCGCCCTCCTCTCGCAGGTCGGTCAGGATGGGAAACGCGTCGCTGGGCTGTTCCAGATCCAGACGTTGACGAATTCCGCCCAGCCCATTCGAGACGTGGCGCAAGGGGCTGTTCTGGAAGGCCGGGTGGTCGTGGATCTCATAGCTAGGCGCATAGGTGGTCACCTTGCCTGATGCGCGGCTCCAGATGAAGTTCTTGCCCGCGATCATAGGATGCAAAGACCAGGCCATCACCGAAAGGCGAGATAGATGAACGCCTTGTTCCACCAGTTTTTCGGAAAGGCGCTGGGTAAACTCCTCCGGTGTGGGCAAATAGGCTGCCTCACGCAGCAGCCAGTCGATCAGGGGGCCGGAGATATTGCCGTAGTCGGGGATGACCAGCTGATTGCTGCCCAGGTCGATGTCGACGTTGGCGTCCGGCATGAAACTGACATGACCTGCAATTCCGGAGGCCTCAGGCAAGGCTTCGTCGTAAGACCAGGCGGCATTGCCAATACAGTGTTTGCCAAGCTGAAGATCCTGATAGCCCGCTGTGCCCTTGAAGGGGCAGAAAGTCTGGTGACCATTGGCTGCAGATAGGCAGGAGTGGATATCATTGCGAGGGAAATAAATCGCGGCAGGCTGGCGGGTTTCATACATCACCTTGGCGCGGGTGCTTTGCGCGATGATTTTCCCACCGAGGCGCGCGGTCACCGGCCCGCGCAGCTCTTCAATCAGGATGCCATAGGGCTGCGGAGCGGTATTTGCGCGCAAATTCATAAGCGTCGTTTCCTGCTGATTGGCCAGCATGGGGGCCATGCGACCTGCCCTCTATTATGTGGTGATTGATGCTAGAAATGCCAGAGCGGCACGGGGAATTGATCGGCTTGACCTCAGGGCTGTTTCCACACCGGCTGCCAATTGGTCACCGACTGCACGGGTGCCCACTGCAGTCGGTCAGACCATGCGGATCACATCCTTGCTGATCGACAGAACATAGCCCCGTTTGGCGATATTCTTGACCAGAAGCTCACTCACCATCTGATTGCCCAATGTATCGCGCAGGCGTTTGATCCGGGTGGCGCCCGCGGCCTCTTCGCAATCGATGGACGGGCGGCCGGAGATCATCGCCTCAATCTCCGCACCGGAAAGCACATCGTCATCCAGACGTGCCTCCGCCAGAACCGCGAGGGTCTCCATCGCGGCGGCGGTCAGTTTGAAGCCCATGGTATTGAGATAGACGGTATTTTCCTCGCGGCTGATCAGCAGTTCGGTCACCTGAATGCCTGCGCGTTCGATCTGCACCATGCGCCGGTTTAGCATGACCAGCATGGCCAGCACCACCAAGGCGGCGACCATCATCATGGTGGCAAAAACCAGCAGGACAAAAATCACCATGCGATAGCTGGTCAGCGTGTCGGCAAAGGCGGTGCCGGATTGGGCGAGGATTTCCAGCAGTTTGATTTCGGCCTGAGTGGTGAGGTCATTCTCGACAAAGACACGCTCCACCCGGGCGTTGAAGGCATTGGCATCCGGCAGCGTCAGCAGGAGCACGGTGCCGGCAATGACCAGGAGGGCAACAATGGCAGCAATCCCCAATGCGATGACGCGGCTGCCTGCCGCGCGCACCTCAGAAACGGAGAAAATAGGGTCCGGCATCTGCTTTCCTTTGTTCCAGCCCGTCGGGACCAAAAATGGACAGAACATTCAGCAAGGTCCAGCCTGCCGCTGATAACCTTCCGGAGATTTCCGCCTTGGCCGCTGGTTTGCTACAGGCACCACCAATCTGGATCACACCGTAGTGCAGCCGCAGGGGCGCATCCTGTTTGGCCTTGTAGTCGGCGTAGCATTCGGCGGCTGTGGCCGCAGGTGCATCGCTGAGTATACCGGCAGCAAGACCGGCAATCAGGGTCGTGGAGATAAGCAACTGTTTCATGCCCTCACCCTGCGCATTTGTTGCGGGATATTCAATAACCACAGGTGATTGCGCGCAGTGATATTCGATAACAGGGCCGCGTTATTGCCTGTCCGAGGGGGCTGACCCCAGGCTGACTGCATCGGTCATCTGACCTCATGTTTTCAGACCTCAAGGAAGGACATCCCATGTTTCGCAGCCCTCGCTCCAGCGTTGATATCAAACCGCATCGCAAGTTCATCACGCTGATTGTTGCCGCCGCGGTTGCGGTGACCGGTTTTTCCGCAGCGCCTGCACGGGCGGATGAAGATATCGCCAAGGTCCTGGCGGGTCTGGCGGTTCTTGGCATTATCGGCGCTATTGTGAAAAACAATCGGGATGATGACCATCAGCAGGTAACCCGACCGCATCGCCCCCATCGTCCTAAACCACTGCCGCCGCGGGTGGCGCGCTATGACCTGCCAGCGCAATGCGTGCGGTATTTCCCGCGCTACAGCCAGAGCCGCACCCTGATGGGCCGGGGCTGCCTGCGCAAACAGTACGGTTTTGAACACAAGCTGCCGCGTGCCTGCCAGGTGACCTTCTGGAACGGCAAACGCAACCGCGTTGGTTACCGCCCCGATTGCCTGAAGAACCGGGGCTATCGCATCACTCGTCGCTAACGCGGGACCATAGGTTCGAGCAGACTTAGGGGGCTTCGGCCCCCTCTTTTTGTGCTCATCTGATGGCTGGGCTTGAAACTCAGCGCAAAACCCGGTCAGACCAAAGGATGGAGTATCCCGATTATAGTTTGGAAGCGGCGGCGCGAGTGCGTGGCCAGATGCGCATTGCAGGCGTGGATGAGGTAGGGCGTGGCCCGCTGGCAGGGCCGGTGACGGCAGCGGCGGTGATCCTGGACCCTGATAATATCCCCGAGGGGCTGAACGACTCCAAAAAGCTGAGCGCCAAACGGCGCGAGGCAGTGGAGGCGTCTATCTTTGCACAGGCTGAGGTGTCGATTGCCCATGCCTCTGTCGAAGAGATTGATTCTTTGAACATTTTACGTGCGTCGCATCTGGCGATGGAACGCGCGGTTGCGGCACTGGACCCGGCGCCGGACTATCTGCTGATCGATGGCAACCTGATCCCAAAAGGGCTGCTGCAAGCGTCAGAGTTCGTCATCAAGGGGGACGCCAAATCAGTCTCCATCGCGGCCGCCTCCATCGTGGCGAAACAGGCGCGTGACCGGATCATGGTGGATTTGGCGCAACAGTTTCCCGGCTATGGCTGGGAGAAAAACGCAGGCTACCCCTCCAAACAGCATCGCGAGGCGTTGGTTTGCCTAGGGGTGACCCCACATCATCGGCGTTCCTTTAAGCCTGTCCACAATATCTTGTATCAAGAGTGAACCACATCGCGTTGTTCTAAAAAACAAATTGACCTCGAATCCACGATGACTCATCCTGTGGACAACCAAAATGAGCGCAAAAATGCGCCGTGGTTATCGAGGCAGAGCAAATGAACAAAACACTTACACGGGGCGCCGAGGCGCTCCCGCTAAACGCGATCCTTGACGGTGACTGCATCGAAGTGATGTCCGGTCTACCGTCAAACTCGGTTGATCTGATTTTTGCAGATCCGCCCTATAACCTTCAGCTGAAGGGGCAATTGCACCGCCCTGACAACAGCAAGGTGGACGCGGTTGACGATCACTGGGACCAGTTTTCCAGCTTTGGCGTCTACGATAAATTCACCCGCGACTGGCTGAAACAGGCCCGCCGCATCCTGAAGCCCAACGGCTCCATCTGGGTGATTGGATCCTACCACAATATCTTCCGGGTCGGCACAGCCGTGCAGGACGAAGGGTTCTGGATCCTCAACGATGTGATCTGGCGCAAGTCGAACCCGATGCCGAATTTCCGCGGCAAGCGGTACACCAACGCGCATGAGACGATGATCTGGGCATCGAAGTCTGAAGGCGCAAAATACACCTTCAACTATGAGGCGCTGAAGGCGCTGAACGAAGGTTTGCAGATGCGGTCTGACTGGGTGATGCCGATCTGCACAGGGCATGAGCGCCTGAAAGATGACGCCGGCAACAAGGCGCATCCGACGCAAAAGCCCGAGGCGCTGCTGCACCGTATCCTCGTTGGGTCGACCAATCCCGGCGATGTGGTACTGGATCCCTTCTTCGGCACGGGCACCACGGGTGCCGTGGCCAAGATGCTGGGCCGTGAGTTTATCGGGATCGAGCGCGAAGCCGCCTATCGTGAGGTCGCGGAGAAACGCATCAAATCGGTGCGCAAATTCGACCGCGAGGCGCTGCAGGTGTCCGCCAGCAAACGCGCCGAGCCGCGTGTGCCCTTCGGGCAGCTGGTTGAGCGCGGTATGCTACGTCCGGGTGATGAGCTTTATTCGATGAACCAGCGCCACAAGGCGAAGGTCCGCGCGGATGGCACATTGATTGGCGACAATATCAAGGGATCGATCCATCAGGTCGGGGCACATCTGGAGAATGCACCGTCCTGTAACGGCTGGACCTATTGGTGTTTCAAGCGGGATGGAAAAACCGTGCCCATCGATGTGTTGCGCCAACAGATTCGGGCAGAACTTCAGAACTGATCCCACCCTTTTCACAACCTGTGTGAAACCGCAGGCGCTGTCGCATTGTCGACGGCGCCAACCTTGCCCCGCCAATCCGGCGGGGTCTTTTCGTTTATAGCGGTGCTTCATGGGGTGCATCTGGCGGCAGCTGTCGCTATTTTAGCGTGAGACTGGCGCCAATAGATGGACAGACGTCATGGCCATAACTGCCTCCGCTCCCGCTCCGGCATTGGACAGCGATGAAGCGATTTTCACGCAAGAGAGCCCCTATGCGCTGGACGCACTAACCGAGCACAAGCGCAATGGGCTGGAGCTGGCGGTGCGCGCGCGTTGGATTGCGATGGCGGTCACGGCGGCGTTTCTGGTTTATGTCATTCCCGAGTGGGATGTTCTGTACTACCATTTCATTCTGGCGTTGCTGTGCCTGAACGGCTGGCTCATCCGCCGAGTGGGTCGGGTCGGGCAATCGCGGTTAGAGATGCTGCTGATCTTTGCCGATCTGGCGATCATGACGGCTGGCATGGTCATTCCGAACCCGTTCAGCAGCGAGGATCTGCCACTAGCGATTCAGTATCGCTATGGCAATTTCATCTACTTTTTCATCATTCTGGCGGCCGGAACCCTTGCGTATTCCTGGCGCACGGTGATTGCCATCGGCAGCTGGACGGTGCTGATCTGGCTGTCGGCGGCCTTTACCGCCTGGTGGTTTGCCGCGCCTCAGTCGGGGATGAGTGCGGCGCTCTTGGCAGCGGTTGAAGGCAACCAGGCGCTGGCCCCTTTCGTTGATCCAACGGACTTTGCTCTGCATCAGCGACTTCAGGAGGCGATCGTGTTCTTTCTGGTCGCGGTCACATTGGCGGTGTCTTCAAGGCGGTTTTACCAGCTGATCCAGAATAATGCGGTACTGGAGCGCGAGCGCGCCAATCTTTCGCGGTATTTTTCACCCAATGTCGTGCAGCAGCTCTCACAGAACGACGAGCCGTTGAAGCAGACCCGGCGCCAGGATGTGGCGATACTGTTCATTGACATCATTGGGTTTACCCGGCTCGCGGCGGATCGCGATGCCTATCAGGTGATTGATCTCTTGCGGGATTTTCACGGCCGGATGGAACGGGAGGTTTTCCGTCACGAAGGAACGCTGGACAAATACCTTGGCGATGGTCTGATGGCGACCTTTGGCACGCCTTTGGCGGGACCAAAGGATGCAACCAACGCGTTGATCTGTGCACGGGCCATGCTGACGTCACTGGCTGATTGGAATGCAGAGCGCCGTCGGTATGGTGAGTCTGAGATACGCGTCGGTATCGGAGTACATTTCGGTGAGACCGTTATTGGTAACATCGGTGCGAACCGGCTGGAGTATGCAGTGATTGGCAATGCTGTGAATATTGCTGCCCGGCTGGAGGAGCGTACACGTGAACTGGAGGCCCAGCTTGTGATCAGTGAGGCGCTGCGTCAGCAGGTGCAGGCCGAGGGTGGTCCGGCCAACCTGGAGCGAGCTGGCTTTGCCCGGTACCCTGCGTCTGAGCTGCGTGGATTGACACGATCGATGACACTTTGGGCGCTGCCGCGCTAGCAGGCTGTGGCACCCGTGGTGGGGTCTGGTTCTGGTCGCTGATCCGCCGGCAAAGCCTTATTGTAGGCGCTCCATTCGGTGATCTCAGGGTAATACATCTGCCGCCATCGCCGCACCCGCGGGTTCATTATCCGGCGCCAGAGCGGTGGAAACATCGCGGCGACGGTCATCACCGGATAGCCGTAGGGCAACTGTGGTGCGTCGGCCGGGGTATGGTTCTGTAGCAGGGGAAACCGTCGGTCCGGTCTGTAGTGATGGTCAGAATGGCGTTGCAAGTTGATCAGCAACCAGTTCGAGGCCTTATGTGCGGCGTTCCAGGAGTGCCGTGGCATCACGTGTTCGAATTTGCCATTGCCCAGATATTTGCGGGTCAGCCCGTAGTGTTCGACGTAGTTCACCAGCTCCAGCTGCCAGATCGCAACACCTGCTTGCACCAGAAACAGCAACAGCCCTGTGAACCCACCCAGCAAAACCGCGACCAACAGCATAAGCCCTTGTAGCGTCCAGTAGCGAAAGAAGGGATTGCGTCGATCGGTCCAGGGCAAATTGCGGCGCGCCAGCTGGGCGCTCTCGGCGCGAAAGGCGGATTGCCAGCATTGCCGCAGCACTCGCGGATAGAACCGGTGGAACCCTTCGTTGTAGCGCGCCGTCACCGGGTCGCGGGGTGTGCCGACATGGCGGTGATGGACGAGCAGATGTTCGGATCTGAAATGCGAGTAGAGCACCATGGCCAGCAGGATATCCGCCAGCCAGCGTTCCAGCTTGCTCTTTTGGTGCATCAATTCATGGCTGTAGTTGATCCCGACAGTGCCGCTCAGGACGCCAACGCCGAAGAACACGCCGAACTTCTCAAGACCTGACAGATGTTCTGCCGCTGGCACATAGATGAGCATGGCTATGAGCAACATGGCCTGCACAGGGACCCAGGCCATGGTCAGGGCGGAGTACCAGCGAAGGTCGTCCTCGGGTGTGAGCGGGTCGGCGTTCTCCAGGTTGAGACCAAACACCCCATCAAGCGCGGCAAAGAGATACCAAGTGGCCAAGGGGGGCAACAAAATGGCCCAACCGCCATAGACGGCGGCCAACACCACAAGGGGAACCAGCAGAAAAGACAGCCAGAACGGTAGAGCTGCCTGCCAGCTGCGCAGTGTTTCGGGGGTGGTCATCATGGCGCAAATCCAGTGATGTCGAAGATGTTTGTGCCGACTATGCCTGTGGTCCGGAAAAAAGAGAAGGGATCAGCGTCCCTTCCATAAATCAAAGGCCTTGCGCATGACCGTTGGCAGATCCGTCGGTTTGAAGTCATGTCGCGCGATCACGCGCTGATGGTCCTCAGCTGCGAAATCCGCAGGCAGTTCTGCCAGCATGACGCGCAGGATAAGGTGAAAATGCGTGAAGGTGTGACGCACCTCAGCGTTTAGAAGTTGCCAGTCGGCCTCAAACGGTGGTGCGGGGGTGGGATGGTCAGGGCTGTCGGTCCAGTCGCTGCCGGGCCAACCCAACATGCCGCCCAGGAGCCCCTTGTCCGGGCGCTGTTCCAGCAGCCAGTCACCCGCAGCGCTGCGGGCCAGATAGACAATGCCGAGCCGGGTTGGCTTGGGTTTCTTTGGGGTTTTCTTGGGCAACTCCGTTGCAGTTCCCGCCGCGCGGGCCGCGCAGGGCGTACGCCATGGGCAAATGCCGCAGGCGGGATTGCGCGGCGTGCAGATCGTGGCGCCAAGATCCATCACGGCCTGAGCATGATCGCCGGGTCGCTCTGCCGGGGTCAGGGCGGCTGCTTTCTCCTTGAGCTGTGGTTTGGCGGTCGGCAGGGGGACATGGACATCGTAGAGCCGCGCCATCACCCGTTCGACATTGCCGTCCAAGACGGTTTCCTGCCGGTCAAAGGCGATGGCAGAGATCGCCGCCGCCGTATAAGGGCCGATGCCCGGCAGGGCGATCAGCCCGTCGTAAGTGTCGGGAAAGGTGCCGCCATAGTCCTGCGCAACCACTCGGGCACATTTCAAGAGATTGCGCGCCCGCGCGTAATATCCAAGCCCAGCCCATTCGCCCATCACATCCGCATCCGGCGCGGCTGCCAGATCTGCGACTGTGGGCCAGCGGCTGGTAAAGCGGTGAAAATAATCCTTCACCGCAGCCACGGTTGTTTGTTGCAGCATCACCTCGCTTAGCCAGATCCGATAGGGATCCGGCCAGACCCCAGCTGCACGGTCCGCCGGGCTGATCCGCCAGGGCAGGGTGCGGGCGTGATGGTCGTACCACTCCAGCAATGTGCTGCTTTGTGGTTGGCTCTGGCTGTCGAGGTCACGCATTCTTTATCCTTTGTGGCCCGGTTTCGCTGGTTCTCGCATGGCAGCCCTTTACAATAGGGCGAGCAGTCTAGCAAAACCACGGGCATGGCAGTGCAACGGACAAAATCTCGCGGGTTCAAACGGACATCGCAGCTTCTGAATGATCAGATTCGCAAGGCCGGTGAAAGCCGGGGTTTTGCTGTGTCGCGTCTGCTGACCCATTGGGAAGAGATTGCAGGGCCTGACATTTCCGCCATCGCGCGGCCCGTCAACGTCCACTATGGGCGTGGCGGTTTTGGTGCGACATTGACGTTGCTAACCACCGGTGCCCATGCCCCGATGCTGGAGATGCAAAAGGAACCTCTGCGCAGTAAGGTCAATGCGGTCTATGGCTACAACGCCATTTCCAAGGTCCGCATCACCCAGACCGCGCCCACCGGTTTTGCCGAGGGGCAGGTCTCCTTCAAATACGCCCCGAAGGTTCGCAAACCGCAGGCGCCTGATCCGCAGGATGTTGCGGCAGCAGCCGAGGCTGCGACCGGGGTGGAAAGCGATGATTTGCGCGCAGCCTTGGAACGGCTTGGGCGCAATGTGCTGACAAAACAGAAAACTCTCAGAAAGGGGTACGAATGACCCGTTTGATGTCCGGCATCTTTGCCTCCGTCGCAGTTGCGGCGGGCGTCTATGGCTATGCCGCATTGCAGGGCGGCACGTCTTTGCCCAGCAATCCGCTGATCGGAGCGGCCCACGCACAAGAGGCCGAGGTGGACACCTCCACCATCGTGGAAATGGTCCAGGGGGCGGAAGATGCGCCAGTGACGCTGATCGAATACGCGTCTTACACCTGTCCGCATTGTGCGAATTTTCATCAGGGCGCCTATAAGCAGCTGAAGCAGGACTATATCGACACCGGGAAGGTGAAATTCATCTACCGTGAGGTCTATTTCGATCGTTATGGTCTGTGGGCCTCGATGATTGCGCGCTGCGGTGGACCAGAGAAATTCTTTGGGATCAGCGATTTGATCTATAAGGGGCAATCCGACTGGGCCCGTGCCGGTGGCGCGACCGAGATTGTCGATGCGCTGCGCAAGATCGGGCGGCTGGCGGGCCTGGAAGAAGAGCAGCTTGAAGCCTGTTTGCAGGACGGTACCAAGGCACAGACCCTTGTGAGCTGGTATCAGGAAAATGCGACTGAGCATGGGATCGAATCCACGCCCTCTTTCATTCTGAATGGCAAAAAGATCGAAAACCAGTCGTATGACGCGTTCAAGACACTGATTGACGCCGAACTGGACGGCTAACCGCCGTCGTACTGAGCGGATAAACACAGAAAACCCGCCCGGTCTCCGTGGCGGGTTTTTCGTTATATAGATCCTGGATGTGGCTACGGCGGCGGTGGCGCAATCTCGCGAAGTCGCGCCAAGAGCGCCTCATCATTGCTGATCTGCAGACGTACCGGCAGAGTGATCACCTTATTGCGGAAACTCTCCGGCAGGCGGACGGCGTCCTTCTCGGTGGTGACCATTTGCGCGCCAATCAGCTTGGCCTCTGTTTCCAGTCGGGTCATCAGCGCAGTGGAAAGCGGCTGGTGGTCGTCCAGGGCTTCGCTACGGCGCAGATCGGCGCCAAGCTCGCGCAGCGTGTCGAAAAATTTCTGTGGATGACCAATGCCGGCAAAGGCCAAAACGGGCGTTCCGCCCCAAGGCATGCCGGTTTTCAGCGGCTCAAGCACACCGGTGTAATGTGGGCAAGCCGTCAGTGCGTTCCGCCATGCTGCCTGGAACCGGGCCTGCGCCTCGGGTTGCCCCAGTGACAAAACCAGATCAGCACGGGCCAGCCCCGTTGTGACCGGTTCGCGCAGGGGGCCGGCGGGCAGGCAATGCCCATTGCCGAACCCACTATCAGCATCGACCACAACAACCGAGAGATCCTTGTGCACCGCCGGGTTCTGAAAACCATCGTCCAAGACGATGACCGTCGCCCCTGCAGCCGCCGCGGCCTTTGCTCCGGCGGCGCGATCCTCTGCTTTCCAGACCTCACCAAAGGCGGCCAGCAACAGCGGTTCGTCGCCAACCTGACTGGCGCGATGGCGTCCGGGATCCACCTGCGCCGGCCCCTCAAGCGTGCCACCATAGCCGCGCGTAACCACATGCGGTTCGTGCCCCATGTCACGCAAGCGTTCCAGAAACCAGATAACTGTCGGTGTTTTGCCGGTACCGCCAGCATTGATATTGCCGACGCAGATCACCGGCACGCCCACAGTTAACGGTGTGCCGTTAGTCAGCCGTTTTGCTGTAGCACGGGCATAGATATGGCCCAGCGGGGACAGCAGGGTTTTGCGAATATCGAATTGTCCGGCTGGTTTGTGCCAGAAATCAGGGGCTTTCATATCTGTCCTCTCGCTTGTCCAGAAGCTCCTGAACGCGGTCCATCAGGTGATCGGTCATGCTGGCGCCTTCGGTGACGACCTGCCAGCCTGCCAGTGCCATCTCGGCGGCGCGATCTGGTGCTGACAGGCTCAGCACGCCCTGTGCCAGATCCTCGGCGTTATCGACCTTCCGCGCGGCGCCAACCTCAGTCAGGCGCTCATAGAGGGGGCCATAGGTACCCAAACCCGGTCCGTGCAGGACCGCGGAACCAAGAGCTGCCGCATCCAATGGGTTCTGCCCGTTCGCGCGCGACGCCAGGCTACCTGCGAGCAGACACAACGGTGATAGCCGGTACCACAGGCCACTGTCCTCGGCAGAGCTGAGCAGCACCTGCGTGTATTCATCGGGCTCTTCGCCGCTGTCCCAATCGGCCAACTGCAGGCCGCTATTGATGATAGCATCGCGCGCTGCAGCCAAATCTTGCTCATCACGCATGGCGACGACCAGTAACAGGCGGTGCAACAGGCGCAATACACTGCGGTGTGCATCCAGGATTGTGGGTAAATCCTCAAGTTCGGTTTGTGACGAAAACCAGACAGGGCGGCTGCCCAATGTGGCTTGCATATGGGTGAGTTCATCACTGTTGCAGCCGGGGGGCGTGGTCGACAATCGCAAGGGATCCGTGCGTTGGATCCGGTCTGCGGCGAGGCCAAGGCGCAGCAGCTGTGCCCGTGCCTCATCTGAAGGGGTCATGATTTCGGTGAAGCGTTCAAACAGCCTGCGCCGTTGATCCGGCAACCAGCGGCTGGTGCGGTCGGGCAGTTCGCTGGCATCAATATCGACCAGCAGACTGTCCAAGTTGCGTTCGCTCATCTGGCGCATAAGGCCGCGGCGGAGATCCCCGCCCGACCAGATCATCAGGTCGGGCCGCCAGTGATCCAGAAACATCCGCACTTCTGCCGGGCTGTCATCTGGCGGTGGCCCCGCAGCCAGATCGTAGCCGTCAACCGGCGGGCGGTTGGTGATGCTGCGGCTCCATGTCACCAGCACCGACAGATCGGGGCGCAGGGATTTCATCCGGTTGCCCAGATCGCCAAGCGCCAGATACCGCTCTGCTGAAGAGGCATGGACCCATAGCACCTCACCCACCGGCCGGGCCGGCCAGCGGAGACTACGTTCGGATGCGGCGGAAAGTCTCGACATGGCTAGAGGGGTCCTGCTGCGGGGCACATGTCAAAGCGGATGAAGGCCGGGGCTCTGCGGGTCGAGCGCGGCGATCAGCTGGTCATGCAGGCACGGCGGCGCGGCGACGACACCGTTCAGGGTCGGGTGCGGGTTGTTATATCGCAATTCCCCGCCGAAGCGATCACTGCAACACCCGCCAGCCTCACGCAGGATCAGATCGCCGGCGGCGATATCCCATTCCCAGCTGGGGCGGAGGGTGAGCATCGCGTCGTAACCTGCATCTGCAACCCGTGCCATACGGTAGGCCAGCGAGGGTCGGTGGCTGCGATTGAAGCCTGGCACCTGACCATTCTGCCAGTGGTTGGGGTCCTGCACAGGTCGTGCAGCCAGCACGTTCGCCATGTTGAGGTCAGCTTGCGCAGACACCCGGATTTCTGCGCCATTACAGGTCGCGCCCTGTCCGCGCGCCGCACAATACATCAGATCACGCTGGGGCAGATAGATGACCGCTGCGGTGACGTCGCCCTCTTCGGCGATTGCCAGCGAATGGGCCCAGGTGCGCGACCCTTGGGCAAAGCTGCGGGTGCCGTCGATCGGGTCAATAATGAACAGCCTGTCACGTTCAAGGCGCGTTGCTGTGTCTTCGCTTTCCTCCGACAGCCAGCCATAGTCGGGTCGCGCCTTTTGCAGCAGGTCGGATAGCATCTCGTTGACGGCAAGGTCAGCCTCAGTCACCGGTCCAGCGCCGCCGGGTTTCTCCCATTTCTGCGCCTCTGGACCGCTGTAACGGCAGGCGATGTCGCCTGCCTGCTCGGCCGCGCGGATCAGCAGGGAGAGATCAGTTTCCGGCAAGGGTCATCCCCTCGACCAGCAGCGAAGGCACCACGCGAGACAGGTGGCTGCGGGCGTCATTGGCGGGCACGATGCTGCGCAGCATGTCGCGTAGATTGCCAGCAATGGTGCATTCGTTGACCGGATAGGCAATTTCGCCATTCTCCACCCAAAAGCCTGCGGCCCCACGGGAATAATCGCCGGTATTGGGGTTTATGGTCGATCCGATCATGGAGGTCACCAGCAGGCCGGTGCCCATGCCAGAAATCAGATCGGCGCGGCTGTCTTTGCCCTGCGTCAGAGCGATGTTCCACTGGGATGGCGAGGGCACTGATCCGACACCACGCGCTGCGTTACCAGTGCTTTGCATGTTCAGTTTGCGCGCCGAGGCAAGGTCCAGTGTCCATCCTGTCAGGATTCCATTGTCGATAATGTCGCGGCGTTGCGTTGCCAGGCCTTCGCCATCAAACGGACGGGACCCCGCGATGCGTGGGCGAAAGGGATCTTCCGTCACGCTGAGGTGGGCAGGCAGGATCTGCTCCCCTAGCGCATCCTTCAGCCAGGAGGAGCCACGGGCGATACTGGCACCGTTCACTGCCGCCAGCAGATGGCCGATCAGCGAAGAGGAGACCCGTTCGTCAAACAGCACCGGATAGCTTCCGGTTTCCGGCTTGCGAGCACCGAGCCGCTCGATTGCCCGCTCTCCGGCCTGTGTTCCGATATCTTTGGCGCTGCGCAGGTCGGCCTGAAACGTACGGGAGTCGCCATCGTAGTCGCGTTCCATTCCTGTACCGCTGCCCGCAATCGCCGTGCAGGAGGTCGACCGGCTGCTGCGCTGATAGCCACCGGAGAATCCGTTGGTCGCCGCCATATGGACCTTATGGGTACCGTAGCCCGCTGCCGCAGATTGCACCTGTGTGACGCCGCTAACAGCCAAGCCCGCAGCCTCAGCAGCCAGCGCATCCTCCTGCAGGGCAGCGGGTGCCGGTTCGGCGCTTGCATCAAACAACTCCAGTGCCGCCAGATCCCAGTCCCGGGCGAGTTGCCCCGGTTCGGCGAGGCCCGCATAGGGATCTTCGGGTGCTTCGCGGGCCATGGCGACGGCGCGCTCGGCCATGGCGGTCAGGGTTTCGGCCCGCATGTCCGAGGCTGAAACGCAGGCCTGACGTTGCCCGACAAAGACCCGCAATCCCAGATCAACACCTTCTGACCGCTCAGCATGCTCTAGCGTGCCTTGACGTACCTCAATGGAAAGGGAGCTGCCTTCGGCCACCATTGCATCGGCAGCATCAGCTCCGGCCTTGCGGGCGGCATCAAGGAGTGCGTGGCTTAGGCTTTCGGGGGTCTGGGTCATAGGCACCTACATGGGTTGGACGTCACCTAGAGCTAGCCAGCGCGGCCAGATGCTGCAAGAGCGCAGACGAAAAAAGGGGCCGCAAATTGCGGCCCCAATCTGGGATCAGCCTTGTGTCGCGATTACTTGATGCGCTGGCCGTTTGCCTTGATCTGACCGTCCTCGGTCACCTCGATCTTGGAGGTCAGCGTATCTTCGCCATCGCCCGGTACTGCCAGCATGCCCATCATCATGCGCGCGCCCATGGCGTCGCTATCCGACACCAGACCCATGCCGATCAGCTTGTCCAGCAGGGTGTTGGCGCCCGCGAGAGTCAGATTTGCCTCACCGGAGGGCGCCGGCATGCCGTCGAAGGTGCTCAGATCGTCATTGTTGAAGGCAAAATCACCGGTACCGGTCAGCTTTGCCCCGGCGGCGGAGATTTCAAGCGAATTCACGGTCAGCGCGTGCAGCTCACCCGGTGCCTGTTCGCCGTTCTCCACCTCTGCCATGGCTTCGGGGTCAAAGAAGTCGAAGGCCAGCTTTGCCTTGCCTGCAAGATCCAGTGCGATTGTGGCCGGATCGTGGGGCAGGGCGCCAGTTGGATCCACCATACCCCAGAGCATTTCTGGCACATCAAAATCGCGCAGAACGAGGCCGAGGGCGAAGTCCTGTTCCTCGTCGGATTTGGCAACAGGCATGGTCAGCTTGAAACCGGCCTCAGCCATCGACAGCGCCAGCGGGAACGGCAGGTCAGAACTGGTGATGTTGGTTTCCGTCCGGTTCTGTTTCACGTCATAGGTCAGCCCATCAAGGCCCATGTCAAAGGCGATTGTTCCGCCTTCAGAAGTGCTGTCCAGCGCAAATGTATCCGCGCCATCCTGACCATTGATTGCGCTGTTGCCACTGGCAAAGTCAAACGTGCCTTCCGCGCTGAAGCCGCCGCGCAGCAGTGCCGCCATGTCGGTGCTTTCCAACCCGTTAGGAACAGTTGTGATGCCGGTGAAGTTCACCCCCTGCATCGCCCCCTTGAAGGCACCGCTGCCTCCGTCTTCAGGGACGTCGATCGAGGCGTCAAAATTCAGTGTTTCACTGGTCATTGTCTGGTTGTAGGTGCGGCTATCTGCATTTGACATGATGGTCTTGGTGACCACATCCGTCAGTGTCATGCTGACTTTGATCGCCTCTTTCGGAACGTCGGCGTCTGGTACCGTCAGATCTTTCAGCGCGATTTTCATCAGGCCGCTGGCGTAATCATAGGTCATTTCATCCGCGTCGCCGGAGACAAGCATCGGGCTGCCATCGTGGGAATACAGAACGGTGCCACTGACGGGGCCTTCGGGACCGTCAATTTTGAACATGATCGGCATTTCAGCAGGCAGCATGATGTTGACAGTGCCATCGCCGTTCTCGACAAATTTGATGTCAGGCAGGGTAAATGTGCCGCTGGTATCTTCCTCCATGACAGGTATGGCCATAGAGATATCCGATATGGTCAACGTATCGCCGGACATGGTTTCGGTGCCGTTCACGGTGTAACCGGTGGCGGTCATGTAGGACTTCCAGTCCGACCAGACGTCTTTTGCCGTTACATCTGCCAGGGCCGCCTGGGCAGAAAACGCCATAACAATCGCAACACCGCTGCTGCGGGCGAGGAAAACGGACATAAGTATACCTTTCGTGGTCTATTTTGCGCCATGGTTGGCCGGAGGAGGTACCGGGTCAAGGGGGCATCGCTCTGGACCGTTCCCCCTAACCAGTCTACCACATTTCAAAACAGGGACTTGGAGATTAATACTATGGAGATCAAGGGCAAGACAGTTGTGATAACAGGTGCAAGCCGGGGGATCGGGGCCGATGCGGCCCGCGTGTTTGCTGCTGCCGGGGCCAATCTGGCCTTGCTGGCAAGGAGCGAGGAGAGCTTGACCGCGCTTGCCAAGGAGATCGGCGGAAACGTGCTGACCTTTGCCTGTGATGTGGCGGACTATCCAGCCGTAGCGGCGGCCGTTGCCAAAACCGAGGCGCAGTTCGGGCGGATCGATGTGCTGATCAATAACGCGGGTGTGGTTGATCCAATTGCCCGGCTTGAGGCTGCTGATCCGGCGGACTGGGCACAGCTGATCGATATCAATGTGAACGGGGTTTTCAACGGAATGCGGGCAGTTTTGCCCGGGATGAAGGCTGCCGGCAGCGGCACTGTACTGACCGTCAGTTCAGGGGCTGCGCATAATCCCGTCGAAGGCTGGAGCGCCTATTGCTCTTCCAAGGCCGCCGCGGCGATGCTGACCCGTAGCCTGCACCATGAAGAAGGGGCCAATGGCATCCGCGCCATGGGGCTGTCGCCGGGCACCGTCGCGACGGAAATGCAGCGGGTGATCAAGGCCAGCGGCGTCAATCCTGTCAGCCAGCTGGAATGGTCTGATCATATCCCGGCGGAGTGGCCGGCGCGCGCCCTTCTGTGGATGTGTACTGAGGCGGCCGACGATCTGGTCGGCACCGAAATCTCGCTACGGGATGAGGGCATCCGCAGGCAGGTCGGCCTGATATGATCGACCTTGATATCGCCGAAAACGGGTTGTGGACGGTGACACTGAACCGGCCGGACAAGGCGAATGCGCTGACTGCGGCGATGCTGGAACAGCTCTGTGATATCGCAGAGCGCGCACAAGAGGCTCGCGGATTGATCATCACCGGGGCTGGCCGTGTCTTCAGCGCTGGAGCAGATCTGGATGCGGCGCGAGCCGGGCTGGCGACGTCCCCCCTGTGGGAGCAGCTATCGGGTGCCATCGCGGATCTGCCCTGTCTGACGGTGGCGGCGCTCAATGGTACTCTGGCGGGTGGAGCGAACGGCATGGCGCTGGCGTGCGATTTGCGTATCGCCGTACCAACGGCCAAGGTGTTTTACCCGGTGATGAAGCTTGGCTATCGTCCGCAACCCTCTGACGCGCGGCGGATGGCAGCGCTGATCGGTCCTGCGCGTACGAAGATGATTCTGGCGGCTGGACAGAAAATCACCGCTGAGGAGGCACATATCTTCGGATTGATCGATCGTGTTGTCGCGGCTGGCGATCTGATGACGACGGCGCAGGACCTGATGGTGGATAGCCTCGCGGCGGAGGCGGAGATGGCGCAGGCAATTCTGGCGGATTGCACCCGCGTATAGCGCCCGGCGCTTCAGCGTTTGCGCCGTCCGCCGGGTACGCGCGACTGGAAGGAGGGCGGGCGTTTTTGTACCCAAGCGATGAATTTCGCCAATCTCGGATGCTGACGCAGGGCTTCAATGGTATTGAAAGACCGCGCCAGTTCCGCCTCGCTGAGGGCTGCATGGATTTCTTTGTGACAGATATGATGCAGTAGCACCGTTGGTCCGCCCTTGCCGCCCTTCAGCTTGGGGATCAGATGATGCAGGCTTTGGGCGACGTCCGTCGGGATAGGCCGTTGGCACAGAGGGCATATCGGATCGACATCGGCAGACGGTGACATTGGCGCAGTCTCTCAGTATGGCTGTTTCAACCGTAAGACATGCGCTGGCGGTTGCGATCGGCAAGGATAAGTACGTAAGGAACTGTCAATTTGACACATCAACGGGACAGCTGGGACGCAGTGGTCGTGGGCGCCGGACCCGCTGGTCTGCGGGCCGCTGAAGAACTGGGGGCGGCCGGTCGCCGCGTGCTGGTTGTTGATGCGAAGCCGTCCGTTGCACGAAAGTTCCTGATGGCTGGGAAATCCGGTCTGAACCTGACGAAGGATGAGGCGCGCGAGATCCTGCTTAGCCACTACGGCGAGGCTGCGGACTGGCTTGCGCCGATGATTGCAGACTGCGACGCGGCAGAGGTGATGGCTTGGGCGACAGGACTGGGCAGCACCCTGTTCACGGGCACCACAGGACGGGTCTTTCCCCGCGAAATGAAGGCCTCGCCGCTGTTGCGGGCATGGCTGGCCCGTCTGGATGGCTACGGTGTTGAACGGCGCACCCGCTGGCGCTGGCAGGGCTGGAGCGGCGATGCCTTGCAGTTTGAAACCCCGGATGGTCCCCGTGTGATAAAAGCGGGAGCAACAGTGTTGGCAACGGGCGGTGCCAGCTGGGCGCGGCTCGGCTCTGACGGGGTATGGGCTGCAACTCTGGCAGGAGAGAATGTGCCACTGGCGGCGTTTCAACCTGCCAATGCAGGATTGCTCGTCCACTGGTCCAATCACATGGCGCCTCATTTCGGGGCACCGCTGAAGGGGATTGCCCTGCATGCCGGATCAACCCGGTCGCGGGGCGAGGCGGTCATTTCCAGACAGGGCCTGGAAGGGGGCGGTGTCTATATGATCTGTGCTGCAGTGCGTGAGGGGGCGGAGCTATATATGGATCTGTTGCCGGATCTGTCGCAGGAGCAGGTTGCCGCGCGTCTCGCGCGCCCACGGGGGAAATCCAGCCTCTCGACCCATTTGCGAAAGGTGACAAAATTGACACCACCGCGCCTGGCGATCCTACAGGAATTTGCCCGTCCGCTTCCGGCTGAACCTGCGGCGCTGGCCCAGTTGCTGAAGGCAGTGCCGATCCGGCATCAGGGGCTGCGGCCGCTGGATGAAGCGATTTCCACCGCCGGAGGTGTCCTGGCAGAGGCGGTTGATGGCGGACTAATGCTGCACAGACGCCCCGGCGTATTCTGCGCCGGAGAAATGCTGGACTGGGAAGCGCCGACCGGTGGATATTTGCTGACCGCATGCCTTGCGACAGGGCGCTGGGCGGGGCGGTCAGCAGTCCGATATCTGACGGGCGACTATGTGATCGAGGCCGCAACCGCCTGAAACGCGGGACGCGCGCGCATCCGCTTGCTATAGGCCAGCATGGCCTCGCTCTCGATCGGGAATTTGGCGCTATAGGCCCAGTTCAGGCAATGGGTGCAGATGATGTCGGGAATGGTGAACTCTTCCCCCATCAGAAACGGGCCTGTCATGCAGGTTTCCAGCTGCGCCAGATTGCGGGAAAACTCCCATTTCAGGCTGTCTTTCACCTCGGGCACGCGCTTATCTTCGGGCAGGATGAAACTGTGACGTGCGCCAGTCCACAACACCGCGTCCAGCTCATCCAGTAGACGATTTGTCATCGCGTCCTGTTTTGCACGGGCGATGGTGCCCGCGGGGGCGGTCAGCTTGCCATGTTTATCCGCAAGATAGGTGATGATGGCGGTCGAATCGGTGATCACCGCCTCACCATCCTTGAACACGGGCACCTTGCCTGAAGCGTTGAGGGCGACGACCTCTTCGCTCTGCGGCAGGGCAGGGTTCAGCTTATAGGATTGGCCCAGTTCCTCAAGCGCCCAAAGAACACGATAACTGCGCGTCAGTTGCTTGCCAATAACGGTGTACATTGTGAAATCTCCCTGCGGTTTATGCCCGGAACGGAACCGGGTTCCCGCTGTGGGGTCAAGCCTTACTCAAGCCGCTCTGACTGAAACGCAACGTCGGTGCAGATCTGCCGGTCGTGGGCTACCCCACCCGGCTGAGGCGGGCCAGCTGGATCAACGCCCGTTCCATCAGGGCAAGCGCCGGAGCGGTTTGCCCTGCCGAGCGCAGCTGAAGATCGGTGTCCGTCAGCAAGGTGAGCGCGGTTTCAAGCTTGAACGCACCCCAGCTTTGAGCCTGCCGCAGCAGCCTGTCACGGCGCTTGCCATAGGCAGGGGGGCGCAGTCGCCCAATACCCTGCGCCGGACCGCCGGGATCAGAGGCAATGGTGTAAAGCGTCCGAAAATGGCGGGTTGCCCCGATACAGAGTGTCACCGCATTGGTGCCCTGGGCCTGCAATCGCCCCATCAGTGGGCCGATTTCTGCGCCGCGCCCCTCGGCCACGATATTGAGCATGTCGTCGACTGCCGCTTCGGTCGATTGCGGGGCGATGGACTGAATATCGTCAAGCGTCAGCGGGGTGCTGTCCTCGTATTTATACAGCGCCAGTTTCTCCACCATGCGGGAAAAATCACCGGGACCGATTTCATTGGCGATATCAACCAGCGCAGACATGCTGTCCCCTGGCACATCACGAATACGGGCCGTACCCAGAATACGCTCGATTTCACCGCGTGACGGAGGATCGTCATAGATGCCGGTCGCATAGGCGTTGCGGTGCCCCTCAAACGCCTTGCGCAGCTTCGAGGTGGCTTTCAATTGCCCGGCTGTCACGATGATCTGCGCATCACCTTGCTGCCAGGCCTCAAGTGCGGCGATCACGGCAGGGGCGGCGGTATCATTGGCGTCTTCGACAAACACGGCACGGATGCCGGGGAAAAAGCCAACCGCCTTCATCGCATCCATCAGCAACGCCGGGTCCTTGCGCAGATCCGCTGCGGGCATCCGGGTCAGGCGCATCTCTTCTTCGGCGGTGGGGCCAAGCAGCGCCGCCAGCAATTGCTGACGTTTCAGCGAGACGCGCATGGCGTCGGGGCCGTAGATCAAAAGGCCTGTCTTGCCCGGATCCGGTTTGGCAAAATAGCCGTCCGCCTCGCGCGGGCTCAGTTTCATTTGGCGGCAACCGCAGGCTGTTCGCTGCTGGAAGTGGCAAGATCCGCAGTGCTCAGCAGTTCAGTTGTGATTTGATCTGCAAGGATAACCATCAGGCGTCGATGGGCATCACGTTCCCCGGCGAGCGTTTCAACCGTGGTGCCTGTGGCGGAATAGCCGGTGAAATTTTCCACATCGCCACTGGCGACAATGGCACCATCAGATTGCCGGGTCAGCACATAGGCGGCCTGCCCCACGATCGAATAGCGCGTGATTTCATTGTCGGCGGTAATGGCCTGCCCTTCGCTTTGGGTGCGCAGCTTCAGATCCAGGGCATAGTCAGCACCACCCCCGCGACCCAGCCGGGTTTCAAGATTCTGAACCAGAAAATAGGCATCGGTATCATCGGTTGCCCCGATCGTTTCCGGGGCCTGAACCGTCACCACGCCATAAAGCGCGGACCCGGTGCCCCCCGGAGCATAGACGGGGGTGAAGCCGCAAGCCGCCACCAGAAAGGCAGCGGCCAATGCGGCCGGATATTTCAGGTTAAGCCACGACATTCACAATCCGACCCGGCACAACGATCACCTTTTTCGGAGCGCCGCCATTCAGCGCCTTTTGCACAGCTTCGTGTGCAAGGGCGAGTTTTTCAACCTCATCCTTGGCCAGATCTTTGGCCACGGTGATTTCGCCGCGGCGTTTGCCGTTGATTTGGATCGGCAGGGTCACGCTGTCTTCGACCAGCATCGAATCGTCTGCCACCGGCCAGGGGGCCGTCGCGCAGAGGCCTTCGCCGCCTTGATGGCTCCAGATATCCTCCGCAAGATGCGGTGTCATTGGCGACATCAGCTGCGCCAGCGTCATAATTGCCTGTTTCTGGGCTGCGGTGCCGGCCTTTGATTTGGCCAGTGTGTTGGTGAAGCTGTAGAGCTTGGCAATTGCGGCATTGAAACCAAAGGTTTCGATGCTGAGGGTGACATCGCGGATCGCCTTGTGCATTTCGCGCAGCAGATCCTCGTCGCCGTTGCCGCTAGCGCCGGGGTCCATTTCGCCAATGCGATCACAGAGGTTCCAGACGCGGTTCAGGTGCTTATGCGCAGCCTCAGCCCCGGAAGCCGTCCATTCCACATCGCGTTCCGGCGGCGAATCGGAGAGCACGAACCAGCGTGCTGTATCCGCGCCGTAGGAGGAGATGATGTGGAGCGGATCGACAACGTTGTTTTTCGACTTCGACATCTTGGCCGAGGGGATGACTTTGACCGCTTCACCTGTTTCTTTGACCACGGTTGCCCCGTCCCGTTCTTCGATTTCTTCGGGGTAGTGATAGATCGGGCGATCGTTTTCGGTGCGGCGCTCTGCGTTTTCATAGATCGCGTGGGTTACCATACCTTGGGTGAACAGCGCATCAAACGGCTCTATCGCCTTCTCCGGAAGGTGGCCGCAGATCTGCATCGCGCGGGCGAAGAAGCGCGAATAGAGCAGGTGCAGAATCGCATGTTCGACGCCGCCGATATACTGATCAACGTTCATCCAATATTCGGCGTCTTCCATCCGGGTCGGCGTATCCGCATCAGGCGCGGTGAAACGGGCGAAATACCACGACGAATCGACGAATGTGTCCATCGTGTCGGTTTCGCGCTGTGCAGGCTTGCCGCAGGCGGGGCAGGCGCAGTTGCGCCAGCTGGGATGACGATCCAACGGATTGCCGGGAACGGAGAAGTCGATCGCCTTGCCATCCTCGTCGTAGGGCAGCGCGATGGGAAGGTTCTCTTTTTTCTCGGGCACCACGCCGCAATCCGGGCAATGCACCACGGGGATTGGGCACCCCCAATAGCGCTGTCGGGACAGACCCCAGTCGCGCAGGCGGAATTTGGTCACGCCTTCGCCCCAGCCTTCTGCTTCCGCCTTGTCGACGGCTGCGTTTACAGCCTCTTCGCCGGTTTGTTCGTCGTTGCCCGCGAATCCCTTGATGTAGCGGACTTTCTCCGCCTTGGTCGGGACATAAGCCTCAGTCAGAGGGGAGGTGTCCTCAGGGTTCTCAAACACTGGGATGATCGGCAGATCGTATTTGGTCGCAAACTCATAGTCCCGCTGGTCATGCGCCGGGCAGGCAAAGATCGCGCCGGTGCCGTAATCCATCAGGATGAAGTTGGCGATCCAGACCGGCAGCTCCCAGTCCGGGTTTAGCGGATGTTTGACGCGGATGCCGGTGTCATAACCCAGCTTTTCGGCGGTCTCGATGGCCTCTTCGGTGGTGCCGCCTTTCCGGCACTCGGCAACAAATGCTGCCACCTCTTCCGATTCGGCTTCCAAGGCCTTGGCAATCGGGTGGTCGGGCGAGATGCCGACAAAGGACGCACCGTTCAGCGTGTCGGGACGGGTTGTATAAACCTCAATCGGGTCACCACCGTCGGTACGGGCAAAGCTGAACTGGAGGCCGCGGGATTTGCCGATCCAATTTTCCTGCATCAGGCGCACCTTGGCGGGCCAGTTCTCCAGCGTGTCCAGAGCGGTCAGCAGCTCATCCGAATAGTCGGAGATCTTGAAAAACCACTGTGTCAGCTCGCGCCGTTCGACAAGCGCACCGGAGCGCCAGCCACGACCGCCTTCGACCTGTTCGTTTGCCAGCACGGTCATGTCGACCGGATCCCAGTTCACCACAGCGTTCTTGCGGTAGACCAAACCTTTTTCGAGGAAGTCGAGGAACAGCGCCTGTTGCTGGCCGTAGTACGATTCGTCACAGGTGGCGAACATCCGCGACCAGTCCAGCGACAGACCCAGCGGTTTCATCTGCTCGACCATCGTGTCGATATTCGCGTAGGTCCAGTCCTTGGGGTGGCCGCCGCTCGCCATTGCGGCGTTTTCAGCGGGCATACCAAAGGCATCGAACCCCATCGGGTGCAGAACGCTATGCCCTGTTGAGAGTTTATAGCGCGCGATCACATCGCCCATCGTGTAGTTGCGCACATGCCCCATATGCAGCTTGCCCGACGGGTAGGGGAACATCTCCAGCACATAGTACTTCGGCTTGTTGGCGGAGCGTGTTGCCTGAAAAATCCCGGCTTTCTCCCAGGCTTCTTGCCAGCGCGCTTCGATTTCCGGGGCAACATAACGGGGCATCAGAGCAGTCCTTCGTAGATAAAAACGCCAGGTTTGGGGCCTGGCGCTTGTGATAGTGATGTTTGCCCGCCTGTTCCAGAGGGCAGAATGAGGGGATGCGTCGCGTCAGAGCCTGCGATCAGCGATCCGAAGCTGCCGCGCCCGTGAGAGAATCGCATCCTCAATCGCGCGTGCGGTGCTTGCGCTGACGGGACCGTTGCGGGTCTGCAGCGAGACATTCAGCGAGCGGGCGTCCAGTGCCGGGTCTTTGATATGAACTGTGGCGCGATAGGCGCGCCCGCCACCCGGAGGCGTGCCGTAGCCGGTGACGATGACCCCGGTGTAGGGCTCGACGGTTTGCAACGGCAGGAAGTCCAGCACATCCAGCGTTGCCGTCCAAAGGTAGCGGTTCACCTGAACGATCTGTTCCGCTTTTGTCGGTTTGAAGGCGTCCCAGATTGTTGTGCCTTCGATGTTCTCAGGGTCTCGTGGGTTGCCGCCAATGACATTCTCATTATAGGTCGACGGGCCGCCGCGGTTCTTGCCGCCGAATGCGCCACAGCTGGCGGTGACTGCCAGAAGCGAGATGAGTCCAAGTTTCGTGAGCCAGCGCATGATGGGCAAGATCCGTTGCTATTCCGGTTGCGGACTAGTCCTAGCCAAGCGATAGGGCGGCAACAAGCCTATTCTTTAATAGACTCTCTCTGTGCGAAGCCGTTGATGGCGCTGGGGTTAAGATACTGTGACATGGTTGCATCAACTTCGGGCCGAAAGGAATTGCGGCCTGCGCCCAAGCTTGCGCAACCACCCCAAAAAAAGCGAAACGGATGGCGTACTCAGACTTGTGCCACTCAGCGCCTGTTTGAGCTTGGAAATTTAAACCCGAGGGAAAAACATGAAAAAGATTCTCTTCGCTTCGACTGCGCTGGTCGCCACCGCTGGTGTTGCAGCAGCAGACGTTTCGTTCGGTGGCTACGGCCGCTTTGGTGTTGGTTACGTTGAAGACCGCACCGTTGGTGGCACTTCCGACACCGTGATCGTCAGCCGCTTCCGTATGAACATCGACGCATCCGCTGAAACCGACGCAGGCGTGAAATTCTCCGCTCGCGTTCGTATGCAGGCTGACGAAGATGCTGCTTCCGGCGAAGCAAACGCAGCTGGCCTGAACGGCGCGCGTTTCTCCGTTGAGTACGGCGGTCTGCGTGTTGACGTTGGCAACGTTGCTGGCGCAATCGACAACCTGCCCAACTACTACGGCAACGAGCCGGGCCTGGAAACATTCATGGGCCAGTACTCCGGTGCTGACTATGGCTTCATCGGTTACTCTTCCGGTGGCGCAGGCGTAAACGGCGTATACGCACGTTACGCTGTTGGTGACTTCGCTGTTGCAGCTGCTTACGACCAGGCAGCAAACGGTGCAGACGGCGACCGTTTCGACATCCACGCTGCTTACACCTTTGGCAACATCACTGCCGCTCTGGCATATGGTGAAACCGACAACGGTGCAGCTGCAGACTTCGACATGACCGTCCTGACCCTCGGCGGTTCCTGGGGTGCATTCTCCGGTACTCTGATCGTTGGTGACGAATCTGTTGCAGCAGTCAACGAATCCGACACCTTCTACGGTATCTCCGCTGCTTACGACGTAAGCTCCGCAACCACCCTGACCTTCGCTTACGGCGACGGTTCCGGCGACGGCGACACCCGCAACATCGGTCTGGGCGTGATCCACGACCTGGGCGGCGGCGTCTCCCTGCGTGGCGGTATCGGCGAAAGCAAAACCGGCAACGCCGACGGCCAGATGCGTGCCGACTTCGGTGCTCAGTTCAGCTTCTAAGCTGACCTGAACCACTACGGTTCTTGGGGCGGGCTCTTACGAGCTCGCCCTTTTCTTTTGGGCAGAAACCGTGTTTGTCTGCGGCAACAAACGACCACAGTGAGACTGCCCCATGTCGCTTCAGGACATTCAAACCCGCATTCGTTCCGCCGAAGAAAAAGCCAATCGCTCCACAGGATCGGTGCAGCTGATTGCCGTATCAAAAGTTCAGCCCGATGACCGGGTTGAGGCCGTTCTGAACGAAGGGCATCGCTGTTTTGGCGAGAATCGCGTGCAGGAAGCTGCCGGAAAGTGGCCGGATTTTTCGACCCGCTACTCAGACCTGGATCTGCATCTTATCGGTCCCCTGCAAACGAACAAGGCGCGGCAGGCGATGGAATTGTTTCAGAATATTCACACTGTGGATCGGCCGAAATTGGCAAAAACCCTCGCCCGACTGGCACAGGAGTTGGGTCACTGCCCCAAGTTATTCGTACAGGTGAACACCGGAGAAGAGCCGCAAAAGGCGGGTATCCCACCGCGTGAGGCGGATGCCTTTATCCGCGAGTGTCAGGACATGGATCTCATTGTGGAAGGTCTGATGTGCATTCCACCCGCTGATGAAGAGCCGAGCCTGCATTTTTCCCTATTGGGTAAAATCGCGGCCCGAAACGGTCTGAGTGGTCTGTCGATGGGCATGAGCGGTGATTTCGAAACCGCCATAGCCCTGGGCGCGACTCATGTTCGGGTTGGATCCGCTATTTTCGGCGCCCGTGCCTACGAAATCTAGGGGGCTGGCACGCCAAAACTGAAGCCTGTCAATCTGCCAGCGGCGGCACGACAAGGCGCGTTCCGGGGGCAATCTGTCTGGCCAGCCAGTGGAGGTTTCTTCGTGAGAAGGCGATACACCCCTCGGTCGGATATCCGGGGCGGCGCCATTGGTGCAGAAAAATCGCCGATCCGCGTCCCGGTTCGGCATCTGGCCAGTTCCAATCCGTCACTAAGATCAGATCATACAGCGGGTCGGCCCGCCTCAGAGCTTCGTGGCTGTCGGCGTATGGCGCGCGGATGTGGTGGTTGTAGTCAACCGCACCGGGAGCGTCGGACCACAGATCACCGGGCCCAATCGGTTCCGCCCAGTCTGTCGGCGGGGTCATGCGGTCAGGTCGGTAGAGCATTCCGACGATCTCATGGCTGCCGATTGGGGTCGCCCCGTCACCTTCTGCTTTGTTGCGGGTCAGCCCGCCGCGCCCAATCGTGCAGGGCAGGCGGCGCCCGGCAAAGCGCAGCCCCTGCCGTGTAAGCACCATGTCCATCGGCCCCGAAGCGCGCGCCATTGAGGATCTCACAGCATGTGACCTGACTTGGCGGCTTTGGTTGCGAGATACCCGCGGTTGAATGCGGTTTCACCAACCTTAAGCGGAACCCGTTCCGCAACGGTGATGCCGGTTTTCTCCATCATGGAAATTTTGTTCGGATTATTGGTCAGCAGTCGCACCGATGAAAACCCCAGCTCCTTGAGGATAGCAGAACCCAGGCGGAAATCCCGCTCATCGTCCTCGAACCCCAGTCTGTGGTTGGCCTCAACAGTGTCAAACCCCTGATCCTGCAAGGAATAGGCGCGCATCTTGTTGGCCAGACCTATCCCGCGCCCTTCTTGGTTGAGGTAGAGCAGAACACCCTGGCCCTCGGCACCCATTTGCGCCAGTGCCCCATGAAGCTGCGGACCGCAGTCGCATTTCAGCGACCCTAGAACATCGCCGGTAAAACAAGCCGAGTGCAGCCGGGCCAGAACTGGCTGGCTGCGGTCAGGTTTGCCGATCTCGATGGCGTAATGTTCCTCGGCGCCATCCTCGGGGCGGAAGATATGCAGTCGGCCAGCCTCAGCAGCGGCAATCGGCAGGCGGGCGGCGGCCACCGGGTGGAGGGGCGAGCTTTCGACCATCAGCGGTGCAACAGCGGCAAGTGGCAGTGTTGTTAATCCGTGACTTTGGGCGAACTGTGCCGGATGCTGCACTGGGCAGATTACTGCCGTAGGTAAGAGTCGGGCTGATTTCGTCAAAGCAATGGCCAGACGGTGGAGTTCTGCGTCGCCGTCTCTGACGCTTCGCAGTGGCCCCTTCATCGGTGTACGCAGGTCGTCAGCCGGATCGGCAACTGCTTGAATCCATGTAAGATCTGCAGAGGCAGGAACGGCAATACGGGCGATATCCCCATCATAGACCCGAGCCTTCAGTGTTTCAGCGCGCCGGGCTGTCACCGTCAGCGCAATAGGACCGAGCGCCCGCAAGCTGGCAAGACGTTTCGTGTCCAAAGGCTCCACCGCGAGGGCCAGAATAGCCTGCTCCGGGGTTGTCAGAACCACCGGCAGCCCCATCCGCAAATCTACCCGCGCGCGGGCCAGAAGGTCGATCATCGTGGGCATCAGACTCATGCGGGAATCCTGTGAGGTCGTTGAGGTCTTGGGGCGCTGCATCATTGCGCTGGCCCGCCTTTAAGTAGTCACAAACGATGCGAAAGTGAAACAATTCCCGTCTGATGGACACGTCGGCGTGAAAGCTTTGCAGCATAACTTGTGATCGGGGAATGGACTGCGCATGTGTTGGGAGTAGCACAGGAGGACAAGGTGATGGCCCAACTGAAGAAAATACTGCTCGTCGATGATGATGAGGATCTGCGCGAAGCCTTGAGCGAACAGTTGGTCATGACCGAGGACTTCGATGTCTTTGAGGCTGAAAACGGTCAGAATGCCATGGAGCGTGCAAAGGAAGCGCTTTATGATCTGATCATTTTGGACGTGGGTTTGCCGGATACGGATGGGCGGGAGCTCTGCCGTCTGATGCGCAAGCAGGGCGTGAAGGCCCCGATCCTGATGCTGACAGGCCACGACAGCGATGCAGACACCATTCTTGGTTTGGATGCGGGCGCGAATGACTATGTCACCAAACCGTTCAAATTTCCGGTGCTGCTCGCGCGGATCCGTGCCCAGTTGCGGCAGCATGAGCAGTCCGAAGATGCCGTATTCGCGCTTGGCCCCTATACGTTCAAACCTGCGATGAAGCTGCTTTTGACCGAGGATGAGCGCAAGATCCGTCTGACGGAAAAGGAAACCAATATCCTGAAATTCCTCTACCGCTCTAACGAGGGAGTGGTGCAGCGCGATGTGCTGCTGCACGAGGTCTGGGGCTATAATGCAGGGGTGACGACCCACACGCTTGAGACCCATATTTATCGTCTTCGCCAGAAAATTGAACCAGATCCGTCGAATGCACGTATACTAGTTACTGAGTCGGGTGGCTACAAACTGGCAATCTGATATGTCAGCGCCATAGAATCGCCAAGTCGCGTGACTATGCTGATGATTGAGACAGGCGCCTTAGGCGCTGATGAGAGTTCCCGTGCATGTCCGGGTAATGACATGTTCCTCCCTGTTGGACTGCCGGGCCATTGTGCCCGGCCTTTTTTTATCTGTTTGGCGCTGGCAGGGCGTGCGCGCCGATTGGGCGGCCTCTTACAATCATTTGGCCACTGGTATCACCGCGTCGGAGCGGGCAGTATCCCGCCCACAGCACAGATCTGACAGAAAGAGGCGCGCAATGTCGTTTACCCTAGCCACCTGGAACATCAATTCGGTTCGCCTGCGGGAGCCGATTGTCTGCAAGCTGTTGGCAGAGGAAGGTCCGGATGTGCTGTGTTTGCAGGAATGCAAAAGCCCGGTGGACAAGATCCCGATGGAGCAGTTTGCCGAGCTTGGCTACGGCCACATGGTTGCGCGTGGGCAGAAGGGTTACAATGGTGTGGCGATCCTGTCCCGACAGCCGATCGAGGATGTTGGCGACAAAGATTTTGCAGGCTTAGGTCATGCACGCCACATTGCAGGGCGGTTGGAAAACGGGGTCACGATCCACAATTTCTACGTGCCTGCCGGTGGCGACGTCCCGGACCGTGCGGTGAATGAGAAATTCGGTCAGAAACTCGATTACCTCACTGATATGCGCGACTGGTTCAACGCCGAACGGCCCGAGAAATCCATTCTGGTTGGTGACCTTAATATTGCGCCGCGCGAGGATGATGTCTGGGACCACAAGAAGCTGTTGAAGGTGGTGAGCCACACCCCGATTGAGGTCGAGCATTTCGCAGATGTCATGGACGCAGGTGGCTGGTCCGATGTCACGCGCAACGATATTCCTGACGGGCAGCTCTACAGCTGGTGGAGCTACCGCGCGAAGGACTGGGATGCGGCGGATAAGGGACGCCGACTGGATCATGTCTGGGCGACCCCGGATATCAAGAACGCAGCCCATTCCAGCCGGGTGATGCGTGCTGCCCGTGGTTGGGAGAAGCCCAGCGACCATGCGCCTGTGTTTGCAACATTTGACCTTTGAGATGTTCCTGACGGTATCGCCGACCGCCTTCATCGGCGGCACCACGGAATAGTGATTTTCACGCCGCGCCTGATTGGCTACACTGCCGCCAAAATACGCCCAGTGATTTACAAGAGGCAGAGGCAATGAGCAGAATCATAGGCGCCATGATCCTATTGTTGATCGTGGCATCCTGCGGCGGTGGCGGTGGCTCACCACCGCGCAATCTCGACAACGCGTGCAGTATCATCAAGCAGCGGCCTGAGTATCTGAAGGCGTTCCGCGCCACAGAAAAACGTTGGGGCGTGCCGATGCATGTGCAGATGGCCGTTATTCACCAGGAGAGCCGGTTCCGTTCCGACGCGCGCACACCGCATCGGTTTGCGCTTGGGGTGATCCCAATGGGGCGGCAATCCAGCGCGTATGGCTATAGTCAGGCGTTGGACGGCACTTGGGACGACTATCGCAGATCAGCTGGACGGCGTGGTGCGAAACGCAATCGCATCAAGGACGCCACCGACTTTATGGGCTGGTACATGAACCAGACGCGGGAGCGGAACGGCGTGTCGCTCTATGATGCACGTAACCAGTATCTGGCTTACCACGATGGCCACACTGGCTATGCGCGGGGCACCTACCGGTCCAAACCCTGGCTGTTGCGCGTCGCTGGAAAGGTCCAGGCCCGGGCTGAGATGTATCAAACGCAACTCGCCACCTGCCGACGCGCACGCTGATCGGCATATCCCTGAAATGAAAGCCCCCGCTCAGATTATTGGGCGGGGGCTTTTTCTGTCTGTGGCTTATCAGCGTGTGGGGGCCGAGCTGGTGTTGAAGAGCTTTGATGGCAGCTTCACGCCAGTCTTTAACCCGCCCAGGATCACTGTGGTCTGCCCACCAGAGCCATCGTGGATCACCCATTTACGCAGTTCGACCGGGTCACCGGTAAACATCATTTCGATGCTGCCGTATTCAGGGTTCTTGGGATCCTGCGCCCGGATGATGGTCGAGGTGCCGTCAAAGCTATGGCCGACGACCATATTGGCACGCCCGAGGTTCACGTTCCGGGCAAGAATAAGAGAGAGCGGGGTGCGCTTCAGCGGATAGGTTTCCGGTGGCTGATTTGACTTCGGGTCCTGGATCAGCACAGCGCCCGCACCTGCGACCACAACGCCCTTGTTCGGTGGGTCATATTCGAACCGCATTCGGCCAGGGCGGTGCATATACAGCTTCCCGGTCGACAGGCTACCATCATCGTTGATCTGGCTGAAGGGCGCCGTGGCGGTGGAAATCCCGTTCAGGTATTGCGAAACTTCATTCAGGCTCAGCTTCTCGGCTGCCCATGCAGCCGGGGAACAGAGCGTCAGCGCTATGGCGTAGGCGATTTGTTTCATGGCTTCTAAATAAGGACGCTGCGACAAATGTGAAGAGGCGGGACCAATTGGCCCCGCCCCGAATTTATTGTTCAGGAACCAGAATTTCCCTTTTCCCGACGTGGTTTGCTGGGGAAACGAGGCCCTCTTCCTCCATCTGTTCAACAAGACGTGCGGCCTTGTTGTAGCCGATGGCGAGTTTGCGCTGGATATAGGAGGTGGAGCATTTGCGATCCTTGATCACAATCTGGACCGCGGTGTCATAGAGGGCATCCTCGGTATCGGTGTTGCCTCCGGTCGAGAGCCCAAGAACGGCGTCGATGTTGTCCGCCTTCTCGTCGTCCGGACCGTCCAGCACGTTGCCTATATATTCAGGCGGGCCAAATTGCTTGAGGTGATTGACGACCTCTTCCACCTCTTCATCTGAGACAAAGGGACCGTGGCAACGGGTGATCTTGGCTCCGCCGGCCATATAGAGCATGTCGCCCATCCCAAGAAGCTGTTCGGCGCCCATCTCACCAAGGATGGTCCGGCTGTCCACTTTTGAGGTCACCTGGAAGGAAATCCGGGTCGGGAAGTTGGCCTTGATCGTGCCGGTGATCACATCGACCGACGGCCGTTGCGTGGCCATGATCAGGTGAATGCCCGATGCCCGTGCCATCTGGGCCAGGCGCTGGATGCAGGCTTCGATTTCCTTGCCAGCAACCATCATCAGGTCGGCCATCTCGTCGACAATGACGACGATATAGGGCAGGGCTTCGGGGGCGAATTCTTCGGTCTCGAACACCGGCTCGCCGGTGTCATCGTCAAAACCGGTCTGCACCGTGCGGCTGAACATTTCGCCTTTGTCGAGCGCCTCTTTTACCCGGCCGTTGAAGCCTGCGATATTGCGGACGCCCATTTTCGACATCTTGCGATAGCGATCTTCCATTTCGCCGACGACCCATTTCAAGGCAACGACAGCTTTTTTCGGATCGGTCACCACCGGCGACAGCAGGTGCGGGATACCATCATAGACGGAAAGTTCCAGCATCTTGGGATCGATCATGATCAGGCGGCATTCCTCTGGCGTCAGCTTGTATAGCAGCGACAGGATCATGGTGTTGATCGCCACGGATTTACCCGAGCCGGTGGTCCCTGCGATCAGCAGGTGGGGCATTTTGGCGAGGTTGGCGACCATGCTGTCGCCGCCAATATCCTTGCCAAGCGCAAGCGGTAGCGCATGGGTGCCGTCACCGAAATCGCGCGAGGCGAGGATTTCACGCAGAACAACCTTTTCGCGTTTGTCGTTCGGCAGTTCGATACCGATCACTGTGCGGCCGGGCACGGTAGACACACGCGCAGAGAGCGCCGACATCGAGCGGGCGATATCATCCGCGAGGCCGATAACACGGCTTGCCTTCAGGCCGGGTGCCGGTTCCAGTTCATACATGGTCACAACGGGGCCGGGGCGCACTGAAACGATGTCTCCTTTGACGCCATAGTCATCCAGCACCGATTCCAGCATCCGGGCGTTTTCTTCCAGTGCCTCATCGCTCAGATGATGACGTTCGATTTGCGCCGGACTGGTCAGGAGAGAGAGCGGCGGCAGTTCAAAGTCACTGCTGGTGTCCTCAAACGCCAAGGGTGGTTGTGCTTCCGCCTTGGCGCGCGTCGACGGCTGTGGTGGTTTGCGCACCGGCTGTTCCACAACAGCCCGCCGGGGCTCTGCCACGGGGAGCGCTACGGGAGGCGATACAGCTGCCGCGGCTGCCGCAGTGTCCGTGGCAGCTTGCGCTGACTGAGGCGTGCGGCGCAGAACCTGCGCAGCACCTGAGGTGACGGCGGGCGCATGTGGCAGATCTTCCGATGCGACATGATCAACGAACTCCGGAGAGGCGTCATGCTGCAACTCAGATGATGCGACAGCAGGATGATCATAGGCGCCGTCATCGTAATCCTGATGCGGATCGATGGCGGTGGAAAAGCTGGTTTCAGGCGCGGGAGGCAAAGGCGTGGTCGCCCCCAGTGCCGCGCCCATGGCGTCCAAGGATGCGCCGGTCAACGGTGGCTCCGGCGGTAGGCCGTCGCTTGCCTGGTTGGGATTGAAAATCAGCGGTTCTGGTCGGCGTCCGCGGCCCTTGGTCAGCGGGAAATCCACTTCGGGGGCGACATCAGCAGCTCGGCGTACACGCACCGCGCTGGCGATTTTCTCTGCGATCCGTTCATCGCCGGGCAATCCGTCCAGATCTGCGGCGGCATCCAGATCGCTTAGGGTCGGTTCAACCAGCTCCGGTTCTGGCATGACGGGATCTGCCCGACGGATAAGGTTTGGCACGCGGGCAAATAGTCCGGTCTTTTCCTTAACCGGCTCGGGGGCGTCTTCCTGCGCGGCCTCAAAGGTTGGTTCTACCCGAGCAAGGGGCGCAGCAGCTGGCCCAAGTGACGGGGCACCCAGCGGCGGTGCGGCCATCGGGGCATCGTCGAAGTCCATCGGCTCAAACATCTGCGGGTCGGTTTCAGCGCTGTCGACAACATCGGCCATGGCGACAGCGGCGGCTGTGCGTTCGGCGCGACGGCTGCGATAGCTGAGCGCCGCCTGCATGCCACTGGCGGCCCCCCGGCCAAGCAGACCCGCAATCGCACCATAGATCAGGATGAGGCCAACAAGCACAAACCGCAGGCCGCGCGTCACCTCGGGTCGGGTGAAGCCGAGCACGGTCGCACCGAGGCTGACCATGCCAAGTGCCGTCAGCAGCGACAGGAATTTGACGAGAAAGATCAACCCGACCGGCAGCAGTGCCAGCAACATGCCAAGGAAGGTGTACCCGATCATACCACCAAGGCCAAAAGTATGGGCTGATTTCCAAGCCTCCGAGGGGACCAGTGTTTCCAGATGCAGAGAGACCAGCAGGAGCCAGGGCAACGACAGCAGCAGTGGCCACAGAAAACGATCCTCCCCCCGGTGCAGCACGCAGCGTCCGCCCCAAACGGTCAGGAATAGGGCAATTGCCCAACTGGCCTTGCCAAAGAGGGTGATCAGAATGAAGGCGACAGAGGCACCGGTGCGGCCCAGCATATTCTGGACCGGGGCATCTGTTGACACCATCCAGTTGGGATCATCTGCGGAATAGCTGCCGATCATCAGGGCAACCATCAGGCCCAGCCCGATCAGCAAGACGCCGATCAGCTCCTTGCCGCGTTTCTCAATGGCCGCCTGCATCGTACTGTCCAGCAATGGATCACGGCTGCGCGTCTGAAATGCCATGCCTACCTCGTTTCATCTTGTCCGTCGGGGTGTCCCGCTTTTGGCGCGGGTTTTGTCCCCATGACTTTTCTTATTTTGGCGCCCCCTCTGAACGGGGCGCATGCAATGGATCGTCAGTACAGGCAGCTGCGCAACGTGTGCAGGGCGGCCTCTGTCTGTTTCGCGGGCGCAACCAACGCCACACGAATATAGCCTCTGCCGGGATTTGCGGTGCCGTCACCTTGGGCCAGATAGGCGCCGGGCAGGACCCGCACACCAGTGTCTTGCCATAGTTTAAGTGCGGCTGTCTCGCCGTCTTCGACCGGTAGCCAGAGGAAAAATCCCGCCTCTGGCGCCATATAGCCATCGAGCCCGTCAAAGACCCGATCCGCGATCCGGTATTTCTCCTGATAGAGTGCGCGATTCTCGGCAACATGCGCCTCATCGGCCCAGACGCGGGCCGCGGCCGCCTGTAATGGCGCGGGCAGAGGGGCGCCGGAATAGGCACGCAGCTGATGCACCCGCTTCATCGTATCCGGGCCGCCTGCAATCAGACCTGAACGCAGACCAGCAAGGTTGGAGCGTTTGGAGAGCGAGTTGAACAGAACGACGCGTTCGGGATCTGCCCCCAGCTCCTGCGCCACGCTCAATGCGCCGACAGGTGCTGTATCGCGGTAGATCTCAGAATAGCATTCATCGGCAAAGATGCGAAAATCATACTGTTCCGCCAACTGGATCAACTGGGTCCAATATGCCCGGCTGGCAACAGCGCCCTGCGGGTTCGCGGGGGAGCAGATGTAGGCTACGGCGGTGCGGTTCAACACGTCCGGCGATAGGCTGGCATAGTCGGGCAGATGGCCGGTATCTGCCGTGGCAGGTACAAAAACAGGCTCAGCCGCGACGGAGATCGCCGCAACCATGTAGACTTGATAAAACGGGTTAGGGATCAAAACCACGGGTTTTGCGCCGTTTTTCTGCTCCGGGCACAATGCCATTGCGGCGTTGTAGAGACCCTCACGGGTGCCGTTCAGCGCCATCACCTGGGTCATTGGATCAACGCTCACATCATAGCGGCGCTTGATCCAGTCGCTGATGGCACCGCGCAGCTCGGCGCTGCCCTCATTCGGGGGATAGCTTTGAAAGCCAGCGGCATTTTCGACGATGACATTGGTAACCCAGGCAGGGAAATCATGTTTGGGTTCGCCAATGGTCATATGCACCACGTCGCCGCCCGGCGTGTGGTGGTCAAGCAACGCCCGCAGGCGCGGAAACGCATATGGCGGCAGGTTTGAAAACCGCTCCGGAAAATTCATATATCTGGCCTCAGGTCCGGGATCGTTAGTGCCCCGTTTGTGATCAAACTACAGAGCCGATCCCGCTGCGTCCAGCCACGCAAAACCGGGCTTGGCGAAATGTGGCTTTCACGCCAACGCTCGCTCCACCGCAGCGCCAATGCGCAAAAGCGCCTCTTCGCAGTCGGGCTGGCCGAGGATCTGCAACCCACAGGATGGCACCCCTGTCGGCAGCGTCAGGGCGCAGAGACCCATCAGGTTCCCAATCCGGGTATTGCGCAGCGCCATCAGGTTCGAATGGATGTAGTAGTCATGATCGCTTTGGAGCCGTGCGACATTCGGCGGCAGAATGGGGGAGGTCGGGCAGAGGATCCCGTCAAAGCCTGCGGTGGCCAGATCCCAGTCCATTCTGAATTGTTCCAGCTTGGCCCAAGCTGCGACATAATCCGGACCGCTGAAGCCCGCACCGGAGCGGAAGCGTTCGAGGATCTCCGGGAACATCAGATCTGGGGCTGCTTCAATCACATCCTTCCACAGACCGTAGGCTTCGGATGTGAACAGGACTGCGCTTAGGGCCATGGCTTCTTCCAGCACGGGCACCTCTAGCGGCATGATCTCCGCCCCGGCGGCGCGCAACTGATCCAGGGCCGTGCTGTAGGCGCTTGCGATCTCAGGCGCGAGGTCCTGCTGCGCGACAGTCCACAGATCGGCAAATCGTTTCCCCGCCAACGTTGCCCCTCTCAGGTCGGGGCCATGGTTGCCCTCCAACATGCCGAGATAGAGCGCAGCATCCTCAACCGATCGGGTCAGCGGGCCAACCGTATCAAACCTGAGGCAGAGCGGGACGACCCCTTCCAGGCTGATCCGGCCAGAGGTGGTCTTTAGCCCCACAAGATCGTTCCATGCCGCCGGAATACGCACCGAACCCCCAGTGTCAGAGCCGATTCCACAGGCCGCAAGCCCAAAGGCGACAGAGGTCGCCGCACCGGAAGATGACCCGCCGGGCGCGGCTGCGCTGTCATGAATGCAAGGCGGTGTCGCCTTCACCGGGTTGAGGCCAAGCCCGGAGAACGCCAGCTCGCTCATATGCGTCTTGCCAAGGCATACAGCGCCCATTGCGGTCGCTGACCGCAGCACCAGCGCATCGCGATCAGGTATGCGGTTGGCCAGCAGATCAGACCCGGATTCGGTCACTATGCTGGCGCTGTCAAACAGATCTTTCCAGCTGATCGGAACACCGTCCAATAGCGACAATCTCTGTTCATTTGCTGCGCGCGCTTTGGCGGCTTCTGCTTCGGCGAGGGCGCGGTCATGGGTCACGACGGTGTAAATCCGGTCACGATGCGGATGTGCGTCGATCGCATCGAGATAGGTTTTGGTAAGGGCAACCGGACAGATATCGCCCGCCTCGATGCCACGGCCCAAATTCGCCGCAGTCTGCGTCAGCCACTCTTGCATATGCGCCTCTCCAAGTTGCACGGGATGGGGCGACGGTAGCGGCACCGCGCCCCATGGACAATCCCAATCGCAGGCGCATATTGCGGGGCATGAAAAACACATCTGACATCCTGATTGTGGGCGGTGGCCTGAATGGTCCGGCTCTTGCTTTGGCGCTGGCACAGACCGGGCACAACGTGACCCTGATTGATGCGCTCCCTCGAGATCTGCGCGACGATGAGGCCTTCGACGGGCGCAGCTATGCCCTGGCGCTGGCCTCGCAGCGGCTGGTGGATCAGATTGGCGTCTGGTCGCAGGTCGCTGACAACGCACAGCCGATGCTGGATATCAAGGTCACCGACGGCAGGGCCGGGCAGGGGCCGTCGCCGTTTTTCATGCATTTCGACCACGCCGAGATCGAAGATGGCCCGATGGGCTACATGATTGAGGATCGCTATCTGCGCCGGGCCTTGCGCAGCGCCATGGAAGACAACGCCGCGATCACATTGGTGGATGAGCAGACAGTGGTCGCGCAGCAGGTCGACACCAGCGGAGTGACCGTCACGCTTGCGTCTGGCGACACGTTGCGCGCTGGCATGATTGTTGGCGCGGATGGCCGGCGCAGCGGGACCGCAGCACGGGCCGGTATCAAACGGACCGGATGGGACTACGGGCAGACGGCCTTAGTCTGTGCGATTGAACATGAAAAGCCCCACCACGGGGTCGCACATCAGTTCTTCATGCCGCCTGGCCCTCTGGCCATCCTGCCGCTACCGGGTAACCGGTCTTCAATCGTGTGGAGCGAACGCAGTAGCTCGGCCCGGTCCATTCAGGCGCTTGGAGAGGCGGATTATCTGGCGGCGCTGCGTCCGCGCTTTGGTGATTTTCTGGGCGAGATCAGTCTGGCCGGGGACCGGTTCACCTATCCGCTGAACCTGACACTGGCGAATGCGTTCGTGTCGGAGCGGCTGGCGCTGGTCGGGGATGCCGCACATGGGGTCCATCCGATTGCCGGGCAGGGGCTCAACGCGGGTCTTCGCGATGTTGGCGCCCTGGCGGAGGTGCTGACCGAAGCGAAGCGCCGTGGCGAGGATATCGCCTCACCCTTGGTGCTGGCGCGATACCAGCAGTGGCGTCGTTTCGATACTGCCAGCCTCGCAGCCGCCACGGATATGTTCAACAGGCTGTTTTCCAGCGATAATCCGCTGCTCCGTCTGGGGCGCGACATCGGTATGGGCGTGGTTGGTGCGATCCCGGGGCTGCGGCAAAGCTTTATTCGAGAGGCCGCTGGGTTGACCGGCGATCTGCCACGCCTGCTGCAGGGGCGGAAGATCTAACGGATGAAGGTCGAGCAAACCATTCCCAGTCTCCGTCACATTGCAGAATGCCTCAATAAGGAACGCGGGAGTTAGTCTAGCACGCGGGCTTCATCTTCCAGCATCACCGGGATCCCGTTGCGGATTGGGAAGGCCAGATTGGCGGCGCGCGAAATCAGCTCCTGTGCAGATGCGTCATATTCCAGAACCGTCTGGGTGCGCGGACAGACCAATGCCTCCAGCATCCGGCGATCAAAGGAGGCCGCCATGGCATCGGTGGAAGACGGTTCAGTGCTCATTGCAGAATTTCCTCATGCGAGCCGCCGCGCAGGGCAAACTCGATCAATGTGACCAGTGTTTCGCGCCTTGTGGCAAGGCAGGGCGCTTCGAGCAAGGCCTGTTTGTCCTCGGGATCGAAGTCGAGCATCATGGAGAGGGAATTGATCAAAAGCTCATCTTCAGCGTCCTTCAACGCATCCCAATCTGTCGACAAGTTGCGCGATTCGAAAAAGCGCTCGAGCAGGTCCAAAAATCCTGGTCGGTTGAAAGTTCCGTCGGCTTCAACTTTACCCAGGTCGCGGTTAAAATCGCTCCAGTCGACTTCGCATCGCCGATAGGGCGTGAATCCGTTCACCTCGGTCTTGATGCGGAAGCGCGATACGCCTGACAAAGTGATCAGGTAGCGCCCGTCCTCGGTTTCTGAAAACTGGGTCACACGCCCCGCACAGCCGATACTGTGGAGGGTGCTGTCTTCTGTTTTCGAGGGGAACGGCTGGACCATGCCGATCAACCGGTGCGACGTCTTGAATGCGTCCTCCAGCATTTGCAGGTAGCGCGGTTCGAAGATGTGCAGCGGTAGCCGTGCCCGAGGCAGCAATAGCGCCCCGGGTAGAGGAAACACCGGTAGGGTATCGGGCAGATCAGCGGCCTGTATCATGCTAGGGACTGTAGCGCTGACATTGCCTTAGGCAAATATGATAGAACTGAGTTTGCGCCGACCATTCAGAACAATCGGATCATTCGGTTTCAACGCATCAAAGATCGTGAACAGTTGGGCCTTTGCGGCGCCATCATTCCAGTCTTGATCCTTGCGGAACAGCGTCAGAAGTTCATCCACGGCGGCCTCTGCCTCGCCGGCGGCATGCAAGGCCTGCGCCAGATCAAACCGCGCCTGATGGTCTTCGGGATAGGCCTCCACGGTTGCGCGCAGTTCGGCCACCGGACCGGCATTTTCGGCCTGACGGGCGAGGGCGATTTGGGCATGGGCTGCCTCGATCTCTGCGGCGTCGGAAATCTCAGCGGGGGCGCCATTCAGCACAGCCTCTGCCTGATCCAGGTCGCCCATGGCAACATGGGCACGAGCCAGACCACCGTAAGCAGCTGCGTTTTTGTCATCTTCGCCCAAAACAGCGGCAAAGGTCTGTGCGGCATCTGCCACATCGCCGTCGGCCAACATCTGCTCTGCGGCTTCGATCGCATCGCCCAGACCGCCATCTGCGCTACCGCCGCCTGCTTCGATGGCGCGCTTGATGAACGCATCGATTTCGGATGGGGCCACAGCGCCCTGGAACATGTCAATTGGTCGACCTTGGACAAAGGCGACAACCGTAGGGATCGACTGCAGCGGCAAACCCTGCTGCGATAGCGCCTGCACCAGACGCTGGTTCTGATCCACGTCAATCTTTGCCATTGTGACCGCGCCTTTGGCTTTGGTCACGGCAGCCTCCAATGCGGGGCCAAGGGTCTTGCAGGGGCCGCACCAGGGCGCCCAGAAATCCACGATCACCGGCGCCTGCATTGAGGCATCGACGACATCCTGCATGAATGTTGCCTCGGTCACGTCTTTGACCAGATCACCTGCGGGGGCCATATCTCCCGCGCCGCCAAGAATATCGATCATGCGCTTGCTCTCCATTTCGAACTTGCCCCCTATATGAAAGCTGGCCGCCCAGAAACCAAGGGTCGATCTGCGCAAAGCCTATAGACGTTTCGCAATCACGAGGGTTTCACGGGCGCTGAATACCTGGCAGTGGGGGCAGCAGCATTGTCCTATCGTGAAGGACAGAGTGTTTCCGCCGAAACCCTGTCGCGGATTCGACATTTTCCCTTGTGGCAGAGTATCATGAGGCGATAGGAACAGCATTCATGCTTAGAACGCGCGCGAAATATAATCTGGGACAGGTTGTCCGCCATCGCAAACACCCTTTTCGCGGTGTCGTGTTCGATGTCGATCCTGAATTTGCCAATACAGAAGAATGGTATGAGGCGATCCCCGAGGACAGCCGTCCCGTGAAGGATCAGCCTTATTACCATCTGCTGGCAGAGAACGATCAGACATATTACGTGGCGTATGTGTCTGAACAGAACCTGATTGCGGATTATTCCGGCGAACCTGTGGGCCACCCTGATATCCCCGAGATGTTTGGCAGTTTTGACGACGGCAGCTATGCGTTGCACTATCAGCTAAACTAGGGTCGGTGCCGTTGGGGGATTGGATCTCCGCAACAGCACATGCGGCTGCGAAGATCACTATTCTTTCTGATGATCGGCTGCCGAGAGCGGGTCAATACCCGAGGGCGCAGCCATCCTTGCGTGCGTCACTGGCGCCTTCCAGAATTCCCGAACTGTGAATCTGAATCGCCTGAGCACCGCCAATCGCTGTCTCCGGGATCGTAACGTTATGGCCCAAATCGGCGAGCTCTTGACGCACCGCATCGCTATAACCTCGTTCGACCTTCAGCTGGCCAGCATCCGCAAAGGCACGGGGCATATCGATTGCTGCTTGTGGATCCATCCGGAAATCCGTCAGGTTGGACACAAACCGCGCGTGCCCATTGGGCTGATACGCCCCGCCCATCACGCCGAACGGCATGGTCACAGCGCCCTCTTTGCGCAGCATTCCGGGGATGATGGTGTGCATCGGACGCTTGCCTCCTGCCAACATATTGGGGTGGCCCTCCTCCAAGGTGAAACCGGCGCCCCGGTTCTGTAACAGGATGCCGAATTTATCAGAGGCAATTCCCGACCCGAAGCCATGGAAGATCGAATAAATCAGCGAGACGGCCATGCGGTCCTTGTCCACCACGGTGATATAGATGGTGTCCTTGTGCACCGCTTCGCTCAGTGGGGCGGCGGCAACCATTGCCCGTTTCGGATTGATCAACTCCGCCAGCCGGGCTGCCGTTTCAGGGGCCAGCATATGATCCAATCGGTTGGTGTGTTCGGCATCGGCAATAAACCGATTGCGCGCATCATAGGCCAACTTCGCCGCCTCAGCCTCAATATGGACCCGCTCAGCACCTAAGGGGTTCATCCCGGCGATGTCGAAATGTTTGAGAATATTCAGCATCAGAATGGCAGTGGCACCCTGGCCGTTGGGCGGATGCTCAACCAGATCGATATCGTGGTAATTTCCAGAAACGGGAAGGGTCAGCTCGGCCTTGGTGTTGGCAAAATCATCCGCGCTTTGAACGCCGTCACGCGCCTGCAACGCAGCTATCATATCCTCAGCAATTTCGCCGGTATAAAAGGCATCGCGGCCGTCCTTGGCAATCCGACGCAGCACTTCAGCCTGCCCTGCTGCGCGAAACATCTGGCCAATTTTCGGTGGTGTACCATCAAAGAGGTAGTGGTCGCGGGCACGGCCTTGCAGGGTCCCCGCATCACTTTGCCAGTCAAAGGCCACGCGTGGGGCAACCGGTACCCCCGCCTCGGCATAGTGGATGGCGGGTGCAAGGAGCGTATCCAGTCCAAGCCGCCCTTCCGTATCGGAGAGCGTGCAGAAGGCATCAACCGCACCGGGTATGGTAACCGCATGTGCGCTGGTCAAGGGGACGGTCGCCAGCCCGCTCGCCCGCAGCCCTGCCGCATCTGCGGCCGCCGCCGCACGCCCGGAACCGTTCATCGCCTGAACCGCTGCGCCGGGGCGTGAATAAAGAACAAAGCAATCGCCGCCGATCCCGGTCATCTGCGGTTCGCATATGCCAAGCAATACGGCGCCCGCGATTGCGGCATCCATGGCATTGCCACCTCGCTTGAGGATGTCAACCGCAACGCCCGCTGCCAGTGGATGAGATGTGGCGCAGAGGCCATTTTCAGCGAATACAGCTGATCGCCCAGGGAAATGAAAATCGCGCATGATGCCTCCTGTGATTGGAAGCCAGATTAGATCGCGCAGAGGCAAAGGCAACGACAAAGCGCTTATCAATGCTGATGGGGCGGGTGGGGCGTTTGGGAGGGTGCATCACAAACTGGCGATCTGCGTAAGATCCTGTGCTTGTGAATTTTGGGCGTCAAGTCACGCACTGCTTGGTTGCCTGTCAGGCTGCCCCTCGTGTCCGCGCGTGCTGTTCAGGCGCTGTTGGCGTTGCGCATCTTGATTTCGAAGCAGAGCGAGAGATTGTTGCCTGTGTCGTCGCGCTTGTACTGCACGTCGGAGGTAAGCTCCCGGATCAGCAACCAGCCAAAGCCGCCCTCAGGCAACTGATCGGCATCAACAGTTAGATCATGTGGCGTGCCCATGGGCAGTTCGTCGTTCTTGAAGGGGGCGCCACCGTCACCAATGGAAATCCACAGCTGGTCAGGGTGCAAGTTGCAGCGGATACGTACGTCACCGATGTCCATACCTGCGTAGGCATGTTCGACAACGTTGTTCACGGCCTCGGTAAGAGCGATCTGCACCTCGTCCACACGGGGGGCCGGGATCCCCATAGTGCGCAGCCGCGCGACAACATCCTGTACGCCTGATCGGGCATCCAGTTCTGTAGCCGTGAACGTGCAGGAAAAGGTTTCTACCATAGTCTTTGCGCTCCGCGTAACAAACACGCGTTGGTTCAAGAATCGATTTGGGTTGCGGTTGTCGCATCGCCCAGCGACGCATATAAATCAAAAACAGTATCCATTCGCGTCAGTCGAAACACTTTGTCGACCATCGGCGTCAACCCCGCGAGGTCCAGTTTTCGTCCCTGACCGAGTTGCTTCATGGCCGCTACAATAGCACCCAGCCCGCTGGAATCGATGAATTTCACCTCAGACAGGTCGAGAATGACACGATCAGGTCCGTTTTCGGTGGTCGCGCGCATATCTTCTTTGAATTGGATGGCCATGGCCGCATCAATGCGCTCGGCATTGACGGTCACGATCTGAGTGCCATCGGATGTTGTGCTGGTCAGGCTCATAAGTGTCCCCGCGTCAATATGTGTTGACGATCAGCCTAGACGCCAATCCTTACGATTTTGTATGCACTATTTCGACATTAGGAGGAATATTCGATGAAAACTGTTGTGATCGCGGGCGCTGCCCGCACCCCGATGGGCGGATTTCAGGGGATGTACGATGGCGTCCCAGCCGCCGAGCTGGGCGGCGCTGCAATGCGCGCCGCACTTGCGGGGGCAGGGGCCACCACTGTCGATGAAGTCCTGATGGGGTGTGTTTTGCCCGCGGGCCAGGGGCAGGCCCCAGCGCGGCAGGCAGGGTTCGCAGCTGGCTTGGGCGAAGAAGTGCCGGCCACCACGCTGAACAAAATGTGCGGCTCCGGCATGAAAGCGGCGATGGTGGCCTATGATCAGATCTCGTTGGGTCAGGCGGACACCATGATTGCGGGCGGCATGGAGAGCATGACAAATGCACCATATCTGCTGCCAAAGATGCGCAATGGCGCGCGGCTTGGGCATGGGCAGGTGGTCGATCATATGTTCCTGGATGGGCTCGAAGACGCTTATGACAAGGGCCGCCTGATGGGCACCTTTGCCGAGGAGTGTGCGGAGACCTATCAGTTCACGCGGGAGGCGCAGGATGAGTACGCGCTGACATCATTGTCCAATGCGCTGGCAGCACAGGAAAGCGGTGCCTTTGATAACGAGATCGCGCCGGTTACTGTCAAAACCCGCAAGGGCGAGACTGTTACGGATGCGGATGAGCAGCCCAAATCAGCACGCCCGGACAAGATCCCGACGCTGAAACCGGCCTTCCGCAAGGATGGCACTGTGACTGCCGCCAATGCTTCGTCGATTTCGGATGGCGCCGCCGCATTGCTGCTGGCCTCACAGGATGCTGCGGAAGCGCAAGGCCTGACCATACGCGCCCGTATCATGGGGCATGCCAGTCACGCCCAGGCGCCGGGGCTCTTCACAACCGCTCCTGTTCCAGCAGCACAAAAGCTGATGGCGCAGCTCGGCTGGACCGTTGGCGATGTGGATCTTTGGGAGGTGAACGAAGCCTTCGCCGTCGTGCCCATGGCTTTCATGCATGAAATGGGGTTGCCGCGTGACAAAGTGAACGTCAACGGCGGCGCCTGTGCTTTGGGTCATCCGATCGGAGCCTCCGGGGCGCGTATCATCGTGACATTGCTGAACGCATTGGAAAAACGCGGCCTGAAGCGCGGCATCGCAGCCATTTGCATTGGTGGCGGTGAGGGTACGGCCATCGCGATTGAGCGCATGTGATTATCACCTTTCAAAAAATACTCTCGGGGGTGAATTGACCGACAGGGCAAGAGGGGGCAGACAGCCCCCTCAGCGACGTTGAAGGAGGGCTACCCATGCAGGTCGACTACGAAACACTGGCCAAGACCATCACTGCTTTGACCGAGGGCGAGACCGACGAGGTCGCGCTGATGGCCACCGTGGCCTGCGAAGTGCATCACAGTGATGAGCGGTTTGACTGGACCGGGTTTTATCGGGTGGTGGCACCGGAATTGCTGAAGATCGGCCCGTATCAGGGTGGTCATGGCTGCCTGCAGATCCCGTTCTCCCGGGGGGTCTGCGGCGCAGCGGCCCGGACCGGCGAGGTGCAGCTGGTGGCCGATGTCGAGGCGTTTCCTGGCCACATCGCTTGCGCTTCTTCGACGCGCTCTGAGTTGGTGTTGCCAGTCTGGAACGGTGATGGAGCATTGATCGGGGTTTTTGACATCGACAGCGACCAGCCCGAGGCTTTTACTGGGAATGATGCAGAACAGATCGCTGCGATGCTGAAGCGGGTCTTCGCTCCAAGCTGATTCGCAGTGGCAGGGGCTTTGCCCCTCGGCCCTCAGGGCCTCACCCCAGAGTATTTACGGAAAGATGACAGAGCCCGGCGCCTATAGTGTGCTGGGCTTTTGTATATAAAGTGATGTTCGTGAAAAAATCCTTGGAAATTTCATGAATACATTGCATCGTGAAAAATGAGCGGCAATTTTCACAGGTGCTATGTGACGGATCAATCTCCACAACCCGCAAGCCTAGGGGCTGATTTGCGTGCCTTGCGCAAGGCGCGAGGCGCAACACTTGCAGATCTCGCGGCGCGTTTAGGTCGGTCTGTCGGTTGGCTGAGCCAGGTTGAGCGGGATATGTCGGAACCGTCGATTTCGGACCTCCGCGAAATTGCAAAGGCTTTGAACGTGCCGATGTCGATGCTGTTTGCCCATTCGGCGGCGCCGGCCGCAGAGCAGGGGTATATCGTCCGTGCGGGAGCGCGTCGCCCGATGGGGTCTGGTGAGGAAGGCCTGATGGAGGAGTTGCTGTCACCGGATCTGACCGACGATTTCGAGATGGTGCATTCCACCTTTCGCCCGCATTCTCGAATGCAGGTCCCGGCGGATCGTCCGACACAGGAGGTCGGCTATATGATTGCCGGGCAATTGGACCTGGTGATCGGGGGCCGCAGCTTCACCGTTGGGCCGGGTGACAGCTTCCGGATCAAGGAAGAAGCCTATCAATGGGCCAACCCCTATGATGTGCCTGCTGTGGCCGTCTGGGTTATCGCGCCGCCGGTGTATTGATGAGTTTTGACGCCTGGACCCTCTTTGCTGTGTTTTGGGTGGTCTTCGTCACCACACCCGGACCAAATGCCGTGAATTGCATTTCCAATGGAATGAGCTTGGGGTTCTGGCGGGCGATGGTCGGCGTTCTGGCCATTCTGACACAGGCAACCCTGTTTCTGCTGCTGTCGGCGATCGGCGTGACGGCTCTGATTGCAGCGTCGCCGAGTGTGTTTCTGATTGCCAAGCTGATCGGGGCGGCATTCCTGATCTATCTGGGCGTGCGCGGATGGCGCAACGCCACACGGCCAACTCCGGCAGTGGAGCGACCTGCGCGCCATGTCTATCTGCATGCTCTGGCTGTGGCGGTGATCAACCCTAAGAGCGTTGCCGGATATCTCGCAGCGTTTTCGCAATTTGTCGAACCAAGCGTGCCAATCTGGGATCAGATGCTGGTGATCATGCCCACCGCGCTGATCCTCACAACGCTGAGCTATACTGGATTCACGCTGCTTGGTGTTGCGATGGGTCAGGCGGCGATGAAAGCGGTCTTCAACCTGTGGATCCGGCGTCTTCTGGCCATTTGTTTCATTGTCTACGGGGTGCTCTTGGGTTCGACCAGCGTGCCTGATCTGGAGGGTGCGCGATGATCAAGGGATCTTGCCTGTGCGGTGACGTTGGTTTTGAAACCGCCGCAGAACCGAGCGGCGCATCGATGTGCCATTGTACCCAATGTCGCAAGCAATCGGGCGGCATCTGGGCCTCCGCACAGGTGCGTGACGTGGACCTCATGATCACGGGCCCGGTCCGCTGGTTTGAGGCAACATCGCTGGCCAAACGCGGCATCTGCCCGCGATGCGGCTCCTTCCTGTTCTGGAAGGCCATGGACGAAGACACCATCAGCTTTGCACTGGGCGCTGTCGACGGGAACACCGGTCTCAGCGTCGAAAAGCACATCTTCACCGCCTCCAAGGGCGACTACTACGACATTGCGGACGGTGTGCCGCAAGAGGACTGACGACGAGGGAGGCATCATGTCTGATTTTCCAACAAAGGCCCGTGTGGTCATCATCGGCGGCGGTGTCGTCGGTTGTTCAGCGCTTTATCATCTGGCCAAGAAAGGCTGGGCGGATTGCGTGCTGCTTGAGAAGAATGAGCTGACTGCAGGCTCCACATGGCACGCGGCGGGCAATGTCCCGACCTTTTCGACGTCCTGGGCGATCATGAACATGCAGCGCTACTCGACCGAACTATATGCGGGTCTGGGGGAGGAAGTCGATTATCCGATGAACTACCACCAGTCCGGGTCCATCCGTCTGGCACATACCAAGGAACGGATGCAGGAGTTCGAACGCGCCTGTTCCATGGGCCGGTATCAGGGCATTGAGATGGAGATGTGGACACCTGATCAGGCCAAGGAGCATTACCCGTTTCTGGAGACCCACGATCTGGAAGGGGTGCTTTATGATCCCACCGATGGAGATATCGATCCGGCACAGGTGACGCAGGCGCTGGCCAAAGGTGCGCGCGACATGGGAGCCAGGATTATCCGCTTCTGCCCGGCAACGGGTGTGACGCAGAAGGAAGACAAAACCTGGATCGTGCACACCGATAAGGGCGACATCGAATGTGATTATGTGGTGAATGCCGCAGGTTACTATGCCCAGCGGGTGGGTGAATGGTTCAAGGACTATGGCGGTCGTACGGTGCCGATGATGGTAATGTCGCACCAGTATCTGCTAACCGAGCAGATTCCGGAAATCGAAGCCTGGAGCAAGGAGCACGGCAAAAAGCTACCGCTGATCCGTGACGTGGATGTCTCCTATTACCTGCGTCAGGAGAAGAACGGCTATAACCTTGGCCCCTATGAGCCGAACTGCCGAGGTCACTGGATGACCGATGATGACAAGATGCCGGACGACTTCTCGTTCCAGCTCTGGTCAGACGATCTGGACCGGATCGAGGATATCGTGACCGACGCCATGGACCGTGTGCCGCTGATGGCCACCTCCGGTGTGTCCAGCGTGATCAACGGCCCGATCCCCTATGCGCCCGATGGCCTGCCGCTGATCGGCCCGATGCCGGGCGTCGATAACGCGTTTGAGGCCTGCGTCTTCACCTTTGGCATCGCCCAGGGCGGTGGTGCTGGCAAGGTGCTGGCGGAATGGATCGTCGATGGTCAGACTGAATGGGACATGTGGGCGGTCGATCCGCGCCGCTACACCGACTACACCGATCAGGATTACTGCGACCAGAAAGGTATGGAAGTCTACGGCAACGAATATGCCATGCACTTCCCGCACCACGAATGGCCCGCCGCCCGCGACAAGAAGGTCAGCCAGGTTCATACCAAGATCAAAGAGTTGGGAGGTGTCATGGGCGCCTATAACGGCTGGGAGCGCGCCAACTGGTTCGCGCAGCCGGGCGATGATACGTCTGAGGACGCCACTCATACCTGGGGTCGTTCCGGCCCGTGGCAGCAGCGGATCAAGGAAGAATGCGAAGCCGTGCGCGATGGTGTTGGCGTGCTGGATCTGCCGGGCTTCTCTCGCTTTAATCTGAGCGGCGCAGGTGCCGCCGAATTCCTGCGCGGCTTGGTCACCGGCGGGCTGCCCAAGGTGGGCCGGATGAACCTTGTCTATTTTTCCGATGATCGCGGTCGCATCCTGACGGAGATGTCCTGCATGCGTCACGGTGAGGATCACTTCACCATGATCACCGCAGGCTCGGCCCAGTGGCATGATTTTGAGATCTTGAAGAAGGCTCTACCCGCTGGTCTCAGCTTGACGGATCACACCACGGAATGTGCGACGATGATTGTGACGGGCCCGCAATCGCGGGAGCTGCTGGCGGATATCTCCGACGCCGATCTGTCGCTTGGCTGGCTGACCCATCAGGAAGCCACCGTTGCAGGCAAACCCGCCTTCCTGGCGCGGGTGTCCTATGCCGGTGAGCTGGGCTGGGAGGTCCATTGCGCCAACGCACATCAGACTGACATTTACGCAGCGCTGATCGAAGGCGGCGCCAAGCCGTTCGGCATGTATGCGCTGAACTCGCTGAGGATCGAGAAAGGCTATCGCACGTGGAAAGGTGACCTCAGCACCGATTATTCGCTGCTGGAAGGGGGGCTTGAGCGGTTTGTCAAACTGGACAAGCCGCAAGACTTCCCGGGCAAGGCCGCGATCCAGAGTGAAAAACAGCAGGGCGTCAAGAAATCCTTTGTTACTCTGATCGTTGAGGCTGGCGATGCGGATGCGCCTTATATGTCCTGCATTTGGAAGGATGGCGAGATTGTCGGCGAGACCACTTCCGGCGATTGGGGGTATCGCGTGAACGCCTCAATCGCGCTGGGCATGGTGCGCCGTGATGTCGCGGTGCCGGGCACCGAGCTGGAGGTTGAGATCTATGGAGAGAAATACCGCGCTGTAGTTCAGGAAGACAAACCGCTGTGGGATCCGGACAATGACCGGCTCCGCGCCTGAGACTTCAGTGGCCACCGGAGGGGCACCCCCGGGGGGACGTCAGTGGCAGGTTGATATCATCCTGACGGAAGGCTTTGTGCTCACTGAGTTTTCCGCTGTGGTGGAGCCCTTGCGGTTGGCCAATCGTGTGCTCGCCCAACCACCGTTCTCCTGGACTATGCGCTCTGCTGGGGGCGGTCAGGTCGGATGCCGCGCCGGCGCCTTTGTCGAGACGGAGCCTTTCGCGGCAAAAGCAGATGCCAACTGCGTGTTTGTCTTGGGCAATACGGATCCCGACTGTCCAGAGCTGTCGATGGGATCGCTGATCCGCACCTACCGCACGCGCGGGGCCAAAGTCTATCTGCTGGCAGAGGCCGCCAGCCGGTATATCCGTGACAGTGGCAAGGACGGGGCCCAGCACACGACGCACTGGGAAAACACCAACTTGATGCGTGAACGCATTGGATTGTTCGACGCCAATTTTGCGCTGGCGAGTGAAGATGGGCAGGTGGTGACCTGTGCCGGGATGGGGGCGACGGTGGACATCGTTCTGGCCCTGATCGGACAGCTGACCACGGCAGCCGCGCAGGTGACGGTTGCGAATATCCTCTTGCATGACAAGGTACGGGACTTCGCGTCGTTGCAGCCGTTTTCGGGTGTGAAACCAACGATCACCGGCGATGCGGACCTTGATCAGGCCATTCACGTTATGCAGGAACACATAGAGGAACCGCTGCCGATCAATGAGATCGTTGACCATCTCGGGATTTCGACCCGGTCGCTGGAACGCAAGTTCAAGACCTTTCTCGGCACGACACCCAATGGCTTCTACCGGGAGATGCGTTTGAATAAGGCCAATAACCTCTTGCTGAATACCACGATGAGCGTGCGCGAAATCGGTTTAGCCTGCGGGTTCTCCAATGGGTTTTCGACCCTGTATAAGGCGTTTTTTGGCATGACACCCTTCGCTCTGCGCAAATCACGGCGCGTGTCTCAGTCACGTCAGCAGCGTCGAAAATCCACAGGATAGCGGTGGAGAATAGAGGGTGCAGACTGGCGTTTTTGATGCATTTGTTGTCGCCTTGATGTGGCAGGATCCGGCCATGCAGTTCGTCCAGTCAAGTTCAGGAGGCACATGATGAGCGATCTTCCCAACAAGGCCCGCGTGGTCATCATCGGCGGCGGCGTGATTGGCTGCTCGGTCGCCTATCACCTGACCAAACTTGGCTGGAAGGACGTTGTGCTGCTGGAGCGTAAACAGCTGACCTCGGGCACGACCTGGCACGCCGCGGGTCTGATCGCCCAACTGCGCGCGACCGCCAACATGACCAAGCTGGCAAAATACAGCCAGGAGCTTTACGGCGCGCTGGAAGAGGAAACAGGCGTTGCCACCGGGTTCAAACGCTGCGGCTCGATCACCGTAGCTCTGACCGAAGAGCGCAAGGAAGAGATCTTCCGCCAGGCTGCCATGGCGCGCGCATTCGGTGTCGAGGTTGAGGAAATCTCCCCCAAGGAAGTGAAAACCCGCTATGAGCACCTGAATGTCGGCGATGTGACTGCAGGCGTGTGGCTGCCAAAAGATGGGCAGGGGGATCCGGCCAACATCGCGCTGGCCCTGGCCAAAGGCGCCCGCCAGCGCGGCGCGCTGGTCAAGGAACGGATCAAGGTCACCGGCATCTCCAAGGAGGGCCGCCGTGTCACCGGCGTCGACTGGGCTAGCGATGATGGCCAGTCGCAGGGCCACATTGAGGCCGACATGGTGGTGAACTGTGCGGGCATGTGGGGCCATGAAGTTGGCCGCATGGCGGGCGTCAACGTGCCGCTGCACGCCTGTGAACACTTCTACATCGTGACCGAAGGCATCAAGGGCCTGACCCAGATGCCGGTATTGCGTGTTCCGGACGAATGCGCCTACTACAAAGAAGACGCAGGCAAAATCCTGCTGGGCGCGTTTGAACCGAACGCCAAACCCTGGGCGATGAACGGTATCCCCGACACATTCGAATTTGACCAGTTGCCCGAGGATTTCGACCACTTCGAACCCATTCTGGAAGCCGCCTGCAACCGGATGCCGATGCTGGCCGAGGCGGGCATCCACACCTTCTTCAACGGGCCTGAGAGCTTCACCCCGGATGACGCCTACCACTTGGGCCTGGCGCCGGAGATGGATAATGTCTGGGTCGCGGCAGGCTTCAACTCAATCGGCATCCAGTCGGCGGGCGGCGCTGGTATGGCGCTGGCGCAGTGGATGGAAGACGGCCAGAAACCGTTCGACCTTGGCGACGTGGACATCTCCCGCATGCAGCCGTTCCAGGGCAACAAGCACTACCTGTACGAACGCTCCAAGGAGACGCTGGGCCTGCTCTACGCCGACCATTATCCCTACCGACAAAAGGCCACCGCTCGTGGCGTGCGCCGCACCCCGTTCCACCATCACTTGCTGCAGCAGGGCGCGGTGATGGGCGAAATCGGCGGCTGGGAGCGTGCCAATTGGTTCGCCAACGAAGGCCAGGAGCGCGAATACCAATACAGCTGGAAACGCCAGAATTGGTTCGAAAACTCGGCAGCTGAACACAAGGCTGTCCGCGAAAATATCGGCATGTACGACATGTCCTCCTTCGGCAAGATCCGCGTCGAAGGCCCGGATGCCGAAACCTTCCTGAATTACATCTGCGGCGCCAATCTCAGCGTTCCGGCGGGCAAGATCGTCTATACCCAGTTCCTGAACGCCCGCGGCGGCATTGAGGCCGATGTGACTGTCACCCGCCTGTCGGAGACCGCCTATCTGGTGGTGACCCCTGCGGTGACCCGTCTGGCAGATCAGACCTGGATGATGCGTCATGTGGGCGACTACCGGGTTGTGATCACCGATGTGACCGCAGGCGAGGGTGTGCTGGCCGTTATGGGTCCAAACGCCCGCAAGTTGCTGCAAAAAGTGTCGCCCAATGACTTCTCCAACGCGGTGAACCCCTTTGGCACCGCGCAGGAAATCGAGCTGGGTATGGGGCTGGCCCGTGTTCACCGCGTGACCTATGTGGGCGAACTCGGCTGGGAGATTTATGTCAGCGCGGATATGGCAGGCCACGCGTTTGAGACATTGCATGAGGCGGGTCAGGATATGGGGCTGAAGCTGTGCGGCATGCATATGATGGACAGCTGCCGGATCGAAAAGGGCTTCCGCCACTTTGGCCACGACATCACCTGCGAGGACAATGTGATCGACGCTGGCCTGGGCTTTGCGGTGAAAACCGACAAGGCGGATTTCATCGGTAAATCCGCAGTGTTGGCCCGCAAAGAGACCGGCCCCAAGAACCGCATGGTCCAGTTCAAGCTGACCGACGCCGAACCGCTGCTTTTCCACAATGAGCCGATCATTCGTGACGGCGAATATGTGGGTTACCTCAGCTCCGGCAACTACGGGCATACGCTGGGTGCCGCCATCGGTATGGGCTACGTGCCGTGTGAGGGCGAAAGCGCGGCTGATGTGCTCGGCTCAAGCTATGAGATTGACGTCTGCGGTGTGAAGGTGAAGGCCGAGGTGTCGCTGAAGCCGATGTATGACCCGAAATCAGAGCGGGTGAAGCAATAGAAACGCCCGATCTTGTGACATGATATAACGCGTCATAGGGGAAGATGCGTGCGATAATCGCGCATCCTCCCGGCAGCCTAGAGTAAAGCTGCCGCCCAACGATGACATCAACACCTTTGGCAATATCCCCCCCTGTTCATTGTCGGCCGACCTGTCATAAACCCGGCTCAGGGAGATTTTACGATGACGCCGCAGCCTGAGAACAAAGACACGCCACAGGGCCTCGCCTTTGCCGTTTCCGCCTATCTGATGTGGGGCTTTCTGCCACTCTATATGAAGGCGCTGGCGCATATGCCGGCAGCGGAAGTGGTGGCCCATCGGGTGATCTGGTCAGTGCCTGTTGCGGGTGTTCTGCTCATCATTCTGCGGCGGACCCGCGACCTGCGCGCGGCACTTACCTCCCCGAAAGTGTTGATGATGGGCGCGGTAACAGCAGCACTGATTTCGGTGAATTGGGGCATCTATGTCTGGTCCATCGCGACCGGCCATGCGTTGGATGCGGCTCTTGGCTATTATATCAACCCGCTGTTCAGCGTTATGCTTGGTGCTGTGCTGCTGGGCGAGCGGCTGTCACCTGCCCAATTGGTCGCGATCGGTTTGGCAGCACTGGCGGTATTGGTGCTCGCCCTGGATGCGGGTCGGCTGCCTTGGGCGGCGATTGGGCTAACGCTCAGCTGGGGCTTTTACGCCTTTTTCAAGAAATCCCTACCGGTTGGTCCCAATCAGGGCTTCATGTTGGAGGTTTTGATCCTAACGCCCCCTGCATTGGTGTATTTGGCCTATCTGACGGTCACGGGCGGTGCCCATTTTGGCGGCGACTTCAGCGATACCGCGCTGTTGCTGGGGTGTGGTGTGGTGACGGCGGTGCCGTTGATCACCTATGCCAATGGCGCCAAACTGCTGCGCCTATCCACGATCGGTATCCTGCAATATATCGCGCCCACCATGATCTTTCTGGCGGCGGTCTTTGTCTTTGGCGAGGAGTTCGGCCGCGCGCGGATGATCGCCTTCCCGATGATCTGGCTCGCGCTGGTGATCTATTCCGCTTCTCTGCTGCGCCAGATGCGTCGCGCCTGACGGATCGGAAGGCCCCGACAGTTCGGCGTTGATTGTCTGTGCCAGCGTGTCAGCCCAAAGCGCATAAGCCGTGGCCGAAGGGTGGTACCCGTCTCGTGCGGCCAGCGTTGGATCGGGTGGCAGTGTAAAGGGCAGGTGAATAATGTTTGGATCTTTCGCGGCCAGCTTGGCCAGAACTTGGTCCAGCCGCGTCGCATGCCGGCCCAGCACCCAGGCCAGCGGGTTGGGAAGAGCGGGAAAATCCGCCATCGGCGGGACACCGGCCAGGATCACCAGCGTGACTCCAAATCGGTCACGCAGTAGTCGGATCAGGGCTGACTGTTCCATGTGAAACCGTCGCCGTCGTGTAAGCCGCGTCACATCATTCACCCCAAGCGCCAAGACAGCGACGTCGAATGTCTGTGGTGGCAATGCGCGGACCCGCGCCAGTGCATCAGCGCTGCGATGTCCGGTTGTCGCCTCCAATCGCCAGGTCAGATGCCGCCCTTCGGCCAGTTTCGTGGTCAGTTGGCCGCAAAGCGCGTCATCCTGCCGACCGACACCAACCCCTGCGGCGGAGCTGTCGCCGACAATCAACAGACGCAGGGGGGCGCCACGCCCCATCTGTCCAAACCGCGGTCCCCAAGGTTCAGGCAGGCGCAGGGCCCTGCGCCGTACGTTGACCACCTGCACGACCAGCAACGGTAGCAGTACGATCCGGGCGATATGGTCCAGGCCGATCAGCTGAGCGCCGATTGATAGTGCAGAAACCTGGGATCCGAGGTGACCCGCGCCATGATTGCGTCCCGCAAGATCCCGATGCTTTTGTAAGGGCGCATCACCACTTCGAACTGAGCAATCAGCCCGTCTGAATTCAGGGTGATCAGATCAACGCCGACCGCGTCGAATTCGCCGATCTTGCATTGGAATTCCAACGCCCAGTCATCGCTATCTCCCATGATGCGACGATAGCGGAAATCGCTGAAAACTTGACCGACATGCCCCAGAATGGCCGCGACCGGTGCGCGACCTGTCCAGGTTTCCCAGTAGGTTGGTGGCAGAAACTGCACGTCTTCGGCCAGGAGATCTGCAATCTGACTGTCATCACCCTTGGCGACGACCTCTTGCAGCCTGCTGATGGTTGGATGAGTCATGCGTCACCTTTCAGACCAGGGAGCCCGCGGACGGGGCGGATGTGAAGATGTCACCACCCTGCCGCTCTACCCAAGCGCCGACAAGCGCGACGTCGCGATACCTTGCCCTGCAGGCAACGGGCCGCTAGGGACGCGGGCATGACAGTTTCTAGCGACTACACTCCGCCGAAGGATCCCCTGGACATCCTGCATCACGATGCCCAGCTCCTAGTGGTGAACAAGCCCCATGGTCTGCTCAGCGTGCCGGGGCGGGGGGAACATCTTGCGGATTGTCTGCTGAGCAGGCTGCAGGCTGCCTTTCCGGAAGCGCTTTTGGTGCACCGACTTGACCGCGATACCTCCGGTGTGATGGTTTTCGGCGTCTCTCCACATGCGCAGCGGCATCTGTCCATGCAGTTTGAAAAGCGCAGCGCGAAGAAAGCCTATGTCGCGCGGGTTGACGGTCGGCTTGAACCGCGCAGCGGCACCGTAGATCTGCCGCTCATCGTGGACTGGCCCAATCGTCCGCGCCAGATGGTCTGCCATGACACTGGCAAAGAAGCCGTGACCGACTGGCGGGTGATGAAGTACGAAGACACCGCAACCCGCGTGCGCCTGACGCCCAAAACCGGGCGGTCGCATCAGCTGCGGGTACATATGCTGTCTCTAGGCCACGCGATTCTGGGCGATCCGCTTTATGCAGCGGGGCGCGCGCTGGATCACCCGCGTATGATGCTGCATGCAGAAGAGCTGCGGATCAAACATCCTGACAGTGGTGAATCGATGAAGTTTCGCGTCAAGGCTCCGTTCTGAGGTCGGCCCTACCTAAACGCTAATACGCAGCCAGTCTGGCGGCAGAATATCGGGATTGTTCAGTTTCGGATCGCCGAACCATTTGGCGGGACCAGCCACGCGGCGGTCCGGTGTCTGGTTCAGCCAGGCCGCCCACCAGGAGAACGAACTGTTGCCGATGATGTTGTGTTTGCACAGGCTCATCAGGCGCATGTCCTCATAGTCGGTATCAGCGCCGTTGAAATCCACCACCACCTTGTCACAGGGCAGAGGGAGATTTTCCTTGGCCCACTGTGGATCATCCGAGAAGACATAGACCGTTGGATGTCCCTCCAACCCGTCCAGAACCTTCGCCAGTGCGGCCTCGTAATAGGCTTGATCGCAAAGCACATGCGCGGCGAGGGTCAGATAGTCCCCCCGCCGTACGTGCAGCGAAATTGCATTGGTTTCGTGGATGCGGGCCGCCATCTCCGCGTTCTGCTGATTTGCATACTCAGGGAAGGTGAAGTCGCGCCGAATGCGTTCGGCACTTTGTGCGAAATAGCGCTCGCTCTGCCAGTAGCCGTGCAGGTAACTGTTGTCGCCCCAGTCCGCGAAACCCGGATTGTAGCCCAGGCCTGCCTCCCGGCGCAGCTTCGGTCCGGCGCCGAGATGCTGGCCCAAACTGCGCCATAGCGCATAACCAAGCGGAGCACGTTGGCGCAACGGCGGCAGGATATCCGGTGTCGCCAGATCAAGATCGAAGACGCGCGTCAGCACGCCCTCACCGCGCAGCTCGGCGCCGCGACTGTCAAGCGCAACTGATACACCTAGCCGATCCGCCAGCGCACGCCCGGCAGCGTATTGGAACATCTGGTTGCCCAGTCGGCCATGCAGGCGGGTGATGATCATGGTTGGTCCCTCGGAGCGCTATACCGCGTTGATAGGCGCCATCGACCGCCATGACCAGTCCCGGTCAGGTTCATCCGCCGGATCGCGCCTGCCAGTCGCTGTAGCTTGCAACGCCAAAATCCATATCTGGGTCGTCGGTCATTGGTGCCAGAAACTCAATCGAGTGTCCGTCCGGATCCTTGAAGTAGACCGACAGCGCGGGCATCCAGCCCAGCACCACCGGTTCTGTCGTCGGGGACCCGTGAAAATCAAGCGGCGTGATCCCGGCATCAGACAGCCGGTCGCAAATGCCATCAAGTGCTGAGACCGTGGTGCGAAACGCCATGTGCAACCGCATACCCATCGGGCCGGCACCGCCGGTCCAGAGCCCAAGCATCCCCTGAGATTGCCCGCCGACCCAGTAGAAAGCGACCTGCCGTTCGGGTAGGTGACGCGCAAGTTCCAAGCCTATGGTCTCCCCATAAAAGGCCATTGAAACCTCAAGGTTTTTCACCGGCAGGTGGGTTTCGTAAATACCGGTCAAGGTGGTGTTGATACCGGGTTTGACGGCGGGGACAGGCTTCTGATGGATCATTCGGTGTCTCCTTTGAACAATCGTTTTTCCCACCCTGCGAGCTCAAGTCAGGTTTAGATCAAGGGGTAAATGACCTCCCCGGTTTTTTCTTTTGATGCGGCTTGGACGTGGCCACTTTCAATCAGCAGGGCTGATAGACAGCCACTCAACCACAGACACGAGGTGGCAAGGGTCTTGACCACGGCGGGTGGAAGGGCCTAAGGCTGAGGCAGGGCCGGGGCCCTGCCGCTCGCGGTCAACACGACCATGGTGAACCCCCGTCAATAGAATTCCTGTCTTTCGCCCATCGATGTGATGCGCCAATGGCAATGCGGGCTCCATGTTTTCGGCGCATCTTGTTGATTGGACAAGAGGCAAGAATGACGACCAACCCAGAAGACCTCCCCACCGTCGGGAGCCTGAAACAACAGGCCCGCAATCTGCGACAGCAGTTGCAGGCCCGCAATCTCACCCTGTCACATAGCGCCGCGCTTGAGATGGTGGCCCGGCAATATGGCTATAAAGATTGGAATACGATCAGTGCCAAGGCGGACAGACCGCGTCCGAATATTCCGCAGCAGACCCTGCGTGTCGGGCAGACCCTGCGGGGCAGCTACCTTGGTCAGGCCTTCACCGCTGAGCTGCGCGGGCTGCAGGTCTTTGGTGAAGGCGCGCGCCGACGTGTGACCCTGCATCTGGAAGAGCCGGTGGATGTGGTGAAATTCGACAGTTTCTCCGCAATGCGTCAGCGGATCAGCGGCACCATTGGGTGGGACGGACGCTCGGTTGAGCGGACCTCGGATGGTGTGCCTCAGCTGGTTCTTGATCTGCCTGATTGGAGCCGTTTCACCTGAAATCAGCGCAAAAATAGCAAAGAGCCGCCCTGATGGGCGGCTCTTGTCGTCGGGTTCGCAGATTGGTGTGGGGCGTTACTCGTCGGCCCAGCCACCGACGGCTTTGACCTCCAGGAAATCCTCGATCCCCCAGCTGCCGCCCTCGCGGCCATTGCCGGATTGTTTCATGCCCCCAAACGGCGAGCCAGCGGAACGCGACTTGCCGTTCATCTCGATCATGCCGGCGCGCAGCTTGCGGGCCATGCGGTTGGCACGGGCGGGATCCTGTGTCTGCACATAGTTGGTCAGGCCATAGGGCGTGTCATTGGCGATCTCGATTGCGTCCTCTTCGCTCTCGAAGGGGATAATCGACAGCACCGGGCCAAAGATCTCTTCGCGGGCGATGGTCATATGGTTGTTCACGTCGGCAAAGACGGTTGGCTTGACATAGAAGCCTTGGTTCAAGCCATCGGGGCGACCGGTGCCGCCTGCTACCAATCGGGCGCCTTCGTCGATGCCTTTCTGGATCAGATCCTGGATCTTGCCCCACTGCAGCTCGTTGACCACTGGGCCGATATGGCGACCTTCGCTGGAGGCAGGGCCGACCTCTACCTTGTTGGCAACAGCGGCGGCCTCTTCGACGGCTTTGTCGTAGATGCCCTTCTGAACCAGCATACGACTTGGCGCGTTACAGCTTTGGCCGGTGTTGTTCATCATATGCAGCACGCCGCGCTTGACCGCTTTCTCGTCGGCATCGTCAAAGATCACATTGGCGCCTTTGCCACCAAGCTCCAGATGAACCTTCTTCAGGGTATCTGCCGCGGCCTTGGAAATGGCAGTGCCGGCGCGGGTCGAGCCGGTGAAGGACACCATGTCCACATCGGGATGGCTGGACAGCTGGGTGCCCACGCCGGTGCCGTCACCGTTCACCAGATTGAAGACACCAGCAGGGAAGCCAGCCTCGTCCATCATTTCGGCAAAGATCATCGCGTTGAGCGGGCTTTGCTCCGAAGGTTTCAGAACCATGGTGCAGCCCGCGATGGCTGCGGCGCCAACCTTCAGCGTGACCTGGTTCATCGGCCAGTTCCATGGCGTGATCAACGCAGCGACGCCTACAGCCTCATGGATGATGCGATCGTTGGGGGCATGGTCGCCCAAAGGAGCATCGAAGGAAAACGCCTTCGCCGCCTTGATGAAGTTGCGCAGATGCCAGCTGCCTGCGCCTGCCTGCTGAGTGCGGGCCATGTCGATGGGCGCCCCCATCTCGACGCTCATCGCCTGCGCCAGATCTTCGGTGCGGCTCTCGTAGACTTCGATCAGCTTTTCGACCAGCGCGATACGATCTTCAACCGGTGTCGCCATCCAACCCGGCAGGGCGGCCTTGGCTGCTGCGACAGCGGCATTGGTATCCGCAGCATCGCCCAGGGAAATGACGGCACAGGGGGCCTCGGTCGAGGGGTCGATCACTTCGAAATCATTGGGTGCAGCAGGGGCGACCCATTGGCCGTTGATGTAAAAATCACGTTTCTCGATCATCTGTCGATCTCCCAGGTATCAGGGTGTGACGGGGCAAAACCCCGCAATTGGCCGACACTCTGTCACCGGTGTTTCTGATGGGCAAGGGGGGAATGAATAATTTGATCAAATCATAGAAATGGACAAAAATCCGCCATTTTACCGCTGTTTTGGGATGGCTGCGCGGTCTCATCGATTGACGTACACGTATGTCCCGGACGGGTCAGATTTGCGCGTGGGTTAATCTTTTCGGCTGCTTGCACCCGATCAAGGGTTTAACCTGCGCGTTGAGTGGTTAGGTTATCTACCAGAGAACAATTATTTGACAGCAGAGGAGAGACCCATGGGTTTGCGTATCAATGATGTGGTTCCGGATTTCACCGCAGAAACCGATCAGGGCACCGTCTCGTTTCATGATTGGATCGGCGACAGCTGGGCGATCCTGTTTTCCCACCCCAAAGATTTTACACCTGTCTGCACCACGGAGTTTTCGGCTGTGGCGCAGCTGGCTGACGAATGGGCAGCCCGCAATACCAAGGTGATCGGTGTGTCCGTTGACGGTGTCGAGGATCACAAGAAATGGAAAGGTGACATCGAAAGCTACGGCAAGGCCAGCGCGGGCTTTCCGATCATTGCCGATGAAGGACTGGCCGTCTCCAAGGCCTTCGACATGCTGCCTGCTGAGGCCTATCTCCCCGATGGCCGCACCCCTGCAGACAGTGCCACTGTGCGCTCTGTCTTCATCATCGGTCCGGACAAGCAGTTGAAGCTGTCAATGACCTACCCGATGACCGTGGGACGTAACTTTGCCGAAATCCTGCGCGCTCTGGACGGTCTGCAGATGTCGGGCAAAGGCGTTGCGACGCCTGCGAACTGGGTGCCCGGCGAAGATGTGATTATCCCGCCAAGCGTGTCGAATGAGGACGCCAAAGCCAAGTTCGGTGAGTTCGAGACGATCTTCCCCTATCTGCGCAAAACCAAGGCGCCGGAATAACCGACTGAAGCATCCAAACGGGGGCGTCGTGCCCCTGTGAACTGACCGTTGTGGAAAAGGGGCCGACCGGCCCCTTTTTCTATGGCTCCACTACGAGTGTTTTTGTGGGCGCAGGGCGACTTGGCTCCGGTAGAGTGCGCGTTTCACTTCACGCGCGATCTTTCCTCCTGTGGGGCGCGACTGGATGGTTGAGCCCCCCAATGCCTCCGTCAGTTCTGATGCACCATTGGGCCAGATGGTGTGGACCATTTGCCCATGGATCCAGTGCATCTGGAGAAAGGTATCAACCGGACGGTCCAGCGTCTCCGTGGCAGCCAGTAGACGCGCCGCCGCGGCTTTTCCCACCATCTGCGCGACGGTTTGCAATCCGATGCGTCTTGGCAGGAACAGGCGCGCTTCGCCCTCGGTCGCGATAAGCTGCGTCGCGGTTTCGCGGTGTTTGGCAGGCAGCCGGAAAAAACTCTCGGTGGTGGCGTGATTTTCGGCCAATGCGATGGCATCGCGCCAGATCCCCAGATCCAAGGCAAGATCGTCCTCGACGATCAGGCCGAACTCATCAGCGCTGTCGACGATCTTCTGCCAGCATTTGCGGTGGGACAGGAAACAGCCGATCTCCCCAGCCCTCAGCGCAAAGGGGTAACGTGGCTGGTGCAGGTCGCCATTGCGCACGGTGATCCCGCCTGCCTCCAGAACCGCGCGGCCGTTGACCGCCTCAATGACCTCCGGCTGTGGCAGCTCCGTCATCAGCCGTGCCACATTTGGGGCGCGTTTCTGATCACCTGCCATATGAATGATATAGGATCGCATAAGCCAGAGGTAGCGATCTTGCCCAGCGGTGAAAAGAGGGAGGCCGCAGCCTGCGGACCCGAAAACGAAGAAACCCCGCCATCTCTGGCGGGGTTCCATGTGTTTTCAAAACAAGAGGCAGATTATTCTGCGTCTTCTTTCTTCTCAGCCTTGATCTCTTCGCCGGTTTCCTGATCCACGATCTTCATGGACAGGCGGACCTTGCCGCGATCATCAAAACCCAGCAGCTTCACTTTCACTTCCTGGCCTTCCTTCAGAACGTCCGAAGGGTGGTTCAGGCGGCGGTTTTCGATCTGGGACACGTGTACCAGGCCATCGCGCTTGCCGAAGAAGTTCACGAAGGCGCCGAAGTCGACGATCTTCACAACTTTACCGGTGTAGATGGCGCCTTCTTCCGGCTCTGCCACGATCGAGTGGATCATGTCATAGGCCTTCTGAATAGCGGTGCCGTCGGCCGATGCGATCTTGATCACGCCGTCGTCGTTGATGTCGACTTTCGCGCCGGAGGTTTCCACGATCTCGCGGATGACCTTACCGCCGGAGCCGATCACTTCACGGATCTTGTCGGTCGGGATCTGCATGGTCTCAATGCGCGGCGCATGGACGGAGAACGCGTTGGTTTCCGACAGAGCCTTGGCCATTTCGCCGAGGATGTGCAGACGGCCGTCTTTCGCCTGATCCAATGCTTTTTCCATGATCTCAGGCGTGATGCCTGCAACCTTGATGTCCATCTGCAGTGAGGTGATACCCTTGTCGGTACCCGCCACTTTGAAGTCCATGTCGCCGAGGTGGTCTTCGTCGCCCAGAATGTCCGACAGGATCGCGTAGGAGCCGTCGTCTTCCAGGATCAGACCCATGGCCACACCGGCAACCGGTGCCTTCAGCGGAACGCCGGCGTCCATCATGGACAGCGAACCACCGCAGACGGATGCCATCGAAGAGGAACCGTTCGATTCGGTGATCTCCGACACCACGCGGATGGTGTAGGGGAAGTCGGTCGGCGCAGGCAGAACCGCCTGAAGCGCGCGCCATGCCAGCTTACCGTGACCGATTTCACGGCGACCCGGGGAGCCGACACGACCCACTTCACCAACCGAGTAGGGAGGGAAGTTGTAGTGCAGCAGGAAGTTGGATTTGAAGTTGCCGTGCAGCGCGTCGATGAACTGCTCGTCGTCACCGGTGCCCAGCGTGGTCACGGCCAGTGCCTGGGTTTCGCCACGGGTGAACAGCGCCGAACCGTGGGTCCGCGGCAGCATGCCGGTCTCCGACTCGATGGCGCGGACGTCCGTGGTTGACCGTCCGTCGATCCGCTTGCCGGTCTTGACGACGTCGCCACGCAGAATGCCAGCTTCCAGCTTCTTCAGGGCGGAACCGAGGTTGGCATCTTCCAGCTGTTCTTCTGTCAGCGAGGCTTTGATCGCGTCGCGGGCAGCGGCAACAGCGGCGGTGCGCTCCTGCTTGTCGGTGATTGCGAATGCAGCGCGCATCTGCTCTTCACCTGCGGCTTTCACGACGGCGAACAGCTCGGAATAATCCGCCGGCTGGAAGTCAAACGGCTCTTTCGCCGCGTCTTCTGCCAGAGAGATGATCAGGTCGATCACCGGCTGGATCTGCTCATGAGCAAATTTCACCGCACCCAGCATTTCTGCTTCGGTCAGCTCGTAAGCCTCGGATTCAACCATCATCACGGCATCTTTGGTGCCGGCAACAACCAGATCCAGACGCTGATCAGGGTTCAGGCGCAGGTCCTGCATGTCGTCGACAGTCGGGTTCAGAACGTATTCGCCGCCCTCAAAACCAACGCGCGCAGCTGCGATCGGACCCATGAAGGGTGCGCCGGACAGGGTCAGCGCCGCAGAGGCTGCGATCATTGCGACCATGTCGGGATCGTTGACCAGATCGTGGCTCAGCACGGTGCACATCACCAGAACTTCGTTCTTGAAGCCGGGGACGAACAGCGGGCGGATCGGACGGTCAATCAGACGCGCAGTCAGCGTTTCTTTTTCGGTGGGGCGTGCTTCACGCTTGAAAAAACCACCGGGGACCTTGCCCGCCGCGTAGTATTTTTCCTGGTAGTGGACGGTCAGAGGGAAGAAGTCCTGACCCGGTTTTTGCTGGCGGGCAAAGGTGACATTTGCCATGACCGAGGTCTCGCCCAGGGTGGCAATCACGGTGCCATCAGCCTGACGGGCAACCTTGCCGGTCTCCAGTGTGAGCGTCTCTTCGCCCCACTGCATCGATTTCTTTGTAACGTTAAACATTCAGCTTATCCTAGCTGGGAGCACTCCCGGGCGTATCCCGGGTCTCCCGTTTGATGTGGCGGCCCCATTGCCGCCGACCCCTCTCTATCTTTCTTTCGACTGCCGGGGTCTTGGCAGCACGTCTCAGATAGGCCGCCCTTACAGGATTTTTGCACAGATTGAAAGGGCAAGCGCTGGCCGAGCCTGTGCATTGAAATTTTGGCGCCGGGCCAATGCAGCAGGTCGCACCGGCAAACTTGGCAACTCAAAACACTGATGCGTTAACCAGATCCTCAACGTTTTTATGAAAACATTGCGCACCCCAGAAGGGAAAGATGCCGTCGCCCCCACCACGAACGAACAGGTGCTGAATGAACGATTGGACCTCCGGCTATGTTGCCGAGCTCGACTACTCGCATGATTTCTTTCATGAGATGACGCCATCGCGCTTGGCGTTTGCTGCGTTGTCGCGGGGGCATCGGCATGGGTTGGACGACAACCGTCTAACCTATTGTGAGTTGGGCTGTGGGCAGGGGTTCACCGCCAATCTGCTGGCCGCTGCAAACCCGCATGTTGATGTACATGCCATGGATTTCAATCCGGCGCATATCGCTGGTGCACATCGATTGGCGCGGGAGGCCGCGGTGCCCAATGTCACCTTCTACGAAAGGTCCTTTGAGGATTTTGAGGAGGAGGCAACCCTGCCAAACAGCTTCGACGTGATTGCGCTCCACGGTGTTTATAGCTGGGTTTCGCGTGAGAATCAGGAACGGATTATCGACTTTATTGCCCGTCGCCTGAAACCCGGTGGACTGGTCTATATCAGTTACAATACACAACCGGGCTGGGCACCATCGATGCCATTGCGCCGATTGCTGACGGATCGCGCGTCCCAAGGCAACGGGTCACTGGAACAACGCATCGATGAGGCCCTGGATTTCGCCGAGCGATTGAAGCTGGCCGACGCCGGTTTCTTTGCCTCCAATCCTGGTCAGCTGACCCGGCTGAGCGAGATGAAGTCCATGTCCCGGAATTATCTCGCGCATGAGTTCTTCAACAAAGATTGGACCCCGTTTCATTTTGCCGATGTTGCAGATGATCTTGCGCAGGCAAAACTGGAGTTTATGGGCGCGGCGAACCCTCTGGATCACATCGACGATATCTGTCTCAGCAGGCCACAGCAGGCGCTGCTCGCAGAAGAAAGCAATTCAGTCAGGCGCGAGGGCCTGCGTGATATTCTGTTGAACGAGCAGTTCCGCGCAGATGTTTTTGTACGGGGGTGGCTGCCACAGACACAACGTGGCGGCGTCGGAGGGTGGTTTCAGACCCCCTTTGCGCTGGCGCGTCATTATGGAACCGGCCCGTTGAAAGTCAGCTGGCGCAAGGGCGATATCGCGCTGGAAGCGAGCCAGTATGAGCCTGTCTTGCAGGCTTTGTCCGATGGGCACCACACCGTTCGTGCCTTGCTGGAGCAAGGGGTGTTCTCAGATATGACTTGGGGCGACATTACGCGGATGCTGACGATTCTGACCGGTGCGGGCTATATCGTGCCCTGTTTGCCGCAAGCGGGATATGCGGATCGGATTGTGCGGTGCCGCGACTTCAATATGGCGGTTTGCAAGAATGCTGAGGACAGCGAGCGCCTGGGATTCCTGGCATCCCCGGTGACGGGGGGCGGTGTCGCGGTTGACCGAATGGAGCAGCTGTTCCTACTGGCTCAAAGCGAGGGTCATCAGACACCAAATGACTGGGCGACCTTCGTCTGGCGAATTCTTGAGCCCCAAGGGCAACGGCTGGAGCAGGAGGGTCGCGTTCTGGACCTACCAGAGGAAAACCTTGCCGTCTTGCGCGCCCGCGCCCATGCTTTTTCAGCGCGGCGTCTGGGTATTCTCGCAGGCCTTGGAGTGAGCTTGCTTCAGGCCGACCCATCGCAGCCAGAAATGGCCCATCCGACGGCTGCCTCGTCACAGAGCGGCGCTGTCGCCTAGCTGACCACGGATCATGCACTGAAATAAAAAACGCCCGCAGCCGAGAGGCGCGGGCGTTGATTTTTATTCGTCAGGTCGTCGCGTTTAGCGACGGATGCCGAGACGTTTGATGAGGTCCTGATAGCGGGCCACGTCTTTGCCTTTGGTGTAGTCCAGCAGCTTACGACGCTGAGCAACCATTTTCAGAAGGCCACGACGACCGTGGTTGTCCTTCTTGTGGGTTTTGAAGTGTTCGGTCAGGGTGTTGATGCGCGAGGTCAGGATTGCAACCTGGACTTCCGGGGAACCGGTGTCGCCGTCTTTGGTTGCGAATTCTTTCATCAGGCGGGCTTTTTCTTCAGCAGTGATCGACATCGGGGTCTCCTTTGAAGGTTTGTGTGAATGGCGCAGGCCGGGATGTCGTCCAGCACAGGCCCATGGAGGCGTCTCGGGCACTGCAGTTTTCCGCAGAAAGTCGCAGTGCCGTTGAACAGGTCGCGCGTATACGCAGATTCTTCGGAAATAGCAAAAGGTTTTGAAGAGTGGTCTCTGTCAGCGCAGCGGATGTCGACCCGACCAGATCCGGGTCACTCGAGCGTCAGTCCGCCATCCCCCGATTCTTTGGCAATCACGCCAAAGCCGACAGCGGCATCTTGGTCGACCACCAGTATGTCGGACGCAGTTAACTCTGCCAGTCCGATAACGCGCAGCACCTCCTCGCCGTCGATGGTCACGATATGCTCACCGGGGGTATCTGGATTGTTGCTCACGTCAACGACAGGCGTGTCAGAGCCGAATTTGTCCCAGATGACAACCAGCTGATCCTCATTGCTATTGAAATCGGATAAATCGATGGGGGCGGTGGGGGCCGCGTTGTCCCCATTTGCGTCCTCGCTGATATAGAAATCCCCGGCGCCAACAAGGATACTATCGGCGCCTGTGCCGGCGGTCACGATATCACCGGCCCCGGCAAGTATCGTGTCATCGCCGTCACCGCCGTTCAGATAATCCGTGGCGTCACCATCATCATTGCCGACCAGACGATCATCGCCAGTGCCGCCGAACAGCGTGTCCTGCCCCTGCCCACCTGTCAGATGATCATCATCGTCGTTCCCGTGCAGCGCGTCGCGCCCGTCAGCCCCGACCAGCGTATCATTACCGTGACCGCCGTGGGCCTGATCATCGCCTGCACCGCCGTCAAGCATGTCCTCACCGAAGTGGCCGAACAACCTGTCGTCATCGTCGTCTCCGGACAGCAGGTCATCGCCATCGTCACCGTGCAGAAGATCATCTCCATCCCCACCCTGCAGCGTGTCGTGGCCCTCTCCACCATGCAAAGAATCGTCACCATCGCCGCCCAGCACCCCGTCATCGCCGGAGTAGCCGTTCAGCTGATCGTGTCCCGCAAGACCTTGTAGAGAATCATCCGCATCGCCGCCGCCAAGCTGATCGCTCCCGGAGGTCCCCGTGGAGACAAGTGAAGCTAGGGAGGAGGTTTCATCGGTATTTCCCTCTGCCGCGTGGTCATTGACGTCAGAGCTTTCCGGGTCATCGCCCCCCTCGTCAATCAACAAGATGCCACCAACGGCGGCGACCCCCAACATTGCAGCCAGCATCAACATTCCGGCGACCCCTTACAAAACACGCGGAACACCCGCATGATCAATATTGAACACGCAATGGTTGTATATCAAACCAAATCGAAAGCGATGGTTAGCAAGATCTTATGCCGACTTGGGCCGCCAGGGTTCAGGTTTCTGGTCGTAGCGAATGTAGAGCGGGTGTTTGGGATGACCGGCCTTGCTTAGTCCGAGATGAAACAACGGCCTACCGGTTTCGACAAGCGCCGCCGCAACTTGATCACCTTGCTGACGAAACGCGCCGTGGGTGCCCCAGGCGCAGATCACCTGATCCGCCCAGGCCGCACCCTCCAGAATTATTCCGAGATTATCAGGGCCAATCGGGTCCGCCGCACGTTTCATGTCACGCGGATCAGTGGCCCGAAAGGCAAAGATATTGGTGGCGCGAAATCCGCCATGTCCCAAGGTGCGCGCGCGTCTCTCGCAGCGCTCGATCGTTGGATCGTTCTGCACCTCAGTCGCGGTAGACGGGTTGAGCATCACAAACATCACCCGTGTCCCCGCCGGATCCCAGATCCGGCTGAGGCTATATCGATACTGCTCGCAGTCGGAATAGACCGCGGTTGAAGGCGCGTCGCCCTTGGTGTGGCTGCGATGGATCATGGCGCCCGTGGTGCCCAGACCTCGCGCCGCTGTCAACCACAGGCTAACGGACGAAGACCCGGCTGGGATGCAGCTCGCCGGCTTTGTAGTGTCCAACCGCAACAGCCAGACCATCCAGTGAGGCCCAGGCTTCCTCGCCGTATTCAACATCGGAGGCGAGCACCATTCCGGGATTGCCATTGCGCAGCTTGGCCGCGCCTTCAGGTGTGCAGGTCAGCTGCGGCAGATCGGCGAGCCCTTCTTCAAGCGGGCGCAAATAGCCATCAAGATCCGGCGATTTGGCCATTTCATCCAGCGTCTCAAGGCTGATGCCATCCTCCGCGTCAAACGGCCCCGACCAGATCCGGCGCAGGCATTTGACATGGCCGTGACACCCAAGCGCGGCACCCAGATCCCGCGCGATGGACCGCACGTAGCCGCCTTTGCCGCAGGTCATTTCCAACACGACATGGTCAGCGTCAGGACGATCCACCAGGATCAGCTCCTCAACCCACAATGGGCGGGCGGCCAGTTCGATGTCTTCACCGTCGCGCGCCAGCTTATAAGCGCGCTGACCGTCGATCTTCACCGCTGAGAATTTTGGTGGCACCTGCATGATATCGCCAAGGAATTGCGGCAGCGCCGCCACGATGTCCTCATCACTTGGCCGTGTGTCGCTGCTGGCGATCACTTCGCCTTCGGCGTCATCGGTATTGGTCGCCTGACCGAGCCGCACAGTGAAGGTGTAGGCCTTCAGCGCATCGGTGATATAAGGCACGGTCTTGGTGGCTTCGCCGAGGGCGACTGCCAGAACGCCGGTTGCCTCGGGATCCAATGTGCCGGCATGGCCTGCCTTCTTCGCATCAAAGGCCCAGCGGACTTTGTTGACAACCGCAGTGGACGTCAGCCCCGCAGGCTTGTCGACCACCAGCCAGCCGGAAATATCGCGCCCTTTGCGTTTGCGTCCCATATCGTACCCCAATGTCATCGTCGGTGAGAGAGGCGCGCGGGGTAGCCCAGCCATCCCGGGCTGTCAATCGCGGGAGGTCGCGAAACCGTCAGCCAACTGCGGCGCGGGCTGGCCCAATGCGTGTGGTTGGCTCAGTTGGTCGCCGCGTCGCTCTGGGTGCCGTCTGCCACCACGCCCACCACCGGCCCCATCATGAAACCGGCATCACTGCGATTGATCTGCGGTGCGTGGAGCCGCGATATATTGCCATCAAAATAGAGCGCGCTTGGCAGTTTCAGATGGTCCCGGAACAGGCTGCCAAACTGGTGAAACGTCACAGCGTTCCGCGAGATGGCAAAGACCACGCGCTGGCCGTCGGCGCTGGTGCCGACGCCGTTGCGAATGAAATACGAGGTCGAGTCCGGCAGAAACCGCGGGTGCAACGCGCCGTCGATCACCAGCATCGGGCCGGATTGCGTGGCGTAGCGGCACGATGGCTCTGTCTCGGCGAAGGTCAGTGTTTCGATCACATCCGTGCGGGCAGCGCCGATACACAGCACCCCATTGGGCAACAGTCCGAAATTGCCCGGACCGGGGGTTGTGATCAGCCGCATCTCCTCGCCGTCGCCGTCCCGGTACAATCCGACAGGAGAACGGTCGCGATGGTACATGCCGGCATTGGTCGCAAAGGGCAGACTCTGCCCCTTGGCAGCCAGATCGTTTTCGATTGTCGAGAAATGACCGTAGACCTCGCCCGCGCCGTTTTTCAGAAACAGGCGCAGCTCATCTTCGGCCACGTCGACCTCGCAGATCGTGTAGCGATTGCCGTCATAGGCGATGTCGCGGCAGTCCACCGCCGCTGCAGGCGCAGCCCAAAGGGCCAACACCACAGCCACCGCCCAGCGAATCACTCGCCGATATCGCGGCGCACCGCGTCCTGCGACAGCATCCGGCGGGTGTCATCCATCCGGTCAAAGGTGTCATCCAGCTGGAACCGCAGTTCCGGCGTGAATTTCAGTGCCAGCTTCTTGCCGATCATCCGACGCAGTTCGCCCTTGTTGCGAGCCATCAGTTTGAGCGTGTCTTCCTGCCCCTTGCCACCAAGCGGCAGCACATAAGCCGTGGCAATACGCAGATCGGGCGAGGTGCGAACCTCACCAACGGTGATCGACAGCCGGTTCAATTCGGGATCATGCAGGTCACCGCGTGCAAAGATCTCGGACAAGGCGCGGCGAATCAATTCGCCGACGCGGAGCTGACGTTGTGAGGGCCCTGAGCCCTCTTGGAGTTTGTTCTTAGCCATATATCCGATTTATGCCGAAAGCGGGGCTTTGCCAAGCGCAGCACAAGCGGTTAGGACAAAACCAGCCCGAAACAGACCACCCGCGATCCAGCGCAACACCTAAGGACCCCAGACATGACAGCTTCCCGCACGGATACACCCGGCATCGTGATCACCGGCGCCTCTGGGCGCATGGGGCAGATGCTGATCAAGACGGTTGCGGATCATCCCCGCGCGCATCTGGTCGGCGCGGTGGAGCGGGCAGGCCACGATTGGGTCGGTCAGGATGTAGGGCTGGCCATGGGCGGCTCTGAAATCGGTGTGACAGTGACCGACGATGCGGCTGCTGCCTTTGCCAAGGCGCAGGCCGTGATCGACTTCACCAGCCCAGCGGCGACTATTGCCTTTGCCGGGTTTGCGGCCGAGGCCGGTGTTGTCCATGTCATCGGCACCACCGGGATGAGCGACGCAGAGATCGCCCAGCTGGAACCGGCCTCGCGTCAGTCGGTGCAGATGCGCGCTGGCAATATGAGCCTTGGCGTGAACCTGCTGGTCCAGTTGACCAAGAAGGTCGCCGCCGCCCTTGATGAGGATTTTGATATCGAAGTGATTGAGGCGCATCACCATCACAAAGTCGACGCCCCCTCCGGCACCGCGCTGATGTTGGGAGAGGCCGCCGCCGAAGGGCGCGGCGTGGTGCTCTCAGATGTCAGCGACAGCGGGCGCGATGGCATCACCGGCGCGCGCAAGCGCGGTGATATCGGTTTCAGCGCCATTCGCGGTGGTGATATCGTCGGGGAACATGACGTGCTGTTTGCCGGCCAGGGAGAGCGTATCGTCCTGCGCCATCTGGCGACGGACCGTGCGATCTTTGCCCGCGGGGCCATTAAGGCCGCACTTTGGGGTCAGGATAAGCAACCCGGTCAATACGACATGCTGGATGTGCTGGGCCTCTGATCCTCAGAGCAGGGATGCGGCGCCGCTGAACGTCTCGAACCCTTCGGTGGTTTCCACCACCGAAGCTTCGAAATGGGCGATCAATGGCATCACTTGAGGCTCCAGTTCTTTCAGCCAGACAGGCCCGTCGTAGAAGTCATCCTTGATGCGTTCGCGGTCCGATAGCGTTGCAAAGGCGCGCATCCAGTGGACGACATCCGGATCCTCTAGATCGCGCATCGGACCAAAAACCAGCATGCCCGCGTCGCGCAATGCTGGTCTGTTCACCCGTTCAAAGACCTCAATAAAGGCTTCGCGTTTGCCGGGGTGCAGCCTGTAGCGGCGGATCTCGATGATCATGCAGGCCTCCTGCGGTGACACCGTCAGAAATCGATGGTGATGCCTTTTTTCTCCCAATCACCGTAACGCGCGGGATCTGGACCATCGCGACCGCCGAGCTCAACCGGGCGATTGGCCGCCTCGGCCTCAGCGGCCTTGCGCCGTTCCGCGGCTTCCGCCAGCGCCCGCTGTGCGGCGGGCGGCAGATCTGTTGCCGGATCGATTTTGGTTTTGTCAGCGTCACTCATGCCGGGTTCCCTTGTTGTCGTTCTATGATATACGCCCGCGTCCGGCGGCGACAACCCATCGCGCCGCTGCCCTATATCAGGAGACCCGCATGTCCAACGCAAGCCAAGCCCGCCGCCGCGCTATTCACCTGCTGGATCAGGTGCTCGGGGAGGGCAAGCTGCTGTCTGAATGTTATGCAGCTGGCGCCTTGGACAAGCTCCCGGTGGAGGAGCGGGCGCGCAGTCAGCGACTGGCAACAGATACGCTGCGCAATTTGGAACGCGCGGACCGGATCCTGCAGAAACATCTTAAGAAATCGACGCCGCTGACAGTTCACAATGCCCTGCGTATTGGCACCGTCGAACTGTGTCAGGGCGGGGCGGCACATGGGGTGGTAAACGAGATGGTGGACATTATCGCGCGTCACCGCCGCCACGGTAAACTGAAGGGGCTGGTCAACGCGGTTCTGCGCAAGGTGGCGGATCAGGGGCCTGCTGAATGGGCCAAGCTGCGGGTCCCGCGCCTGCCGAAATGGCTGCGCAGCCCGCTGTCTCAGGCCTGGGGCGCACCTGCGATGCTGTCGATTGAGGCGGCTCATCTGGCGGGCGCGCCGCTTGATCTGACGGCAAAACCTGGTGCGGATCTGTCGGCGTTGGAGGCAACCCGCCTGCCAACCGGGTCTTACCGTCTCCACGGATCGGTTCAGGTTTCTGGCCTGCCGGGATTTGAGGCCGGTGACTGGTGGGTACAGGATGCCGCCGCCGCGCTGCCTGCGCAGCTGCTGGCGGCACAGCCGGGCGAATCGGTGCTGGATCTCTGCGCGGCGCCGGGGGGCAAGACGATGCAGATCGCAGCCACTGGCGCGAATGTGACGGCCGTGGATCAATCCGCTGGTCGGATGGCGCGCCTGTCGGAGAACCTTGACCGGACCGGCCTCAGCGCCACGGTGGTTGTCGGTGATGCGCTGGAACAGACCGGCCAATATGATGCGGTCCTGCTGGATGCGCCGTGTTCCGCAACGGGCACGATTCGCCGGCACCCGGACCTGCCCCATGCCAAGGATGGCAGTGGCTTTGGCGCGCTGATTGAATTGCAGGCACAGATGCTTGCCCATGCCTGGAGCCTGGTGAAACCGGGTGGACGGTTGATTTACTGCACCTGTTCGCTCTTGCCGGATGAGGGCGAATGCCAGGTTGAAGATGCGCTTGAGATGTTTCCCGATATGTCGGTCGGCGATCGGATCCACGCGGTCGCGGGCATCGACCCCGACTGGATCACAGAAGAAGGCGGGCTGCGTCTGCGACCTGATTACTGGGCTGATCAGGGCGGTATGGACGGTTTCTACATGGCGGAATTGCGCAAGGGCGCGGCCTGACCTCAGGTCTCGGCGGTCCTTCGCCGCCCGGCCATCGAGTCGCCTGCCGCATTATCGGTGACTTGGCCTGTAAGCCTCGCTATGCTCAGCGCAAAACGCCCCGGAAAAAATCTCTGGCGTGAGGCAAGAGAGCATGTCCCGATACGATAGAATGGCGCGGCGCGGCACCCGCCTGTTGAACCGCTTTTACGCACGGCGCGCGCGACGGCAGCCCGGCGCCACGGCCTTTGTGTCGCAGCCTGAGCCGCGCACCATCGGCAGCTTTGCCCGCGGTCGGCAACTGGTGGCGGGCAATCTTCTGTTTGCGGGTTACCTCGTCGAATCGCCGACCACCGGGCTCTGGGATGTGGTGGCGCCCGATCTCGCCTTTGATGCAGAACGGCACGGGTTTGCCTGGCTTGATGATCTGGCCGCTGTTGGTGATTTTCGGGCCCGGGAAAAGGCACAGCTCTGGGTCTGGGGATGGATCGACACCCATGGCAACGGCAGCGGGCCGGGCTGGTCGCCGGATCTGACCGGTCGTCGGGTGATCCGCTGGATCAACCACGCGCTGTTCCTGCTGGCGGCCCGCACGGCGGAGCAATCGGAGGCCTTCTTCGGAGCCCTGTCCCGCCAGACCTGGTTCCTCTCCCGCCGCTGGCAAGGGGCCTCCCCCGGATTGCCCCGGTTTGAGGCACTCACCGGTTTGATCTACGCGGGCCTTGCTCTCAAGGGGCATGAGGATCAGGTCGACCCCGCTCTGAAGGCCCTGGCCGAGGAATGCTCCAGCCAGATTGATGATCAGGGTGGCCTGCCGACCCGCAACCCTGAGGAGCTGCTGGAGGTCTTTACCCTGCTGACCTGGGCTGCGGCTGCGCTACAGGATGCCGGACGCGGCGTTCCACCCGCGCAACTGGCCGCGATTGAGCGGATCGCACCGACCCTGCGCACATTGCGTCATGCGGATGGCGGCCTCGCGCGGTTCCACGGCGGTGGTCGCGGGCTGGAGGGGCGGCTGGATCATGCGCTTGCGGCAAGCCATGTCACCACGCGCCACGCCGATGGTTTGGCGATGGGCTATGCCCGCCTGTCCGGGCGGCGCACCTCGGTGATCATTGATGCGTCTGTTCCGCCGACAGGGCGCGCCTCTTGGAATGGTCATGCCTCCACCCTGGCGTTTGAGCTGACATCCGGTCGTCGCCCGCTGATCGTCAACTGCGGCTCGGGCGAAACCTTTGGTGTTGAGTGGCGCCGAGCGGGGCGGGCAACACCGTCCCATTCCACGCTCTGTATCGAAGGGCATTCCAGCGCCCGCCTGGCCCCGCCGGAACGCGGCAGCGGCCATGAGATCATGACTGAGGCGCCCGACAACGTGCCGCTGGATGTGTCTGATCTGGAAGACGGCTATCGCTTCCAAGGCGGGCACAATGGCTATGAGCGCCATTTCGGCCTGACCCATGCGCGCACGCTGGAACTGGCGGTGGATGGCCGTGGTCTGGCTGGTGAGGACATGTTGCTGGCGCTGGATACCCGCAACAAACGCCGTTTCGACAAGGCGATGGACGCCCATTCGCTGGGCGGTATTGGCTTTGAGATCCGGCTGCATCTGCACCCGGATGTGGACGCAGCCCTTGACTTGGGGGGCGCAGCAGTATCCATGGCGCTCAAGAGCGGGGAGATCTGGGTGTTCCGTCATGATGGAACCTGCGAGTTGAAGCTGGAACCCAGCGTATACCTGGAAAAAACCCGCTTGAAGCCGCGTGCGGCAAAACAGATCGTTCTCTCCGGGCGGGCAATGAACTATGCCACGCGCATCCGGTGGACGCTCAGTAAGGCGCAGGAGACTGCCGTTGCCGTGCGAGACCTGAACCGGGATGATCCCGCGTTAACCGACTGAGCCTGAAAAGGACCTGCCCTGCCATGACTGACCTTCACCCCGTACGCCGTGCGTTGCTTTCCGTATCCGACAAGACCGGGCTGATCGACCTGGGCAAGGCCTTGGCGGCACGCGGCGTTGAGCTGCTCTCAACTGGCGGCACGGCCAAGGCGCTGCGCGACGCAGGGCTGACCGTCAAGGACGTCTCCGAAATCACCGGCTTTCCGGAAATGATGGATGGTCGGGTCAAAACGCTGCATCCGATGGTGCATGGCGGGCTGCTGGCATTGCGCGACAACGACACGCATGTGGCCGCGATGGAAGAGCATGGGATCGGCGCCATCGACCTTCTGGTAGTGAACCTCTACCCGTTTGAGGACACCGTGGCCAAGGGCGGCGACTACAACACCTGCATTGAAAACATTGATATTGGCGGCCCGGCAATGATCCGTGCGGCGTCCAAGAACCACCTGTTCGTGAACGTTGTGGTCGATGTCGAGGATTACGAACCGCTGCTGGCAGAGCTGGATCGCAATGATGGCCAGACCTCTTATGGATTCCGTCAATGGTTGGCGCAGAACGCCTACGCCCGGACGGCCGCCTATGACGCGGCAGTATCAAACTGGATGGCGGGCGCACTGAATCTTGAGGCGCCGCGCCGCCGTGCCGTGGCAGGACAGCTGGCGCAGACCCTGCGCTATGGTGAGAACCCGCATCAGCAGGCGGCCTTCTACCTTGATGGCTCCGCCCGCGCAGGCGTCGCCACCGCGCAGCAGGTGCAGGGCAAGGAACTGTCCTACAACAACATCAACGACACCGATGCGGCTTTTGAACTGGTCAGCGAGTTTGCACCCGCTGATGGCCCGGCCGTGGCGATCATCAAACACGCCAACCCCTGCGGCGTGGCCCGTGGCACAACGCTGAAAGATGCGTACCAAAAGGCCTTTGACTGCGACCGCACCTCTGCCTTTGGCGGGATCGTGGCTCTGAACCAGCCGCTGGACGGCGAAACCGCGCAAGAGATCGTGCAGATCTTCACCGAAGTGGTCATCGCCCCCGGTGCCTCGGATGAGGCCAAGGCTATTTTTGCGGCCAAGAAAAACCTGCGTCTGTTGCTGACGGATGGTCTGCCCAACCCGCAGGACACGGGTCTGACCACCCGTCAGGTGTCTGGCGGAATGCTGGTGCAGGACAAGGACGTCGGTCACCGGGCCATGGACGACCTGAAGGTGGTCACCGAGAAGGCCCCGACCGATGAGCAGATGCAGGATCTGCTGTTTGCCTGGAAGGTTGCAAAACACGTGAAATCCAACGCCATCGTCTATGTAAAATCTGGCCAGACCGTTGGTGTCGGCGCCGGCCAGATGAGCCGCCTGGACAGTGCCACCATTGCAGGCGTGAAAGCGCAGCGGATGGCTGATGCGCTGGAATTGCCGGTGAGCTTGGCAAAAGGGTCTGCGGTTGCATCCGATGCATTCTTCCCCTTTGCGGACGGTCTTCTGGAAGCTGCGGCAAACGGTGCCACCTGCGTGATCCAGCCCGGTGGTTCCATGCGCGATGATGAGGTCATCAAGGCCGCCAATGACGCAGGCCTGGCAATGGTCTTCACCGGCATGCGTCACTTCCGACACTAAACGCGGCTAACGCAGATCGGGCCGGGTTTGGCCCGATCTCGCCTCAAATTCCGGGCAAAGGGGGCCGTACAATGCGAGCCAAAGTGATGATCTGGGCCGCGATACTGGCGCTGCTTGCCGATCAGATCAGCAAATATCTGGTGGTGCGGGTCATGGATGTGGCCAATCGCGGCGGCATTGATGTGCTGCCACCGCTGCTGCGGTTTCGCTATGGCGAGAATACCGGCATCAATTTTGGTCTGTTCGGCGGTGGGACCGATACTACGCGATGGGTTCTTATTGCTCTGTCACTTGTGATCTGCGTGGTGCTGGTGGTCTGGATCGCGCGGCTGCCTGCCAATGCGCGCATGATGCAGCTATCAGCCGGTTTGGTGATCGGCGGCGCGCTTGGCAATGTGGTGGACAGACTGCTTTACGGGTATGTGCTGGACTTTCTCAATATGTCCTGCTGCGGTATCAACAATCCCTTTGTCTTCAACGTGGCGGACATCTTCATCTTTGCGGGTGCGGCCGGCTTGATCCTATTTGATGGGCGGCAGAAAAACCCTGCGTGACCTCGCTGGGGAAATGCGATAAAAGCGGCTCAAACAGGCAGGAGTAACGGGTCATGCGGATCCCTTTTGGTGTGATTGTTCTGATGGGCGCGCTGGCCGTATCTGCTTGCGGGCAAAAAGGGTTGCGCGATCTGCGCCCGGCCGGAACCGGCCCGGATGAATTCATGGTCCTGCCCGCCAAGCCACTGGCCGAGCCGACCAGCTATCAGACGCTGCCGCAGCCCACACCCGGCGCGGCCAATCTCACCGACCGCAACCCCAAGGGTGAAGCCGTCGCCGTGCTTGGCGGCAACCCGGCTGCGCTGGTGCCCGGTGAGGGCATTCCCGCCAGCGACGGCGCATTGGTCACCGCCGTGAGCCGCTATGGCGTCGACCCCGACGTCCGCGCGGATCTCGCGGTGCGCGATGCGAAGAAACGCAAGCGTGAAAACCGCACCGCGCGGTTCAAACTGTTCCCGGTCGATCGCTATCAAGAGGCGTACAAGCGCGAGGCCATCGCGCCGGATCAGGTCAGCGAAGTTTTCCGCCGTGCGGGTTTTGAGACACCGTCAGCCCCACCGGCAGAGTAACGCCGAACAGGCCGTACCAGCGGCGCCGGGCGATCACAAAAACGCCATTTCCCTTGCACATGCCCCTCTAGAGCGTAGTTTGACGTTAGCGATGTTGGCTCGGTTTTCGGGCTGATTGCCATTGATATGTTGCTGGATCGGACTTGTTTCTGTTGCACCGCAGGCCACACGGACCGGGTCGCGCTGCATCGCCCGTCAGGGCAGGCTGCGGGATCTGACCGGCTGCATGAGTCTATTTTGACGCGACCGGTGCTTGTGGTGCCGGTGGCGCACCGCAAAAAGGAGATCACCGAATGATCCCCCCTATGAAGCCTGTGATCCGGCGGATCACCCGGGCCACCGCCTTTGTCGCGGCCCTTGCTGCTCTGGACAGCGCTGGTTTGACGGCGTCAGGCCTGGTTCAGGGCGCACAGGCGCAAGACACTGCCGCTCAATCCGAAGCGAGTGATATGGTCACCAGCTTTGTCCTTGATAACGGGATGCAGGTCGTGGTGATCGAAGACCACCGCGCGCCTGTCGTGCAGCATATGGTCTGGTACCGTGCAGGCTCCGCCGATGAACCTGTCGGCCAGTCCGGTGTTGCACATTTTCTGGAACATTTGCTGTTCAAGGCCACTGATAAGTTGGAGGCAGGGGAACTTTCGGCCACCGTTGCTGCAAACGGCGGCCGGGACAACGCCTTCACCAGCTATGACTACACGGCGTATTTCCAGCGTGTCGCGGCGGACCGCCTGGGGCTGATGATGCAGATGGAAAGCGACCGGATGGTCAACATCCGCCTCACCGAGCAGGATATCGAGACCGAGCGGGAGGTCATTCTGGAAGAGCGTAACCAGCGCACGGACAGCGAGCCGCGGGCGCTGTTTCGTGAGCAGTTGAACGCCGCGCAATATCTCAACCATCGGTATGGCCAGCCCATTATTGGCTGGCGTCATGAGATGGAAGAGCTGGACATGGCGGATGCGCTCTCGTTCTACGGAACCTATTACGCGCCGAACAATGCGATTTTGGTTGTCTCCGGTGACGTTGATCCGGAGGAGGTGCGTCGCCTTGCCGAGGAGACCTATGGGCAGATCCCGGCCAACCCGGATCTGCCGGAACGGGTTCGCAGCAAGGAGCCGCCGCAGACCGCCGCCCGTCGCATTGTCTTCAAAGACCCGCGCGTGGCGCAGCCGTTTGTTCAGCGCTCCTATCTGGCGCCGGAACGTGACAAAGGTGCGCAAGAACGCGCAGCGGCGCTCTATCTTCTGGCTGAACTCTTGGGCGGTGGCAGCACCTCTTACCTGACCAACGCGCTGCAGTTTGATCAGCAGGTGGCGGTCTACACCGGTGTGTTTTACTCCGACGTGTCTCTGGATGACACGACCTTTGATTTTCTGGTCGTGCCCGGGGCTGATGTGAGCCTTGAGGAGGCCGAGGCCGCGCTGGATGCCACCTTTACCCGGTTTCTGGAAGACGGCGTTGATGAGGCGCAGCTGGAGCGAATCAAACTGCAACTGCGGGCCGCAGAAATCTACGCCCGCGACAACGTCGACGGAATTGCCAACCGCTATGGACGGGCGCTTGCGTCGGGTCTGACAGTTGAGGATGTGCAGGCTTGGCCGCGTATCCTGCAATCCATCACCGCAGATGAAATCATCGCCGTCGCCCGCGAGGTGTTGCGGCCGGAGGTATCGGTCACCGGCTGGATGATGCGAGACGAAGAGGTAAGCCAATGAAGGCGCTAAAGCTTGTCACGGCCGCATTGGCCGCCTGTTTCTTCGCCCTGCCGGTCTGGGCAGAGGTGAAGATCAAAGAGGTGACCTCTCCCGGCGGCATAACCGCATGGCTGGTCGAAGATCACAGCATTCCCTTCACTGCGCTGGAGCTGCGCTTTCGCGGCGGCACGTCGCTCGACAAGCCGGGCAAACGTGGCGCGACTTATCTGATGGCGGGGCTGCTTGAGGAGGGGGCCGGGCCGCTGGCTGCGCAGGACTACGCCCGCACAGTCGAAAGCCTGGCTGCCGGGTTTTCCTATGATGCGGATAAGGACACGGTGTCGATCTCAGCGCAGTTTCTGAGCGAGAACCGCGATCAGGCCGTTGATCTGCTGCGCCAGACCATCCATGAGCCACGCTTTGATCAGGATGCGCTGGACCGGGTGCGCGCTCAGGTTCTGGCCGGTCTGCGCGCTGATGCCAAGGATCCCAACGATATCGCAGGGCGGGTGTTTTCGCAGATGGCCTTTGGCGATCACCCCTATGGCACCGAAGGCAACGGCACCATCGAAAGCGTTACCGCGCTCACCCGTCAGGATATGTTCGATGCCCATGATGCGGTGTTTGCCCGTGATCGGCTCTATGTTGGGGCGGTTGGGGATATCACTGAGGCTGAGTTGGGGGCGCTGCTGGATACTTTGCTGGGCGATTTGCCAGACGCAGGGGCGCCAATCCCGGGACCGGCGGAGGTCACCATTGAGGGTGGTGTGACTGTTGTTGACTATGACACACCGCAATCCGTGGCTCTGTTTGGGCATGCCGGGATCGAGCGCGACGACCCGCGGTATTTCGCAGCCTACCTGTTGAACCAGATCCTTGGCGGCGGGTCTTTTGACAGTCGCCTGATGTCGGAAGTGCGCGAAAAACGCGGCCTGACCTATGGCGTCTACAGCTATCTGGTGCCGCGTGATCTGGGGGCCGTCTACATGGGTTCGGTCGCGTCGGCCAACGGCAAGATTGCCGAAACGGTTGAGGTCATCCAGACGGAATGGGCAAAACTGGCAGCTGAAGGCGTGACAGAGAAAGAGCTGGAAGACGCCAAAACCTATCTGACTGGCGCGTATCCGTTGCGTTTCGACGGCAATAGCCGCATCGCGTCGATTCTGGCGGGGATGCAGATGGATGATCTGCCCATTGATTACGTAGCCACCCGCAATGACAAGGTGAACGCTGTCACACTGGAAGAAATCAACAAGGTGGCCAGCGAAATCCTATTGCCGGACCAGCTGCATTTCATCGTGGTTGGTCGACCGGAAGGTTTGCAATCCACCAATTGAGATCAGCGCAGAGCCGATCAAACGGAAAAGGGCGCGACCATCTCTGGTCGCGCCCTTTTTGCTGGATGTGATCGAAGCAGCCATAGCTGCCCCAATCGGTTTATTCGCCGTAGGGAATCCAGATGTTTTTCACTTCTGTTGCGGCCTCAAGGAACCGGCGGCTGTGATCGGCAGACCAGTCCAGCGCCCGACCGTTGTTGACCCAGGTGCGCTTCAGGTTGCCAGCCGAAGCCGCTTCGATCATGGAGGAGAGATCCGAAGAGGAGAAGCTCCAGACCGCATCGACGTTGAGATGGGCAGCCAGTGGCTCGGCCAGCTCGGAGTGACGACCGGTCAGAATGTTGACGACACCGCCGGGCAAATCGGATGTGTCCAGCACCTGATAGAAATCGGTGGCGGCCAGCGGATAGGCCTCGGAGGCGGCCAGAACCATGCGGTTGCCCATGGCAATCGCCGGTGCCATCACCGACACCAGACCCAGCAGGGGAGCTTCATCCGCGCAGAGCGCGCCGATTACGCCGACTGGTTCCTTCATTGCCAGTGCCACACCGCGGATCGGCACCCCATGCGCCTGACCGTCATATTTGTCGGCCCAGGCAGCAGCAGTGAACAGGCGCTGGATTGAGGCCTCGACCTCCTGCGCGCCCTGCGATTTGCCGGTCATCCGGTCGATACGATCCGCAAATTCGCTGGCCCGCGCCGACAGGTTCTCCCCGATATAGTAAAGGATCTGAGCCCGCAGGTGGCCGGTGGTTTTGGACCACGCTTTTGCGCCCGCTGCGGCCTCCACGGCGTTGCGCACATCCTTGCGGTTGCCAAGCCCGACGTGGCCGAGCAGCGCGCCCGATTTTGCGTGTACGGCCTTGGAATACCCGCCATCCGGACGGGCCTGCTTGCCGCCAACATACAGCTTTGCGGTGCGATCCACCGCGTCAACCGGCGCACCCTCGCCGCTGAAACCTGTGACCTTCTCCAGCGCTTTGGTCTTGGCCTTTGGTTTGGTGTAGGCACTGAGCCCTTCCCAGCCACCTTCGCGGCCAAAGCCGCTTTCGCGGGTGCCACCAAAACCGGCCGCCGCATCAAAGAGGTTGGTTGCATTAACCCAGACCACACCCGCAACCAGTTTTGGCGCTATATCCAGCGCCAGATTGACATTCTCAGTCCACAGGGTCGCAGCCAGCCCGTAGCGGGTGTTGTTGGCCAGCTCGACGGCTTCGGAAGGAGTGCGGAACGTGGTGGAGACCAGAACCGGGCCAAAAATCTCTTCCTGCATCAGCGCGTCAGAGGGGGCCAGCCCTTCAATCAGCGTCGGCGGGTAGAAACAGCCGCGTTCCGGCACAGCGACCTGTGCCTGATGCATGCGGCCCGCAGTATTGGCCGCGACCATCTCGCTGATGGTGGTCAGCTGAACCGGATCCACGATGGCTCCGACATCAATGCTCTTGTCCAGCGGGTTGCCGATGCGCAGCTTGTCCATGCGTGTGCGCAGCTTCCGGTGGAAACGCTCGGCGATGCCTTCCTGCACCAGCAGGCGTGAGCCGGCACAGCAGACCTGGCCCTGATTGAACCAGATCGCATCGACCAGACCTTCGATCGCGGAATCAATGTCTGCATCGTCAAACACGATGTAGGGCGATTTGCCGCCCAGCTCCAGGGTCAGCGCCTTGCCGCTGCCTGCGGTGGCTTCGCGGATACGGCGACCCACAGCGGTAGAGCCGGTAAAGGCGATTTTATCGACGTCTGCGCCAACGATCATTTCCCCCACGGCGCCGTCGCCGGTGACGATATTCACAACACCTTTGGGCAGACCCGCCTGACGACAGATATCTGCAAACAGCAACGCGGTGAGGGAGGTATATTCCGCAGGCTTCAGCACCACGGTGTTGCCCATGGCTATGGCGGGTGCCACTTTCCACGCCAGCATCAGCAGCGGGAAATTCCAGGGGATGATCTGACCGCAAACGCCCAATGCCTCACGGTCGGGCAGTTCGCTTTCCATCAGCTGGGCCATACCGGCGTGATAGTAGAAATGCCGCTGTGCCAGGGGGACGTCAATGTCTCGGCTCTCGCGGATCGGCTTGCCGTTATCAAGCGTTTCCAGAACCGCAAACAGGCGCGCGTGTTTCTGCATCAGACGTGCAATTGCATAGAGGTAGCGCGCGCGCCCGGCGCCACCAAGGGCGGCCCATTTGCCCTGCGCCTTGCGCGCAGCAGCAACGGCGCCATCCACATCGGATTGGCTGGCCTGGCTCAAAGTGGCCAGAACCTCACCCGTGGCGGGGTTCTTACTGTCGAACCCATCGCCGGGCGCTGTGAAGTCACCGTCGATGAAATGGCCGAACCGGGCGCCCTGATCCACCAGCCAGGCCAGCGCCTCGGCTGCACTCTCGGGGGCGGGGCCATAAGTCATGGTGTCGAAGATCTCTTTGATGGTCATGTGTCGAGCCTTGTGGTCTGTCGCCGCCTGCCTTGCGAGGGAAGCGGCCCGGAGGCCCTTGGGCGTCCGGGGGTGGCATCTGGATGTTAGGCCAGCGCGTGGCGGTAGCCGGCGGAATAGGCGCCGGTGACATGGTGTTCGAGCTGCCGTTCGATATCGCCCAACAGCGACGAGGCGCCAAAGCGGAACAGATCCGGCTGCAACCAGCGATCCCCCAGCTCTTCCTTGATCAGCGATAGGTAGACCAACGAGTCTTTGGCCTTGGAAATCCCACCAGCGGGTTTGTAGCCGACACGGTAGCCGGTGCGCTCGTGATAGTCACGGATGGTGCGGATCATCACCAGGCTGACTGGCAATGTGGCGTTAACGCTTTCCTTGCCGGTGGAGGTCTTGATGAAGTCAGCTCCAGCCATCATGCAGATCAGCGACGCACGCGCCACATTGCGCAATGTGCCCAACTCGCCAGTGGCAAGGATGGCCTTGACGTGGGCCTCGCCACAGGCCTCACGGAAGGCTTTCATCTCATCATAGAGCGCCTGCCAGTTGCCTGACAGCACGTGACGACGGGAGATCACAATGTCGATCTCTTTGGCACCTGCCTTCACGCTTTCCTCGATTTCGGCCAGCCGGAGGTGAAACGGTGACAACCCGCCGGGAAAGCCGGTGGATACCGCAGCAACCGGAATACCGCTGCCATCCAACGCGTCCACGGCTGTCTCGATCATGTCGTGATAAACACAGACAGCCCCGGTGGTGATCGGCTCCATATCAAGCGCCTGCATCAGATCGGCACGTACCGGTTGACGGGCCTTGGCGCATAGACGCTGCACCCGACCGACGGTATCATCACCGGAGAGCGTGGTCAGGTCGATCAGGGTGATCGCCTTCAGCAGCCAGGCCGCCTGATGGTCTTTCTTCACACTGCGCCGACCAGGCAGGGTGGCGCAACGGCGTTCGATGGCGGAGGTATTTGCCTCAACCCCTAATGCCCAGTCCAGATCCAGCTCCATGCCGGGGTTACGCGGTTCGCCCACCTGCGGCAGCTGCGCGGTGTGCTCTGCAATTTGGCTTTCCATGCCGGGAATCCTCGTTCGAGTTCGGTGCGAAAATCGCACGACCACCCTGTCTTGGCAAGCAAGCGGGGCCGTCTTGGGGGTAAATTTTTGACTGTTTGGACAAAAATTCACTCAGATTGAGAACGATTCGCATTTATTATTGAGAATAATTCGCATTAGCATTGACAGGGCGCCGCGCCGTGCTCTTATTGGGGCAGATGGTATCCAAAGGACCTGCCCAATGCGTTTGCAACTGAACTCACCAATGATGGCCCGCAGAATGATGCTGGCGGCTATGATGGCTCTTACCGGGCTTATCGCGCTACCTATTGGGGGGCTTGGTGCTGGCCCGGCGCGGGCAGAGGCACCCCTGAAAGTGGTGGCAACAACCGGCATGATTGCGGATGCCGCCCGTCAGGTTGGCGGTGATGCCGTTGAGGTCCGCGCGTTGATGGGGCCGGGGGTGGACCCGCATGCCTATCGCCAGACGCGGTCCGACATCGTTGCGATGACCCGCGCGGATCTGGTGCTCTGGCACGGTCTGTATCTTGAGGCGCAGATGGAGGAGTTCTTCCACGATCTGGCGCGCAAGCGGACGGTGGTGGCGGTTGCCGATGGGCTTGACAAGGGCAAACTGCGTGGTCACGATACCTATGCTGATAAATTCGATCCGCACGTCTGGATGACACCCGCCCTGTGGAAGGACATGGTGGCAGAGGTGCAGGCGGCGCTGACCGAGGCGCGCCCGGAACAGGCCGATCTGTTTGCGGCCAACGCTACGGCGCATCTGGCGGAACTGGATCAGCTGATCACCTATGGAACTGAGATTCTTGCCCAGGTCCCTGAGGAAAACCGCGTATTGGTCACGGCACATGATGCCTTTGGCTACTTCGGGCGTGACTTCGGGTTTGAGGTTCTGGGCATTCAGGGCATCTCCACCCAGTCAGAGGCGGGCCTCAACCGCATCGGCGAATTGGTCGATCTGCTGGTGGAGCGCGGTGTCTCCGCGGTCTTCGTCGAAAGCTCGGTCTCGGATCGTTCCGTGCGCGCCCTGATCGAAGGCGCTGCCGCACAGGGGCATGAGGTCCGGATCGGCGGAGAATTGTTCTCCGACGCCATGGGTGCGGATGGCAGCTATGAGGGCACTTATGTCGGGATGCTGGATCACAATATGACCACCATCGCCGCCGCGCTCGGCGCCGAGGTACCACCCAAGGGCATGTCAGGCCGTCTCTCCGGTGCCGGGCTTTGATAGGACCGAGTGAGATGACTGTGGAATTGGCCCGTGAAAATGGCGCACCTGCTGGCGCAGCTGAGAGCCGTGAACACATTGAACAATCGCCGCTGGCCATTCGCGGCCTGACTGTCACCTACGGTGAGAAACCCGCTGTCTTCTCAGTTGATATGACGGTGGAGCCGGGTCGGATGACCGCTATCATCGGTCCCAATGGCGCTGGCAAATCAACGCTACTGAAGGCGGCACTTGGCATTGTGCCGCCCGTCTCGGGGCGGGTGCAGGTCTTTGGCAAACCGCTGGACAGTCAGCGTGGCCGTATCGCTTATGTGCCACAACGCGCCAGCGTGGACTGGGATTTCCCGACGCGGGTGATTGATGTGGTCATGATGGGCCTCTACCGCGAGCTGGGTCTTCTGGGACGGATCACCGGCCGCCACCGGACGGCCGCACAGGCTTGTCTGGACCGGGTCGGGATGGGCGATTTTGCCACCCGCCAGATCGGCCAGCTCTCTGGCGGTCAGCAGCAGCGGGTCTTTCTGGCGAGGGCCTTGGCGCAGGGGGCGGATCTCTACCTGCTGGATGAACCGTTTGCAGGCGTGGATGCAGCGACCGAAAAGGCCATCATCGCCGTGCTGAAACAGCTGCGTGCAGATGGCAAGACCGTGGTTGTGGTCCATCACGACCTCGCCACAGTGGCGGAGTATTTTGACAATGTGTTCCTGATCAACACCCGCAAAGTGGCCGAAGGTCCGGTGGCGCAGGCCTTTACCCCACAAACACTGCAAAGCGCTTATGGCGGACGGCTTGCTACGGCGCAGGTCGATCAACTGGCCACAGCACCGGCGTCGCGGCGCCCGCAGACCGGTGGGGCGCTCTGATGCTGTGGGACGCTCTGCTGTTGCAGATGGGCTATAACGCCACGCTGGTGGCCATTGGCGCGACGCTGCTTGGAATTTCTTCCGGGATCACCGGCACCTTCCTGTTCCTGCGCAAACGGGCGCTTGTCAGCGACGCCATCAGCCATGCCACACTGCCCGGTGTTGGTCTGGCCTTTCTTGTCATGGTCGCGCTTGGCGGGGATGGGCGCAATCTGGCTGGTCTGCTGGCCGGATCGGCTCTTTCGGCGATGGCGGGGCTCTGGTGCCTCAACTGGCTCACGCGGCGCACCCGCCTGGCCGAGGATGCCGCGATTGGCGCGGTGCTGTCGGTGTTCTTCGGGTTCGGCATCGTGATCCTGACCGTGATTCAGACGCTTGGCGTGGGCCGTCAGGCCGGGTTGGAGGGGTTTCTGCTCGGTTCCACTGCGGGCATGCTGTGGAATGATGCGCTGGTGATCGCTGGCGGTGGTGCGGCCACATTGCTGCTGATCCTGCTGCTCAGGCGTCCGATGACGCTGGTTGCATTTGACCCTGAATACGCAGCGGCGCGGGGCATTTCCGTGTCGCGGATCGATATGATGATGATGGGACTGGTGATGGCCGTCACCGTTGTCGGGCTGAAGATCGTCGGTCTGATCCTGATCGTGGCATTGCTGATCATCCCGGCTGTCACCGCCCGGTTCTGGACCGAGCGATCCGATATGGTGGTGCTGCTGGCCGGAGTGGCCGGAGGGCTATCGGCCTATCTTGGGGCAGCGGTCTCGGCCTCGGCGCCCAATCTGCCCACCGGTCCGATCATTGTGTTGATGAGTTTTGGCCTCTTTGCGCTGTCGCTTCTGCTGGCCCCCAATCGTGGCGTGCTTGCCGCTGTGTTGCGCCATCTGCGGTTTCAGCGCCGGGTCCATCTGCGGCAGGGATTGCTGGCGCTGGCGCAGGATCAGGTGATCTATGAGCCACTGACCCTGCGGCTGCTGCGTCAGCGCGGGTTGCTGCGCGCGGATGGTGTGCCCACGGAAAAAGGCCGGGCCCGTGCCGCCAAGGCCTTGCGGGATGAACATCGCTGGGCACTGGTCCGCAGCGATCAGACCCATGAAGCGGCAGCCGCGCTCTATGATGGGCTGCGCGAGATTGAGACGGTCCTGACCGAGGATCAGATTTCTGAAATTGACCGCCGCATCGGCGGCCCCCGCGAGGTTCCGGCATGAATGGCGCTGAATTTGTCCCCCTGTCGCTGACGCCGCTGCTGATCGGAATTTTTGCAGCCGTGGCCTGCGCGCTGCCCGGCAACTTCCTGCTGCTGCGTCGCCAGGCGCTGATCGGCGATGCCATCAGCCATGTGGTCCTGCCGGGCATTGTGGTGGCCTTCCTGCTGACCGGGGTAATCGCCGCCGGGCCGATGATGCTGGGCGCGGCTGGGGCGGCCATCGCTGCGGTGATCCTGATTGAGCTGATCCGGCGCCTTGGCCGGATTGAGCCGGGGGCGGCGATGGGCGTTGTTTTCACCACCATGTTTGCAGGTGGTGTCCTGCTGCTGGAGCAGACCGACACATCGACGGTGCATCTGGATGTGGAGCATGCGCTTTATGGCAATCTCGAAAGCCTGATCTGGCTGGATGCCACCGGCTGGGCCTCGCTGCTGGATCCGGTGGCACTCAGCTATCTGCCGGCCGAGCTGCCGCGCATGGCACTGACCCTGATTGGTGTCATTCTTTTCATTGCTCTGTTTTGGCGGTCGCTCAAGATCTCGACCTTTGACGAGGGCTTTGCCCGGACCCTTGGCATTCGCACCAACCTTTTGGGATTGGGGCTGGTGATCACCGCCGCTATTGCCGCCGTCGCCGCCTTTGATGCGGTGGGATCGATCATCGTGATTGCGATGTTCATCTGTCCGCCTGCGGCGGCGCGGATGATGTCTAACCGCCTCGAAGGGCAACTGGGTTGGAGCGTTGCCTTTGCGGTTGTGTCCGCTGTGCTCGGCTATGTGCTGGCGGGATATGGTCCGCTGTGGCTTGGCGCGACCGATGCGGTCAGCGCAGCGGGGATGATCGCGACAGTTTCGGGTCTGTTACTGGCCATCGCAGCGCGGTTTGGGCCGTGCCGACACCGAGCCGGAGCACCCGCAGGCATCTGATTTTCGTACCACTGACAGTGTCCAGCCGCGAGGATTGCGGCTGGAAGAATCGCGCAATGCCATGCTAAATATTGCGGCATGGCACAAGCAGACCCCCAAATCAGCGGCATCTCTCAACCGGTTATCCGGCAGCTCGACGACAGCGCCATCAATCGCATCGCGGCAGGCGAGGTGGTGGAACGCCCCGCCTCGGCGGTGAAGGAATTGGTGGAGAACGCCATTGATGCGGGGGCGACGCGGATCACCATCGACATCGCGGATGGCGGCAAGACGCTGATCCGGGTGAGCGATGATGGTTGCGGTATGTCGCCTGCGGATCTGCCGCTGGCGTTGTCCCGTCACGCCACCTCCAAGATCGACGGCTCCGATCTGCTGAACATCCATACCTTTGGCTTTCGCGGTGAGGCGCTGCCTTCCCTTGGTGCGGTCGGACGGCTGAGTATCACCAGTCGTGCCAAGGATCAGGACGCCGCCCAGATCCGTGTCGCCGGCGGGCGGATGGAACCGGTCAAACCGGCGGCCTTGCGGGCCGGTACGGTGGTGGAGCTGCGGGATCTGTTCTACGCGACCCCAGCCCGGTTGAAGTTCATGCGCAGCGACCGGGCCGAAACGCAAGCCATCGGCGATGTGATCAAGCGTCTGGCCATGGCGGAACCCTCAGTGGGGTTCACCCTGCGCGATGTGTCCGGTGGCGGGGAGGGGCGCGTGACCTTCCGCGCCGATCCCCTGACTGGCGATCTTTTTGATGCGCTGCACGGGCGGTTGGCGACGGTGCTTGGCCGGGAATTTGCAGAGAACGCGCTGAAGATTGACGCCACCCGCGACGGTGTGCGGCTCTTTGGCTATGCGGCGTTGCCCACCTATTCGCGCGGGGCGGCGGTGGCGCAGTTCCTGTTTGTGAACACGCGACCGGTCAAGGACAAGATGCTGACCGGCGCTCTCAGGGCGGCCTATTTCGATTTCCTCAGCCGGGACCGCCATCCGGCGGCGGCGTTGTTTCTGGACTGTGATCCGACGCTGGTGGATGTGAACGTGCATCCCGCCAAATCCGAGGTCCGGTTTCGGGATCCAGGTGTGGCGCGCGGTTTGATTGTCTCCGCGCTGCGCCATGGGCTGGCTGAAGCCGGTCACCGCGCCTCCAGCACGGTGGCTGGCGCCACACTGGGTGCAATGCGCCCCGAACCCATGGCCAGCCAGCCGGGCGCGGATGGGGCACCACGGATCTACCAGATGGACCGCCCTTCATTGGGCGCGCGGAGCCTCTCTTATGCGGCGCAGGCGCCGGACCAGACGCGCCCCTTTGGCGGCGAGGTGCCGCCCTCATCAGGATTCGCCGAATTGGCACAGGCCTATAGTGGCCGGGTGACAGAAACGCCGGAGCGCCAGAGCCCGGACATGGCCCCGGGTCAGCCTTTGGAGAGATCCGAGACCTCCGCACCCGGGGCCGAGCAACTGCCGCTTGGCGCCGCGCGCGGGCAGGTGCATGAAAACTACATTATCGCCCAGACTGCCGACGGGATGGTCATCGTCGATCAGCACGCCGCCCATGAGCGGCTGGTCTATGAAAAACTGAAACGCCAGATGGCGGAAACAGGCGTGGCCGCGCAGGCCCTGCTGATCCCCGAGATTGTGGAGCTCAGCGAGGGCGATTGTGCCCGTATTCTGGCGGTTGCAGAGGACCTCGCCCGCTTTGGCCTCGGGATCGAGGCCTTTGGCGGTGGCGCCATTGCGGTGCGGGAAACACCGGCCATTCTGGGGACCGTGAATGCCGAAGCAATGGTGCGCGACATTCTGGATGAGTTGGATGATCAGGGCGAAAGCCAGCTGGTTCAGGCCAAGATCGAAGCCATCCTCAGCCGTGTCGCCTGCCATGGATCCATCCGCTCCGGGCGCTGGATGCGGGGCGAGGAGATGAATGCGCTGCTGCGCGAAATGGAGGCCACGCCGCATTCGGGCCAGTGCAACCATGGCCGCCCCACCTATGTTGAGCTGAAACTGGCCGACATCGAACGCCTGTTTGGACGCAGTTGATGGAGACCATCGCGCTGTTTCTGCAGACCGCAGACCCGCAGACTCTCGCGCTGCTGGGACTGGGTGGCCTCGTGCTGCTGGTTCTCCTCATGATGCTGCGCGCCAATGCCCGCGCCGCCCAGAGCATTGCGCCGATTGCACAGCAGATGGCCCATCTGGGGCAAAGTGTTCAGCAGCTGCGCGGCGGCGTGCAACATGTCTCGGACGCGCAGGCCAATGCGCAGGTGCAGATGATCCAGACGGTGGAGACCCGGCTCAGCGCGGTGCAGCAGCAGGTCAATGATCGCCTGTCAGATAACGCTTTGCGACAGGCGCGCGCCCTCGCGGATATGCAGGAACGCCTGCAGGAGAGCCTGCATGGATCCACCAAACGCACAGTAACCTCGCTGACCCAGTTGCAAGAGCGGCTGGCGGTGATCGACAAGGCGCAGGACAATATCACCAAACTGTCCGGGGATGTTCTGGGGCTTCAGGATATTCTGGCAAACAAGCAGACGCGTGGCGCGTTTGGTGAGATCCAGCTCAATGATATCGTCTCCAAGGCGCTGCCCGCTGACAGCTATGCGTTTCAACATACCCTGAGCAACGGCAAGCGCGCCGATTGTCTGATCCACCTGCCCAATCCACCCGGCCCGATTGTGATCGACAGCAAGTTCCCTCTGGAACCCTATGAGGCGCTGCGCAACGCGGAAACACAGGAGCAGCGCGCCAGTGCGGCGCGCCAGCTGAAGGCTGCGTTGCGTGCCCACATTCGGGCCATTTCGGAGAAGTACATTCTGGACGGCGAGACCGCAGATGGCGCGCTGATGTTCCTGCCGTCTGAGGCGGTCTATGCCGAGCTGCATGCCAATTTCTCTGATATTGTACGGGAGGGCTTCTCCGCAAAGGTCTGGATCGTCTCTCCGACGACCTGCATGGCAACGCTGAATACGATGCGTGCCATCCTGAAAGATGCCCGGATGCGGGAACAGGCCGGGGCAATCCGCAGCGAGCTGGCGCATTTGCACAAGGATGTGGAGCGCCTGGGCGACCGGGTCGGCAATCTGGACCGGCATTTTGGCATGGCGGCCAAGGATATTGCAGAGATCAAGATCAGCGCCGACAAGGCCGGACGGCGGGCGCAGCGGCTGGACAACTTCGACTTTGAGGAAATCGCAGCACCGTCGGCAGGGATCGGCCAGCCCGGTGATCCGGCCAATGTCGTTCCGCTGGGGCGGCCCGAGAGCTGATGCAGCAGACCACAATCGCGCCCCTGCTGACCAATGCCTCAATCGCAGCAGAGCGGTTGGTTTCGGTCCTCCGTATCGCTGTGACATTGGGGCTTTTGACGGTCTTCGTGCTCACCGTGGCCGGGTTGGATTTCAGCACATTGGCCCCGTTTCTGCATCGCCAGCTGTTGTTCGCCGTGCTGACGATGTTTGCCTATCTGATGCTGGGGGTGGTGACCTTTGCCGCGACCACGCTCGGATGGTTCCGGCCCTGGATGTCGTGGTTCAGCGTGACGGCTGATTGCGGTTTCCTTCTTTTCAATGTCTGGTTCAGCCTAGAAAACAGCAGTTATCCCGGCGGGGTGGCGTTGCTGTTGCCGCCGGCCTGGCTGGTGCCGCTGGTGCTGGCTTATGGTGTGATGCGGATGGACCCGCGCCTGCAGCTTTATACAACGGTGCTGCTCAGTGGCGGGTTGGGCGCGTTGATATTCTGGCCGGATGGCCGGTTTGATGGCGGGCAGCTTGGGATCTTGCACAGCGTGCTGGATACCCCGGCTAATGTGATGAAGTTGACGATGATCCTCCTTGCGGGTCTGGTCATGGTGCTGGCGGCGGCGCGCATGCGGCGGCTGTTCTACCGCGAGTTGGAGGCGGCTGATGCGCGCGCCAATCTGACCCGCTACCTGCCGGCGCAGGTGGCCGATCAGCTGGCGGATGGCGGGTTGTCGGCGCTGCAGCAAGGTCAGCGGCAGCCGATGGCGGTGATGTTTGTCGATATTCGTGGCTTTACCCGGTGGTCGGAAACCCGTGACCCGCAAGAAGTCGGAGATTTCATCACCGCTTTCCGCAATGAGGTCGAGGACAGCGCAGCGCGTCATGACGGCATGATTGACAAATACATGGGCGATGCCGCGATGCTGCTGTTTGATGATGCACCGGTCGCAATGGGTGGCCCCAATGGTGCCGCCCGGGCATTGGCTTGTGCGGCGACGCTCTGCGAGGCGATTCACCGCTGGTCGGACCGACGGGTAGCAGCCGGGGAGCCGGTGGTCGAGATCGGCATCGGCGTCCACGCAGGCGAGGTGTTTTCCGGCGTCGTGGGCAATGCGGCGCGGTTGGAATATTCGGTCTTTGGGGATGCGGTGAACACGGCGTCAAGGCTGGAGCAACACAGCAAGACAGTGCCACAGATCATCATTGCCTCTGCCGTTACACTGACGGTGGCAGGGGTCGAACCCGCCCGCCAACGCTGGGTGTCCCTGCCGCCGGTCACCCTGCGTGGGCGCAGCAAGGTGATTGAGATCTACGGCAGAGAGGGCTGATCGGGGCCTTTGCTGCGGTCTTTGCCTCAGATCAAGGACGGTGGCGACAAATGTGGCTTAGATCCCTGTTGCAAGCGCGGACAACGGAGGACAATCGCCATGCTTGAGATCAGTACCCGCAAGGTGGCGCAGGTGGCCCTGATGGCCCGAGAGCTGACCCGCGCCGAAGGTGAACTCAGGGCGTTCATTGACCGGATGGGCGAAGATGAACAGGCCGAGTTGGTGGCGATCATGTGGATCGGTCGCGGCAGTTTCGAGGCCGGTGATCTGGACGAGGCCATCGCCACCGCCCGGCAGGAGGCGACCACCCCAACTGCTGATTACCTGATCGGCACACCGCATCTGGCGGACAATCTGGAGGCCGGTTTGGATGCGCTGGGGATTGATGTGCAGGGCGTCGAAGAGGATGTCATCGGGCGCTAGCTGGATCGCTAGCAAAGACGCCTAACACAGTCGGCTGACCCGTTCAGCTTGCCTCTGATCTGTGGGGCCTGATGCAGAAGGGCGCCGGTAACCGGCGCCCGCATGATGTGTCTCTCTGCCGGGGCGCTGCCCCTAACAGCGGGATACCTCAGGCCTTGTTGTCGACAACCTCAAGGTGCTGAGCCAGTTCACCGATCTTGGTCATCCATTGATCCACCAATGCAGGATCGCTGGGGGCGGCGCTGACGCCGGGCGCGATTTTGCTGTTCATCGCCGCCTCAATGGCAAAGGACACGGGATAAGACACCAGACGCGCCATCGCGGTGCCGCGTTCATCCCCCCAGGCATCCATGACGTAGGTTTTGTGCCAGACCTCCGAGCCGTCTTTTTCAGCCTTGAGGCCAACGCAAAGCACGACGCGGTCTGCCTCACCTTCGGCATAGGCGTTTTCGGTCCAGAATTGATCCGACATGTCCTTGAGCCGGGCGTCCCCTTCGGCGCCTTCGAGGGTTTCGACTTCCTTGAAGACATCCGCCCAGGCCTCAGCCCAGCCATTGAGGCGCAGGGTGCCGCGGACGAAGTCCTTCACCTTCCAGTCGTCACCGAATTCATACTGCGCCATGAAGGGGAGGGAGTCGCGGTTTGGGTAGACCTCGAAACTCTCCGCTGTGGGCAGCGGTGCTGCATAAGATGAGATTGCATCCCAAGGGCGCGCGACATCCAGTTCTTTGAAATCGCGGATCGATTTCGATGGAGAGCGCAGCGCCTTCAGCACGCCGAGCGGCGACCAGCTGAACTTGTAGCGGAACGGGTTCGGTGTCTTGGGGATGCCGCCGCAGTAGGAGATGAAGCTGATTTCATTTGCCGCATCGAAGGCGTCCGAGGCCTTGTAGTCCGCCACCAGCGCATGGGCCATCAGGTGATCAATACCGGGATCGAGACCAACCTCATTGATCAGGCAGACGCCTGCATCTTTGGCCTTTTGGTCCAGGGCACGCATCTCCGGCGCAATGTAGGAGGAGGACACGAAATGCGCGCCATGCTCAATCGCCAGCTCCGCCAGAGGCACATGCCAGTCGCCGGGAAGCATCGACACGATCACGTCCTTGGGGCTCAGCATCTGGCCGAGGTTGGCCAGGCTGAAGCTGTGGATGTTGCTGGTCAGATCGCCAATCGCTTCGCGCGCCTTGTCGGGTGTGCGGTTCCAGACCGCGACATCATGACCGGCCTCAAGCAGGCGGCGCAGGCCGGGAATTGCGGACAGGCCGGTGCCGCACCAATGGATTGTCATTTTCTCAGTCTCCGTTGTTGGTTCCGTCGGCTGTCAGCCCGGAAGATGATCCTTGAAGGTGGTTTCTGCCCGCCCCCAGACGCCGCTTTGCAGATCGGTGAGGGTCAGCAGAGAGGACAGGAGCTGTGCGGCGTAGTCTTCCGAGCTTTCGACCGGCAGCATGGATGGCAGATTGTCGATGGCCATCACGTCGAGCACCGGGTGTTCGGCGACCCGCAGCGCGGGGGAGGCCCAGGTTGTCGCGCGATCATAGACCGGCACCGGATTGTAATCGCTGTCCGGGTCGCAGGCGACATCCCCGATGGCGGACAGCTGGCGATCCTGCTCTAATGCCTCACGCGGGACGAACACCGGGGTGCCGGGACGCGCAAAGATGCAGTTGAGAAACAGATCATGGGCCAGGATCTGGGGGAAGGGGCCACCGCGGGCGGTTTCGGCCATGTCCCATTTGGTGACCGTGACCCCCATCGCCTCGCAGAGATCCGCCGCACCGGTTCCGACACGTCCCAGCGCGCCGATGACCATGGCGCTGGGACGGGCTGTTGCGAGCGCGTCCAACTCGGCACCGAGTTCGGCCAAAAGCGCATCCTTGCCGGAGTAGACACCCACCGGTCCGCAGATCTCGCCCCGCTGTTGTGCGGCCCAGGTTTTAAGGGTGACGGCGGCACCTGCATACCCGGCCCAATAGCCAAAGGCCGCAACCCGGCGACCGGTGTCATCCACCAGATATTCCAGATCATAGAGCGTGCCGCCACCGGCCTTGAACCGCTCCAGCAGTGCCTTGCCGGAATGCTGGCCCTTGAAGGCATGGCCGAACATGATGTGGCGATGCGGCAGCGGGGTGCCGTCCTCCGGCAGTTCCTTCAGGCCAAATATGATGGCCTCCTTTGGGGCGTCCGGCCAGGCGTTCTCTGCTGCGATATCGCAGCCTGCATCGATATAGCCCTGCAAGGGGATCGCCCGGACTGAGCTTTCCTCAACCGTGACCTTGATGCCTGCGTCCAGGAGCGCCTTGGCGCCTTCGGGGGTCAGGCCGACCCGTTCTTCGTTGGGGCGCTGCTCTGCCCGTACCCATAGATGCGTCATGTCTTGTCCTTTACAGCATGCCTTTGGCGGTCACGGCGCGAATGGACTCGCGCTGATCCATCGTCGCCATGAATTCCTGAATTTTGGGGTAGTCCGCCACATCGACCCCGTCGCCTTCCAGCCAGCTGCACACAACATAGAGGTAGCAATCGGCGAGACTGAGCCTGTCACCCAGCACCAAGGGGCCGCGCAGGCCGGATTGGCAGATATAGTCGCAGGAAGCCGCCATGGTCTGCGGCACCATCTTCTGCATGTCTTTCCAGCTGCTGCGTTCGGTGGCCCAGCGGCTGCCGCGCAGTTTGTGCGCGTGGTTCACATGCATGGTTGATGCGAGGTAGAACATCACCTCGCGCATGCGCGCCAGCAGCACGGAATCCTTGGGGCGCAGGCCAGCGTCCGGGGCCAGATCGGCGACATATTCCAGCAGCGCGCCGGTCTCGGTCAGAATGCCACCATCGACGACCAATGCCGGCACGCGGCCCTTGGGGTTGATCTGGGCGTAGGCGTCGCCAAGTTGCTCCTTGGCAGCAAAGTCGATGCGGATGGGTTCATAGTCCAGTCCGGCCTCTTCCAGCGCAATCGCGACGGCCCCCGAAATCGTCTTGGGTGCGTAATATAGCTGCATCAGTCTGTCCTCCCTCAGATCATGCGTTCTCAGTGCTCCATGCTGAGCCTAGAGATGCGTTTGCGCGTAGTGGCGCTCCGGATGTTCGAGATGCGGGACAGCATTGAACAGAACCGGGCTCAGCTGACCGCCGATCGGGTGCAGCCGGTGCAGGGAACTGTTCATGATCGCCAGTGCGATCCGCGCGGTTCCGGTTGTATCAAGCCCCATCGCTTGCCCCATCGCCATCGCGATCAATCCGCCCGACGTGACCACCAAGGCCGGGCCGTCCCCTGCCGCGATCTCTGTCAGAGCAGATTTTGTGCGGGTTTCAAAGTCGCGCCAGCTTTCGGGGGGGGTTGCGATGTCATCTGCGGCCCAGGCGGCAAAGACTTTGGGCATGTGATCGACAAACCCCTCACGCTCGGTGGGAATATCCAGACCATGCTGGTCCTGCATCGCCTCAGCGAGGTTGAAATACTCCATCTCGTTCAGGCGGGGATCCTGCACCACATCTTCCAGCCCCATGCCGGCAGCCGTTTCGATGTGGCGGGTCAGAGTGCCGCAATAGACGCGGGGGTAATGCGCGCGGGTGTCGCGCAAATGCGCGCCCAGCCAGCGTGCCTGCTGATGGCCCAGATCGCTTAGCCGGTCATAACTCGCCTCGTCGCGGGCGCCGGTGTTGGCCTGTCCGTGGCGGATCAGCGTGATATGGGTCATGGCGTGTTCCTTTGCGTCCGGGCAAGTCTTATGCAAGCTTTGCAACGGTGAAAAGAGCCAGTTCGCGATTTCGGATCCAATCGTGTATGGCAGGCGCATGGATTGAATTTTAGGTCCGGATCGGACCAGATGTTTCGCGTGCGAAACAACCAAACAAAGGCTTAACGCCAGATCGTAAAAATACACTGGTTTTGCAGCTGTTGCGCAGTGGGCGTGCGGCAGGTTTCGGTGATGAGAACCTTAGACTGTGCCGCGTTTGGGACAGGCGGCGACCAGATCTTACCCCGGTTGGAGCGGTGGCAGCAGCGAAGATCAGGCGCGGTCGTAGCCGCGTTTCAGCATCCGTTTTCGGTGGTGGTCCGCGGCGATCGACGCCTCTCGCAGGTTGCCGTAAATGTTGATCGTGCTTTGCCCGCTGCCGCCAGCAACCCCCCATTCCCGCAGAACGGAGACCTCGGCGAACAGGTTCATCGCAAGTTCGATCCGATAAAAGCGCGGAACCCGCGCGGGGGCTTGGCGATAGAGCAGACAGGTAGCCATATACGAATCATATCGTCCCCGATTCGCTGCGTCCAGTCTGCGCTACAGCCGTCACGATATTCTGCGATGCAGCCTGCCGGTCAGAGCCAGGTCACATCGCCGAGAAAGATATAGCCGGCACCGTAAATCGTTTTGATCAACCGGGGGTTCTTCGGGTCCTCCCGCAGTTTCGTGCGCAGGCGGGAAATGCGAACATCCATTGCCCTGTCGAAACTCTCTCCTGCGCCACCGCCCAGGCTTTCCTGCATTTGCGCGCGGGAGATCAGGCGTTTCGGGCTTTCGAGGAACAGTCGCAGCACCTCGCCCTCTGCATGGGAGAATGGTGTCTCTGCGCCGCTGTCATCTTCCAGGATGTAGCGGTCAAAATGCGCGGTCCAGCCGGAAAACTCGGCGCTGTTTCCCGTGGTTGCGGCGCTGCGCGGGCCGCCACGCAGGCGGGCGCGAATGCGGGCCACGACCTCTGCCGGGTCAAAGGGTTTGGTGATGTAGTCATCCGCCCCAAGCTCCAGCCCGGTGACCCGATCCTGCACCTGCGCGCGGCCAGAAATGATGATCACAGCGGCCCCCTGTTCCAGTGCCAGCCGGTGGACCAGCGCCAGCCCGTCGGTATCTGGCAGTGACAGATCCACGAGACAGACATCGGGGGTCACCCGGTTGAGCGAGGCCTCGAACTCGCGGGCACGGGCAAAGCTCTGGGTGCGAAACCCGGCCTCCTCAAGCGTGTCGGTCAGAATGCGCCGGATTTCAGGTTCGTCATCCAGAATGGTAATAAGGGGTCTGCTCATGCGGCGGAGTCCGATTTGATCAGCGCTGAGAGCTGATGGGTGGTAAAGGGTTTCTGCAACACCGGGCAGCGTTTCAGGGCGGTGCGAAACAGAGGGTCGCTGGTTGGCAGGGATGTCATCAGAATGCAGGGCAGCCGGGCGCTCTGCAAGCGGTCGGCCAGATCAATGCCTGTGGCGCTGCCCTGAAGTTTGATATCTGACAGAACCAGCGAAATACCCTCAATGTCGGCGGTCAGCGCGCAGGCTTCATCCACGCTTGTGGCCTCGACCACGGCATAGCCAAGATCGATCAGCATGTCACGGAAGGTGGCGCGCAGCTCCTCGCTGTCCTCCACCAGAAGCGCCAGCCCGCCCGCAGCATCTGGCGCAAGACGATAGGGGATGCGCAGGGTCACGCTGGCGCCGGAGACAGTATTGCCGATACGCATGTCGCCGCCGGTGGATTTGGCCATGTCATAGACCATGGGCAGTCCCAGGCCGGAGCCTTCGCCGCCTTTGGTGGTGAAAAACGGATTGAGCGCCTTGTCCAATGCGGTTTTTGAAAATCCGGGTCCGGTGTCGGTCACGCTGACCTCCAGCCAGGTCTGGCCAACGACATGGGCGCTGACGGTGATCTGGCCTTGGGTGCCGCAAGCATCACGCGCATTCAGGATAAGGTTCAGCAGGGCATCCTGCAGTTTTCCGGGGTCGAGCAGCAGCCGCACATCTGGGGTATGGTCCACGATGCTGAGGCCCATACCCTGGGGCAGCGAGGGCGTTGCCAGCACCTTCAGCTCTTGCAACAGGGCATGCAGATCGGTGGCGCGCGGGCGCAGGCTGCGATGGCCTGTCATTTCCGCGATGCGGTTCAGCAGCCGTCCGCCGCGCCGTGCGGCTGACAACGTGGCTTGGACCAGATCGGCGGCCTCCGGGTTCAGGTCCGATTTCGCCAGCTTGCCCTGCATTCCGAGGATGATGGTCAACAAGTTAGAGAAATCATGCGCCAGCCCGCTGGTCATCTGAGCCGCCATCTCGCGGCGGCGCGCCTGTTGCAGGGCGACGCGTGTTTGGGTTTCCTCGGTCACATCCATGGACAGGATGAACACGCCGCCAGTGGCATCGGGGGTGAAGGCGACCCGAATCCGGCGGCTGTCGTGATTTTCGGTGAATTCGAACACCGGGCTGTCGCCCTGATAGGCGGCCATCAGATGTGGGGCGATCTTGTCATAGGCGGCAGCGCCAAGTGCCTCCGCAATATGCATGCCGAGAATTTCAGAAGGACGGCTGGGAAAGACAGAGCTGAGGCGCCGGTTGGTATAGGTATAGTAGCCCTCTGCATCCACATGGGCGATATGGGCGGGCATCATCTCGGTTGTGAGGCGGGTGCGGGCCTCCATCTCGGTGAGCTGGCGTTTGGCCTCCTCAAGCGCGGTGATCGTGGCGGCCAGTTTCCGGTTGGTGGCCGAGAGTTCCTCGGTATGGACGATCAGCTGATCGGACATTTCCTCAGAACGGGCGCGCAACAGTTGTTCGATCCGCTTGGTGCGGGTGATATCGGTGTAGACCGTGACCCAGCCGCCCTGCGGCAGCGGCGCCCCTTCGATCGAAATCACCTGCCCGTTGGCGCGTTCGCGTTCCAGATAATGGGGCACAAAGTCGAGCGCCTGATCAACCCGCTGCTGCACGAACCCCTCAATATCATCAACGGGCCCGTATTCGCCGCTGGTGGCGATATGGCGGATGGTTTCCTCAAACCGCGCGCCCGGAGTGATCAGCGCATCGGGCAGGTCAAACATCTCCTGAAAGCGCTGGTTGCAAACCACCAGACGCAAATCGCTGTCGTAGATCGACATCGCCTGGGCAATCAGGTTGAGCCCGGCGGTGGTCATCGTGGCGCGGTGTTTTTCGGATCGGTTCATGCTGTCTCCCACGGCGTATGGCTAGCATCCTGAAAGGCCTGCGCAAAGGGGCAAGCCTGTCATAGGGGGACCGCCCAAGAGGGCCTGCGTACGCCAGGTGAACGGCTGTTACAATTCGTAAGATTTGGGAAAACATCAGGAAAAAGTTGACGCCATAGCATGAGGCCGTCCCTAATCGGGATCAGAATCGCGGGTAGCGATCAGTCCGGCCGCATGGGTCGGAAAGGGGAGGAGAAAGAACGTGGCTCAGACGCAGTCGGGTGCCGCAGGGATGATGTCCCTGCCGGCGCTGCTTGAACGCAATGCGGCGCAGATTGGTGACCGCCAAGCCTATCGGGAAAAGGAATTCGGCATTTGGCAATGCTGGACCTGGTCCGAGACCCAGAAGGAAATCGAGGCGCTTGCGCTTGGGTTGATCAACCTCGGGGTTAACGAGGGGGATTTCATCGCCATCATCGGACGCAACCGTCCATCGCTGTACTGGGCGATGGTTGCGGCGCAATCGGTGGGCGCGGTTCCGGTACCTCTCTATCAGGACGCGGTCGCCGAAGAGATGTCCTATGTTCTGGATCACTGTGGCGCACGGTTCGTCATCGCCGGTGATCAGGAGCAGGTGGACAAGGTGCTCGAGGTTCAGGAGCAGCTGAGCAATCTGGAGCAGATCATCTATCTGGATCCGCGCGGCATGCGCAAATATGACCACCATACGCTGCATGAATATGCCCATGTGCAGGAGCAGGGCAGGGCTGCGCGCGATGAATGGATGCCTGATCTGGAAGCCCGCAAGGCCAAGCTGACCTACGACAGCACCTGCGTGATGCTTTACACTTCGGGCACCACAGGCAAGCCCAAGGGCGTTGTTCTGTCCAATCGTAATGTGATCGAAAGCGCCAAGAATTCTGCGGAATTTGACAAGCTGACGGCAGGCGAAAATATCCTGTCATATCTGCCGATGGCCTGGGTTGGCGATTTCATCTTCTCGGTCGGGCAGGCCTATTGGTGCGGCTTCTGTGTGAACTGCCCAGAGAGCGCCGACACCATGATGACGGACCTGCGCGAAATCGGGCCAACCTATTTCTTCGCGCCGCCGCGTGTTTTCGAAGGTCAACTGACCAGCGTCATGATCCGCATGGAAGACGCGAGCACGCTGAAGCGCAAGATGTTCCACCACTTCCTGGCGCATGCCAAGAAGGTTGGCGGTGACATTCTGGATGGTCGCCCGGTCGGGCTGATGGACCGGCTGAAGTACAAGCTGGGGGATCTTCTGGTCTATGGTCCGCTGAAGGATACGCTGGGCTATGGCCGCATTCGCGTTGGCTACACCGCCGGTGAGGCGATCGGGCCGGAGATTTTTGATTTTTATCGCAGCTTGGGCATCAACCTGAAACAGCTCTACGGCCAGACCGAAGCGACGGTGTTTATCACCGTGCAACCCGATGGCGAGGTGCGCGCTGATACTGTGGGGGTTCCGGCCCCTGATGTGGAAATCAAGATCGCGGACAATGGTGAGATTTTCTATCGCTCTCCCGGAACCTTTGTCGAATATTACAAAAACCCGGAATCCACGGCCTCGACCAAGGATCCCGAGGGCTGGGTCGCCACGGGGGATGCTGGCTTTTTCGAAGAGGGCAGCGGCCACCTTCGGATCATCGACCGCGCCAAGGACGTTGGCAAAATGGCGGACGGCGCGATGTTTGCACCCAAATACGTCGAGAACAAGCTGAAGTTCTATCCGGACATTCTGGAAGTTGTGCTGTTCGGCAATGACCGGGACCGCTGTGTCGCCTTTATCAACATCGACCTGACGGCAGTTGGCAACTGGGCGGAGCGGAACAACATCGCCTACGCCTCCTATCAGGAGCTGGCGGGGCATCCGAAGGTGCTGCAATCGATCAGGGAACATGTCGAAACGGTCAACGAGTCGGTGGCACAGGATGTCATGCTCTCGGGGTGTCAGGTGCACCGCTTTGTCGTGCTGCACAAAGAGCTGGACGCTGACGATGGCGAGATGACCCGGACCCGCAAGGTGCGCCGTGTGGTGGTCGAGGATAAGTATTCCGACATTATCACAGCGCTTTACGATGGCTCCTCGCAGATTTCGACACGTACGGAAGTGACCTATGAGGATGGCCGCAAGGGTGAGATCAGCGCCACGCTGGACATCATTGATGCCAAGGTCGTGCCGGTTACCACGCAGGCGGTGGCTGCGGAATGAGACAGTTGATGACAAGACCCGCAGCGATGCGGTCGGCAGCGGCGCGAAGCCATCTAAAACAAAACAACAATGCGAAAGGCGCGGTGTCGTGAAGGATATGGAAGACGGCTATATCACCGAGGACGGGCGCAAGATCGGCGGCGTGGTGATGGAGATGAAAAACATCACCCTGCGCTTTGGCGGCGTGGTTGCGATCAAGGATATCTCCTTTGACATTCGCGAGGGTGAGATCCGGGCCATTATCGGCCCCAACGGCGCGGGAAAATCCTCGATGTTGAATGTGATCTCGGGGTTTTATGTGCCGCAGGAAGGCGAGGTGCTGTTTCGCGGCAAACCCCGCCCGCAGATGCGCCCCTATGAAGTGGCCCGTCAGGGCATCGCACGTACGTTCCAGAATATCGCGTTGTTTGATGGCATGAGCGTGCTGGACAATGTGATGACCGGGCGCCTCAACTTCATGAAAACCAATATTTTTCAGCAGGCGATCTGGCGCGGCAAGGCGGAGGCGGAAGAGACCGAAAACCGCGAGGCGGTGGAACGGATCATCGATTTTCTCGAGATCCAGCATATCCGCAAGACACCAGTGGCACGTCTGCCTTATGGCCTGAAAAAACGGGTTGAGCTGGCGCGCGCGCTGGCCGCGGAACCCAAACTTTTGCTGCTGGACGAGCCGATGGCGGGCATGAACGTCGAGGAGAAAGAGGACATGTCCCGCTTCATACTTGATGTGAACGATGAATTCGGCACCACCATTGCGCTGATTGAACATGACATGGGTGTCGTCATGGACCTGTCTGATCGTGTTGTCGTGATGGACTATGGCAAGAAGATTGGTGACGGCACCCCCGACGAAGTGCGCAACAATCAGGATGTGATTGATGCCTATCTGGGGGTTAGCCATGACTGATCAGCAGCTCGGCGGGAAAAATTATGAAATTTTTTGGCAAGCGTCTCTGAAGACACTTGCGGGAGGAGAGCGGGATGCCTGAACAACTCGTCTTTGCGATGGAAGTCACGCTGAACGGCCTGATGGCGGGCGTGCTTTATGCGCTGGTCGCGCTGGGTTTTGTCCTGATTTACAAGGCTTCGGGCATCTTCAACTATGCACAGGGTGTGATGGCGCTGTTTGCGGCCATGACGCTGGTGGGAATTATGAACGGCCAGGTGCCGTTCTCCCATGTGATCAATGCGATCTTCGGGGGGCATATCACCCATTTCGGTTGGACCGTCCCGTCCTTTATCGCAATTCTCATGACAGTGGGCGTGATGGTGCTGCTGGCCTGGATGGTACAGCATTTCGTGATGCGCCATCTGGTCGGGCAGGAGCCGATCATTCTGTTCATGGCCACCATTGGACTTGCCTATTTCCTTGAAGGGGTGGCGGATCTGATGTGGGGGTCCGAGATCAAAGCGCTGGATGTCGGCCTGCCGCAGGGGATCAACCTGTGGATTGACGAGACCACCTATCAGATCTTCGACTACGGCTTCTTCATCGACAACCTCGATATCGTAGCGACGGTTATTGCCGCGCTGCTGGTCATGGGGTTGGTCGCCTTTGCGCAGTACACCAAACAGGGCCGCGCGATGCGGGCTGTTGCGGATGATCACCAGGCGGCCTTGTCGGTTGGCATCTCGCTGAATTTCATCTGGGTGCTGGTTTGGTCTGTTGCGGGGTTTGTCGCGCTGGTCGCCGGCATCATGTGGGGCACCAAATCCGGCGTACAGTTCTCCCTGTCGCTGATCGCACTGAAAGCTCTGCCGGTGCTGATGCTTGGCGGCTTCACCTCGATCCCTGGCGCGATTGTCGGCGGGCTGATCATCGGTGTTGGTGAAAAACTGTTCGAATTCCTGGTCGGCCCGATGGTTGGCGGCGCGACGGAGAACTGGTTTGCCTATGTGCTGGCCCTGCTGTTCCTGGTGTTCCGCCCGCAGGGTCTGTTCGGGGAGAAGATCATTGAACGGGTCTGAGGCCGTTATCATGTCTGCATGGCGCCACCGGAATACGGCCGCGCCATGCCGGTCTCTTCAGCCTTCCAGGCGACGGAAGGCGGCGACGACGATGGCGGCAAAGACGGTGACCACCAGTGTGAAGGCGATGGTGATGTCGCCGACCAATTGGCCGACAAGAACCGTCATGACAGCAGCGGCGCATAGCGCCAAAAGCAACATGCCCCAGGCCGTAGAGGCCGTGGTCCCCGATTGCCGCGCTGTGGCGCACGGGGGGGGGTGGCGATTGGCCTGCGGTAGCACTGTCGCGTCTTCGACTGTGCTCAACAGCCGGTTCTTCGCCTTGGTAAAGTCCTCGGGGGATATGTCTCCCCTGTCCCGGGCAGCCTCTAGCTGCCGGATTTCCTGCAAAATTGCACTCATCGTTCCCACTCACTTTTCCCACGCAGAAGATGGCACAGAGAATTGGGCGAAATGTGGCGAAAGCCGGAAATCCGAAGAAATGGTTAACGTCGGAGGGGTCAGATGACCAAGCTGATTGCCATCGTCAATGTGATTGCGTGGGCCGGGTTCTGGGCCTTTGGCTACCTAGCGCTGACCGCCGAAGGGTTTTCGGAGGCGCAGATGGTCACAGCATCGCTGCTGGCGGCGGCGGGGCTGATCACCGGTATCCTTGCCTATTTGCGACTGGCCCGTGTGGCCGAGCAAACGGGCTACGCAAGCAAGACAAATCAACTCGACGCGGGTCAGAGAAACCGCGCGCAGCAAGAAGGGAGCATCTGAGTCATGTTCTATCGTGAAGCCGGAGATTTCAAAACCTCCTACCAAGATGACAGTCAGACCTTCCCGATCAAGTTTGACCGGATCCGCTACTATGTGGTGCTGGCGCTAGCGTTCCTGGTGGTGCCTTTTGTGGTAAATGATTACTGGGCCAATGCGATCCTGCTGCCGTTTCTGATCTACTCAATCGCCGCAATTGGCCTGAATATTCTGGTCGGATACTGCGGTCAGGTGTCCCTCGGGACTGGTGGTTTCATGGCTGTGGGCGCCTATGCCTGCTACAAGCTGATGACGGCGTTTCCGGAAATGAGCATGTTCATTCACGTGTTGCTTGCCGGTGGTATCACAGCGCTGGTGTGCATCGGGTTTGGTCTGCCATCGCTGAGGATCAAGGGGTTCTACCTTGCCGTGGCAACGCTGGCGGCGCAGTTTTTTCTGGTCTGGCTCTTCAACCGGGTGCCGTGGTTCTACAACTACTCCGCCTCGGGTCAGATCAGCGCGCCTGAACGGGATGTGTTCGGCATCATCATCACTGGCCCCAATGCACCGGCCTGGGCCACCTATATGTTCAGCCTGATTTTTCTGGCCTTCTGCGCATTGGTTGCCCGCAACCTGACCCGCGGGACCGTAGGCCGCAGCTGGATGGCGATCCGTGACATGGACATTGCGGCTGAGATCATCGGGGTGAACCCGCTAAAGGCCAAGCTCTCGGCCTTTGGGGTGTCGGGCTTCTTCATCGGGGTTTCCGGCGCGCTGTTCTTTTCTGTCTATCTTGGCGCCGTCGAAGTTGGTGAAGCCTTTGGCATCAACAAATCATTCCTGGTGCTGTTCATGGTGATCATCGGCGGCTTGGGCTCGATCTTTGGCTCCTTTGCTGGGGCAGCGTTCCTGGTGCTGCTGCCGGTCGTTCTGAAGGTCGTGGGCGTGGATGTGCTCGGCTGGCCCACGGATATCGTGGCCCATATCCAATTGGTAATTGTTGGTGCGCTGATCGTGATCTTCCTGATCGCGGAGCCGCATGGCATCGCCCAGCTGTGGCGCGTGGCCAAGGAAAAACTGAGACTCTGGCCTTTCCCGCACTAAGCGGGACCGGCCAAGCAAGACCGCGGGGCAATAACAAGATCAACCCCCGCTGTGACCCACATCGGACAATTCAAGGGAGGATGAGACCCGATGAAAATGAAACTGACAACTCTGGCGCTGGGCGCCGTGATGGCCGCTGGCCCTGCCATGGCGGACCTGGTGTTTCCGTCGCTGAGTTATCGTACCGGCCCCTATGCGGCTGGCGGTATCCCCTTTGCGGATGGCTATGCGGATTACTTCACGCTGGTCAATGAGCGCGACGGCGGCATCAATGGCGTGAAGGCAAAGGTCATCGAATGCGAGACTGGCTACAACACTGAGAAAGGTGTGGAATGCTATGAGTCGACCAAGGGCGAAGGCGCGCTGGTCTATCAACCGCTGTCCACCGGCATCACCTATCAGCTGATCCCAAAAGTAACCGCAGATGGCATTCCGCTGCACACCATGGGCTATGGCCGGACATCGGCGGCAAATGGCGAAGTGTTCAGCAATGTCTTCAACTATCCTGCCAACTACTGGGATGGTGCCTCGGGGATCATCAACTATCTGCTGGAAGAAAACGGCGGTGATCTGAACGGTAAGAAAATCTCGCTGCTGTTCCACAACTCCGCCTATGGCAAGGAGCCGATCCGGACGCTGGAGGAGCTGTCGAAGAAACACGGCTTCACCCTGTCGACACTGCCCGTCGACCACCCCGGTCAGGAGCAGAAATCCCAGTGGTTGCAGATCCGTCGCGACCGTCCGGATTTCGTGATCATGTGGGGCTGGGGCGTGATGAACCAGGTTGCCATTCAGGAAGCCGCCAATATTCGCTATCCGATGGAGAATTTCATCGGCGTCTGGTGGTCCGGTGCTGAGCATGACGTGATGGCGGCAGGCGAAAAGGCCAATGGCTACAAGGCTGTGACCTTCCATGGTGTGGGTCGTGACTTCCCTGTGTTCGGGGATATCCAGACGCATGTTGTGGACAAGGGGCTTGCGGCTGGTGCCGGCGATCAGATTGGCAACGTGCTCTATAACCGCGGCATGTATGCGGCGATGCTGGCTGTAGAAGCGGCAAAGACGGCCCAGGAAATCCATGGCACCAACGACATCACCCCGGCGATGATGCGTGATGGTATGGAAGCCTTGGAGATGCCCGAGGCGCGCATGTCTGCGCTGGGAATGCCGTATTTCGGTCCCTCCTTCAACGTTTCCTGTGAAAACCACGGTGGCCCCGGTCTGGTTGGGATGACCCAGTGGGATGCCTCGGCCAAAACCTGGAATCTGATCAGCGATTTCGCACCCAGCGACCGCGATGTGATCCAGCCGCTGATCGAGGAAGATTCCATGGCCTATGCCAAGGAAAACAACATCGAGGCGGGCTGCAAGTAACGCAGTCTGGTCTGTCCCCGGCTTTCGGTCGGGGGCGGATCTGCCGAACCGCGTCGCAGCTGGCGCGCATATCATCCGGTGCGGCGCGCGAGGGCCGCACCCACTGACAGACCCGGAACAGGGCGATCGGGTCAGGACCGCGTGAGGACAACAAAAGATGCTGGATACAGCCAAAACCACCGATGTTCAGGCAGAGACCCTGCTTGAGGTCAACAACATCGAAGTGATCTACAACCACGTGATCCTCGTTTTGAAGGGCGTCAGCCTGAAGGTCCCGAAGGGCGGGATCACCGCGCTGCTGGGCGGCAATGGCGCGGGCAAGACGACAACACTCAAGGCGGTTTCAAACCTGCTGCACTCGGAGCGGGGCGAGGTCACCAAAGGGTCGATCAGCTATCGCGGGGAGCGCATTCAGGATCGGGATCCTGCCGAACTGGTCAAAAAAGGTGTTATTCAGGTGATGGAAGGCCGTCACTGTTTCGAACATCTGACCGTCGAGGAAAACCTGCTGACGGGCGCCTATACGCGCAGCGATGGTAATGCGAACATCCAGCGCGATCTGGAGATGGTCTATAGCTACTTTCCACGTCTGAAGGAGCGCCGCCGCAGCCAGGCGGGCTACACCTCGGGTGGTGAGCAGCAGATGGTTGCCATGGGCCGCGCTTTGATGAGCCGCCCGGAGACGATCCTGCTGGACGAGCCGTCGATGGGGCTGGCGCCGCAGCTGGTGGAACAGATCTTTGAGATCGTGAAGTCGATCAATGAAAATGAAGGGGTGACCTTCCTTCTGGCCGAACAGAACACTAATGTGGCGCTGCGCTACTCGCACTACGGCTACATTCTGGAATCCGGTCGTGTGGTGATGGATGGCCCTGCCGCTGAACTGCGCGAGAACCCGGATGTGAAGGAATTCTACCTCGGGATGTCCGACGACGGACGCAAGAGTTTCCGGGATGTGCGATCCTATCGCCGCCGGAAGCGGTGGTTGAGCTGAGGCGGGGTGCTGACATGACAAATTTTGACAGCCTTGAGACCCGCAGTGCAGAGGCCCGTGCCTCTGATTTGGCGGAACAATTGCCACAGCAGATTGCCCGTGCCATGGCCGCGCCCGGTTATGGCGACAGCCTGCGGAATGTTGACGCCGCATCCATTACTTCCGTTGCGGATCTGGCGGCTCTGCCGGTTCTGCGCAAATCCGACTTGGGCAAGGCACAGGCCGCGCATCCACCGTTTGGTGGGTTCACCGTGAAACCTGCCAGTGGATTTGCCCATATCTTCCAGTCGCCAGGCCCGATCTACGAACCGGGCGGGGTGGATCATGACTGGTGGCGGATGGGGCGGTTCCTGCATGCGGCGGGTATTGGTCCCGGTGATGTGGTACAGAACTGCTTTGGCTACCATCTGACGCCGGCAGGTATGATTTTTGAGAATGGGGCGCGTGCCGTTGGCGCCGCTGTGCTGCCCGCGGGCACTGGCCAGACCGAGCTTCAGGTGACTGCGGCGCGTGACGTCGGGGCCACGGCCTATGCCGGGACGCCAGACTATCTGAAGGTGATCTTGGACAAGGCCGACGCCATGGGTGTGCAGCTGGGCTTTACCAAGGCGGCGGTCGGAGGCGGGGCCTTGTTCCCATCCCTGCGTCAGGAATATGCAGATCGTGGAATCACCTGTTTGCAATCCTATGCGACGGCGGATCTGGGCAATATCGCCTATGAGAGCGCGGCAATGGAGGGCATGATCGTCGATGAACAGGTCATCGTCGAGATTGTCACCCCCGGCACTGGTACGCCAGTTGCGGTGGGTGAAGTGGGCGAGGTTGTGGTGACCACGCTGAACCCGGACTATCCGCTCATCCGGTTTGCTACCGGGGATCTCAGCGCTGTGTTGCCGGGTGAATCCCCCTGTGGCCGCACCAACATGCGGATCAAAGGCTGGATGGGCCGCGCCGATCAGACCACCAAGATCAAGGGCATGTTTGTCCGCCCCGAACAGGTTGCGGCACTGGTCGACAAGCATGATGAAATCGTGAAGGCGCGGGTCATTGCCAGCCGGGATGGTGAAATGGATGCGATGACCGTCCAGATCGAAGCACAGAACGGGGATGAAATCGCCTTTTCCCGCTCGGTTGTGGAAGTTCTTAAGCTGAAGGGGCGCGTGGAAGTGGTCGCCCCCGGAGCCCTGCCTAAAGACGGTTTGGTCATTGAGGACCAGCGCAGCTACGACTGATCCCCTGTCCTGTGGGGACCACCCGATCCGGGTATATCTGGCGCAACCGGGTTCCTCCCTCCGGTTGCGCCAGTTTTGGGTTCGCCAAGCACAGTGACGTATGCGGGCGCGGCGAATGGCTGCGCTTTGCCATTGTTGCTGGCATTTCCGACGAAAATGATCGAAATAGAGGGCTGCACTGAGGTAGTCCTGCATTCATGCCAAAGATCACACCTATTTCACCCGTAACAGCAGAGGCTGAGCGTGTCGCCGCCGCAGGCGCTGTGCCATCCGTTGCAGGCCCAAGCGGCCGTCGGGCGCGACGAAAGAAACCCGGTGGTGCGCTGTTCGCCACTGTCGGTTGGGTGGTGGCCCTGGCGTGCCTATTGCCAATGCTGGCGGTGAGCCTTGCGGCTCTGACAGGCGGGACAGAGACGATCCGGCACCTGATGGACACGGTGTTGCCGGGGTATGCCGGAACCACATTGGTACTGGTCCTGCTGGTGGCGCTAGGAACCGGAATGGTCGGTGTGGGTGCGGCCTGGCTGGTGACGATGACCCGCTTCCCAGGTGTGCGCGTAATGGAGGTCGTGCTGATCCTGCCGCTGGCCTTCCCGGCCTATGTGTTGGCCTATGCCTATACCTTTGTTCTGGATCACCCCGGCGTTGTGCAGACGACATTGCGACAGGTGACCGGCTGGGGGCCGCGCGACTATTGGTTCCCGGAAATCCGTTCTGTCGGAGGGGCGGCGGTGATGCTGGTGCTGGTGCTTTACCCCTATGTTTACCTGTTGGCGCGGGCTGCGTTTCTGCAGCAAAGCGCGGGGGCCTTTCTGGCGGCGCGTGCGCTTGGCAATACCTCTCTGCAGGCATTCTGGCGGGTCAGCCTGCCGATGGCGCGCCCCGCGATCGCGTCCGGTGTTCTGCTGGCTGTCATGGAGACCATCGCTGATTTCGGTACCGTGAGTTATTTCGGCGTGCAGACCTTTGCCACCGGGATTTATACCAGCTGGTTTTCTCTGGCTGACCGGGCTGGTGCGGCGCAGTTGGCGCTATGTCTGCTTGGGTTTGCCTTGACCTTGGCAGTTGCGGAACGGGCCACACGCGGACGGGCGCGCTATCATCATGCAGGCAAGCATCAGGCCAAGATGCCACCGGTGGATTTGCGTGGGTTTAAGGCGGTTCTGGCGTTTGGTCTCTGTGCCCTGCCGGTTCTCTTGGGGTTCTTGTTGCCAGTTGTGATTCTGGCACAGATGGGGATGGAGTCGGAGCAGACCCTGCTGAGCAAACGCTATCTCGGGTTCCTGCAGAACTCGATTACATTGGCGATGACGGCGGCCATCCTGACGGTGGTCGCAGCAGTTTGCCTTGGGTTTTATCAGCGTCTGCGGCCGGGTCGGCCCTCTGCGTTGGCGGGGCATGTCTCGCGGTTGGGGTATGCGGTGCCGGGCGGGGTGATTGCGGTCGGGCTGATGGTGCCGTTTGCAGCCTTTGACAACGTTCTTGATGCCTGGATGCGGGCGAATTTCGAGATCCGGACCGGCCTGCTGATCACCGGGTCGATCTGGCTGCTGGTGGCCGCTTATATGGTGCGCTTTCTGGCGGCGGCCTTGGGCGCCTATGAGGGCGGGCAATCCACGGTGCATGCCAATATGGACGCTGCTGCGCGTTCGCTGGGGCAAAGCCCGCTGGGTATGCTGCGCCGGGTGCATCTGCCGATCCTGACGCCCAGCCTGATGACCGCTTTGCTGATTGTCTTTGTCGATGTGATGAAGGAGCTGCCTGCGACGCTGATCATGCGTCCTTTCAACTATGATACGCTGGCGGTTCAGGCCTATCGCCTGGCATCGGACGAGCGGCTTGAAGGCGCGGCGGTACCCTCGCTGGTGATCATGCTGGTTGGCCTGTTGCCGGTGATCCTGATCTGTCGGCAGGTGGGGCGGCGCAGCTAAGTGCGGCCTCCTTTGGTGGCTCAGCTGTGCCACCAATCCTCAATATCTTCGCGGGAGATCCGGACCGCGGGGCCAAGGGCAACAAGCACGGTTTCTTCCGCCTCGCAGCGTTTGGCAGAGACCTGTCGGCCAACCACATGCAGCTCATACCCGCCGCCGTTGGTCAGCACAAAGCCCTTCATCCGGTAAAGGCCATCGGGCCGGTTCGCCAGTTTGTCACCCAAGCGGCAGCGGTCCATGGGGGCGGTGCTGCGATGGTGCCAGGTGGCATAGGCATGATGGGCGGATTTCTCACTGGTCCTGCCCACAGGCAAAGGCAACACGTCAAACAGGAGATCGGCAATAGGAGCGTCTGCCAAAAGTGTTGGCGTGCGGGCGCCAAGCGCGCTCAGCTGCTCCATAACCACGCTCGACGGGGCGTCACATTTGCTGATCAGCACCAGATCTGCGGCCCGGATCTGCTGGCTTGCCTGATCACGCAAGAGATCATCGCCAAGGAGATCTGAGAGGTTTTCACCGTCGGCAACGGTGATGATCCCGCCGTAGGACAGCTGAGCTTCGTTCACCACGGTGTTGGCGATGGCCACCGGATCGGAGAGGCCGCTGGCCTCGATCACGATGTGATCCGGGTGGCTCTCTTCTGCCAGAACGCGGTGCAACGCGGCGGTCAGATCTTCCCCTAGCGTGCAGCAGACGCAGCCATTGCTAAGCGCGATGGTCTGTGAATTGGCATCTTGAAGAAGGCTTTCATCAATGTTGATGCGGCCGAAATCATTGACCAATACCGTTAGGCGCAGCCCGTGATCCTCGCTCAGGAGACGGTTGATCAGGGTGGTTTTGCCTGCGCCAAGATAGCCGCTGATGATGGTGACGGGGATTCGGTTCATCGGGTGCGCCCCAATGGAATGATATGGTCACGCATGGCTCGTCCCCCGCTCTGCATCACTGAATTCGGGCTGCAGCTATAGGTGGTCTTATCCCGTCCGTCCACCCACGGCGCGACGTCTGTTCAAGTTGGTATCGGCAGCAAATACCGCGATTGAGTTATGGCGTATCCGCTTTGTTGGGGGGGCACCTCAGACAATGCGATTGGCGATAGGCAGCGGGGTCGCCCTAAAATCACGGGGACCCGAGAGGGGCTTTGTCCGCCGGGCAGCAAAACCATGAAAAAGGGATGGAAGCCGTGTTGAACCGCAATGAATTGATTATTCGCATTGTCCTGTTGGGGCTGGGGGCGACGGCCTTCATGGATCTCTGGGCGATTGCCGCCGATGGGTTGTTTGGTGTTCCGCAAAGCAATTTTGCGGTGGTCGGGCGCTGGCTTGGCCATATGCCTGAGGGGGTGTTCACCCACGACAGTATCCGCAAGGCGGCGCCGGTGGCGAATGAGGCCGCACTGGGCTGGACTGCACACTACAGTGTTGGCGTGATCTTCGCGGCGGTCTTCGTGGCGGTTGGTGGGCAGCGTCAACTGCTGCAGCCGGGGCCGGTTGCACCGATTCTCTTTGGTCTGGTGACGGTAGTGGCCCCGTTCTTCATCCTGCAGCCGGCACTGGGCGCGGGTATCATGGCGGCAAACAAACCCAATCCGGATGCCGCGCGGCTGAAGAGCCTGATGTCGCATTTCTCGTTCGGGCTGGGGCTGTATGTGGTGGCGTATGGCCTGTCCCGTCTGGCGCCCAAGGGTCAGTCCGGATCTGAGGATCAGGTTTCACCGGCAGAGTAGGTCGGTTGCAGTGCGTCCTTCAGAACAACAAAGGCGCAGGAAAATTTCCTGCGCCTTTATCTTTAGATCAATGACGCATATGCGCCGGTCGTCCCACTGGGGGGATTATTCCCAGCCCACCTGATTGAAGATTTTCTGGGCGGTGGGGATGTTCTTGGCCACGTCGGACAGCTGAACATCATCCGGTTTGAAGTGACCAAGTGCGGCGATGCTGGGGGCCAGAGCAACGCCGGGAACCGCAGGGTATTCGTCATTGCCAGCGGAGAAATACTGCTGTGCCTGATCGGAGGCGAGGTATTCCAGGAACTTTACCGCGTTGTCTTTGTTGGGGGCGTTTACCGCCACACCACCGCCGGACAGGTTCATATGCGCGCCTTCTGCATCCTGCGCAGGGAAGACCCAACCGATCATGTCGCGATCTGCTGAGAGGCCTTTCACGTCTTTGCGGATGGAGCGGGCGAAGTAGTAGCTGTTGCCGACTGCGATTTCGCATTCGCCAGAGACGATGCCGCGCAGCTGGTCGGTGTCACCACCCTGCGGTGCGCGGGCCATGTTGGCAACGACGCCTTTTGCCCAGTCGGTTGCGGCCTCTTCACCGTGATGGGTGACGATCGAGGCCAGCAGGGTCTGGTTGTAGGTGTTGGTCGACGACCGGATGCAGACCTGACCTTTGTAGGCGGGATCTGCGAGATCGAGATAGGTTTTTGGCGGGTTGGCGACGTCTGCTTTGTCAAAGAAGATGATGCGCGCGCGCTGCGAGAAACCGAACCACTGGTTGTCTGCATCCTGCAGATAACCGGGAACGCGGGCTTCCAGTGTGTCGCTGTCGATGGCCTGCAGCAGGCCTTCGTTCTTGGCGCGGGCAAGGCGAGAGGTGTCGACCGTCAGCAGAATGTCGGCGGGAGAGTTCGCACCCTCGGCGCTCATGCGGGCGATCAGCTCGTCGGCTTTGCCTTCGATGCGGTTGATGGTGATGCCGGTGGCCTCTTCAAAATCAGAGTAGAGACGTTCGTCGGTATCATAGTGGCGCGAGGAGTAGAGGTTCAGCTCACCCTCGGCAGCGGCAGATGTTGCGACGGCGGCGACCAAGGCGCCTGCAAGAATGGTGGTCGATTTCAGCATGGTACATCCCATCTATTCAAAACACTCAGGGGTCTTGGCCAGTGGCGTCGAACCCGACTGATTTGCTCAGATAAAGAGTTTCAGCACAATTGCAAAGCAAAACCGACAAAAAGAATCAGAAAAAGACGCAGGCCTCTGCGACCTGGTTATTTGTGGCGATGTGAGGGGGACAAAATAAAAAAACCGCATCCGAAGATGCGGTTTTCAAATCAGCTAAGCTGCGTCTGGCAATCAGCCCTGGCGTGCTTTAAAGCGGCGCTGGGTCTTGTTGATCACATAGACACGGCCCTTGCGACGCACAACGCGGCAATCACGGTGCCGGTTCTTGAGCGAGCGGAGCGAGTTCTTGACCTTCATGGCCTATCTCCTGTTCTGCGGCGCGAACCAGCGCCTGGGTTGCGGGGCTCCGATCGTTGGACCAGAGCAATGAATTCATGGTGGGCGATACAAGGTTCGAACTTGTGACCCCTTCGATGTCAACGAAGTGCTCTACCACTGAGCTAATCGCCCATGAATACCTACGCTTTCGGCCGGCCCCAAATTGAAAGGGGCGCGGATGACCGCGCCGGTGAGGGGTCTATAAAATGAGTCGGAGAGGGGTGCAAGAGCTTTTGACCGCAGAAATTTCCTGTCTATGCTGTTTCTTGTATCTGATCGGCCGGAGCCTGCATGTCTGACAAAGTATATTTGGTGGAAATGCCACAGGAATTGCGGTCTGGGGTTGTTTTTGCCTCGCCGCACAGCGGATCGGACTACAGCGCGGCGTTTCTGGCGCAGACGATTCTTGATCCTTTGCAGCTGCGCAGTTCGGAAGACGCCTTTGTTGATCAGCTGTTCGCAGCCGCGCCGCGATTCGGAATGCCCCTGCTGACGGCGCGGGCGCCCCGCGCCTATGTCGATCTCAACCGTTCCACAGAAGAGCTGGACCCGGCGCTGATTGAGGGGGTCATCAAACGCGGGCAGAACCCGCGGGTGGCTTCGGGGCTGGGCGTGGTACCACGTGTGGTGGCCCATGGGCGGGCGATCTATCGTGGCAAGCTGAGCCAGAGCGAGGCGAGTCAGCGGATCGCCTCCTATTGGCGGCCATATCACGCTGCATTGCAGCAGCTTCTGGATCAGGCGCGGATCGGGTTTGGACAGGCGGTGCTGATTGACTGCCATTCGATGCCGCATGAGGCGATATCTGCTGCCGGGCGCCGGGGGGCTGGGCTGCCTGATGTCGTGCTGGGGGACAGGTTCGGCGCTGCCGCCTCCTCCGAGGTTATGGACCGGGTCGAAGCGGCGTTTGTCGGCGCCGGGCTGCGCGTGGCGCGCAACACCCCCTTTGCGGGAGCCTATATTACGCAAACCTATGGTCGCCCATCGCGTGCGCAACATGCAGTGCAGGTCGAAATTGATCGGAGCCTCTACATGAATGAGGCGCGCGTGGAAAAAACCGCTGATTTTGCCGCGCTGCAGATGGTGCTGACCGATGTGATTGCGGAACTGTCGCGACTGAATTGTGATCCGGTGCCTCTCGCAGCGGAGTAAGTCTGGCCGCTGTTAGCGAAGGGCGCGACCTTTCTGGATGGCAGATTTGCCAAAACGTTCGCGAATGGCATCTGTCGCGCGCTCGGCTTTGGCGCGCTGACCCGCCTGAGGGTCGAGCAGATCACCGGTGATATCGGCCTGGGTTTCCGGGACCAGATCGGAAATGCCACAGCCAAGCAGCCGGTAGGGACCTTCGTTGCCAACCTGATCCAGCAGGGCACGGGCGGTGCGATAAATGGTGTCGGCGATCTGCGTGGCGTCGCGCAGGGAGTGCCTCCGGGTGAGGCTACTGTGATTTGCGCGTTTCAGCTTCAGCGTCACCACGCGTCCGGCCAGTTGCCGCGCCTTGGCACGGTCGGAAACCTTCTCTGCCAACCGCCACAAATGGCCGTCAAGCACCTCAAGACTGGCCGTATCTTCAAAGAAAGTGGTCTCATTTGAGATGGATTTGATGGGTGCATTGGAGGAGACGCGGCGCCGGTCCTGGCCACGCGCGAGATGCCAAAGCCGCTCTCCCATCGAACCGAAGCGGGCATTTAGGTCGGTCCGCTCCCACCTGAGAAGGTCGGAAAAGCTGCGAATCCCGGCCTTGTCGAGTGAGGCCTGCGCGGCGGGACCAATGCCCCAGATCAGGCGCACCGGTTTATCCTTCAGAAATTCCGAGGTTTCAGCCGCGCCAATCACCGAAAATCCGCGCGGTTTGTCCAGATCGGAGGCCACCTTGGCCAGGAATTTATTGTGCGACAGCCCAATGGATCCGGTCACACCCAGCTCATCCTTCATGCGTTTGACCAGCCGTGCGAGCATCACCGCAGGCGGCGCGCCATGCAGACGTTGGGTGCCCGACAGATCCATGAACGCCTCATCCAGCGACAAGGGTTCAACATCCGGGGTCAGCTCATCCATCATGGCACGGATCTGGCGGCTGACATCGACATAGACGTTCATACGAGGCTTGATCACCACCGCATCCGGGCAGAGCTTCAGCGCCTGAAACATGGGCATCGCGGAGCGGACACCCCGAATGCGCGCAACATAGCAGGCGGTGGAGACCACGCCCCGCCGCCCACCACCGATCACCACCGGTTTGTCGGCGAGATCTGGATTGTCGCGTTTTTCAACGCTGGCATAGAACGCATCACAGTCCATATGTGCAATCGAGAGCGAGAACAGCTCAGAATGTGCTTTAATACGCGGACTTTGGCAGCTTGGGCAGCGCTTCGGGTTTGGTGTTTTGCCATTTTTGGGTTTCAGCACGCCATGGGACAGGCACTCCCGGCAAAGCACCTGCAGGTTTTGGCCGCCGTCGGCCGGACCCTCGGATATGGTCAGATCAGACGTTATGGGGTGCTGGTCGGACATGGGGGCAAAAACCGGGAAAGGTTGGATGAGGGAATCTCATGGTGCGGCAGGGGGGCTTAGAGTAGCCTCTGCCACGGAAATTGTCTTTAGATGATCTGACATGGTGAGAGCAGGAATGACATTCAACGGAGCCAAGCTTGCGCTTTTCATCGGTGACAGGCTGTTGGTCATTGAGCGTGACGCCTATCCGCACATCCCCTATCCCGGCCACTGGGACTTTCCGGGGGGCGGTCGTGAAGGCGCGGAAACACCGGAAACCTGTGCCCTGCGCGAAACCAAGGAGGAGGTCGGGTTGCTCGTACAGGAGGCGGATCTGGTTTGGCGGCGCAGCTATGCGCGGCCCAACGGTGTGGTCTGGTTTTTCGCGGCACATCTCCCTGCCGTGAGAAGGCGAGACATCCAGTTAGGGGATGAAGGGCAGAGCTGGGCGTTGGTCCCGCCAGAATGGTACATCGCGCATGATCTGGCGGTGCCACATTTCGCCGGTTATCTGCAGGCCTATCTATCGCAGCGTGACAGTATCACCGCATGAGTTTGCGCGCGACTGCTGTTCGGTTGACGGGGGCAGGGCCTGAAAGAAAGAACCCCCGCTGCTGTAGCGGGGGAGGTGACGAACCTCAGGAAGAGCAAGGCCGTCAGGGGAGTGTCTCTCCCACAGGGTCGGTCATTTTGGCCTCTCGTCATAGCCTGTTGCGCAGGATTATGTAATTCCACCTCTGCCTGTGTGCTTTTGTGGGCACAGGACAAAAAGGCGCATTGGGGGACGCGATGGCACGAAAATCTGTTATAATCCCCGCACTTGACCTTAGGTAAATGTCGCGCGGAAGCGGGTTGCGGCCCGCCTATGTAAGGTGCAGTCAAATGTTTTATTTCTGCCTAATGTTTGGGCACTTCACGGCAGCGACCATGCTGGAGCGGTCAATCTGACCGTCGCGAAAGAAAAACCCGCCAAGGCGATCTGCGCTGGCGGGTTTGGGGTGTTGAATAAGTGCAACTGGATCGAGGTCGGCTGGCTGCCAGATTGAACGTCAGCGTGGCAGGCCGGTCAGAATATCTTCGGCTGCGCTGCGTGGTGCCTCTGCAGCCCAGATTGGACGGCCCACCACGATATGGTCGGCACCTGACTCCAGCGCGCTGGCGGGGGTGGCCACGCGTTTCTGGTCTCCCAACGCGGCTCCGGCGGGACGCACGCCTGGGGTGACGATGAGTTTGCCTGACGCCTCGGGCAGGGCGCGGATCAGGGCGGCCTCCTGCGGGCTGGCAATCACGCCATCGGCTCCGGCGGTGAGCGCAAGGCCCGCGCGCTCCTGTACCAGGTCAGAGATTTCACCGGATTTGATCAGCGCCTCGTCCAGATCAGCGCGGTCCAGAGAGGTGAGGATGGTCACGCCAAGGATCTTGAGGTTGGTGCCAGCGGCCCCTTCCTTGGCGGCGCGCACGACATGGGGGTCGCCGTGGACGGTCAGGAAATCGAGGTCAAACTGGGCCAGGCCGCGGACAGCCGCCTCAACCGTTGCGCTGATGTCGAAGAGTTTCATGTCGAGGAAGATGCGCTTGCCGCGTTCCTGCTTTAGTTCATTGGCGAGGGCCAGCCCGCCTCCGGTCAGCATACCCAGGCCGATCTTGTAGAACGACACCGCATCGCCAAGCGTGTCGGCCAGCTGCAGGCCGGCGATTGCGTTGGGAACGTCCATGGCAACGATCAGGCGGTCGTCGGCAGTGGATTTTGGGCTGGGGTTGGCGGTGGAAGATGCGGACATGGAGGTTCCTCGTCTTTGGGGGCGCTATTGCGGGCGGTGTGGACGTGCAGGCAGTCTAGGAATTGCGCTGCTTTTAGTGGCGGGGCTGCCGTTGGGAAAGGGGAAAACAGCCGGGTCGGTGGGGTGGCCATGATCCATATGTGTTCGGGCAGGAGTGCAGGCGGGCCAAACTCTTGATCTGGGTCAGGGATTTGGTGACATATTTGCCGCAGACTGACCTTGAAGAGACAGTAAGATCTCCCACATTGAACGTGAAGGCCCTGACCGGGACGTGCCGCAAAGCGGGCGTCACCATCAAAACGGGGCGCTTATATAAGGAGAGCAAGATGGACTTGAACAAGTTCACTGAACGGGCACGTGGTTTTGTACAGGCGGCCCAGACGATTGCGCGTCGGGAAGATCACCAACGGCTGATGCCTGAGCATCTGCTGAAGGCGCTGATGGATGACGACCAAGGATTGGCCAGCAATCTGATTACCCGCGCGGGTGGAACCCCGGAACAGGTGGTTCAGGCGCTGGAGCTGGCGGTGTCCAAACTGCCCAAGGTTCAGGGCAATTCTGCAGATATCTATCTGGATGGTCAGACCGCCAAGGTGCTGGACGAGGCAGCGAAGATTGCTGAGAAGGCCGGTGATAGTTTTGTGCCGGTAGAGCGGCTGCTGATGGCGCTATGTATGGTCAAATCCAAGGCCAAGGATGCGCTGGCGGCTGGGAATGTCACCGCGCAGGCGCTGAACGAGGCGGTGAACGATATCCGCAAAGGGCGCAAGGCGGACAGCGCCAGCGCCGAGGACGGTTATGACGCGTTGAAAAAATACGCCCGCGATCTGACGGAGGCGGTCCGGGACGGCAAGATCGATCCGATCATCGGCCGGGACGAGGAAATTCGTCGCGCGATGCAGGTGCTGAGCCGTAGGACCAAGAACAATCCGGTTCTTATTGGCGAGCCTGGGGTTGGTAAAACTGCAATTGCCGAGGGTATGGCACTGCGTATCGTCAATGGCGATGTGCCTGAATCCTTGCGTGACAAGCAGCTGCTCTCGCTCGATATGGGCGCGCTGATTGCCGGCGCCAAATATCGCGGAGAATTCGAGGAACGTCTGAAAGCGGTTCTGACCGAGGTGACAGAGGCTGCCGGCGAAATCATCCTGTTCATTGATGAGATGCACACGCTGGTTGGCGCAGGGAAATCGGATGGCGCGATGGATGCGGCGAACCTGATCAAGCCTGCGCTTGCACGGGGGGAGCTGCATTGTATTGGCGCCACGACGCTGGACGAATACCGCAAATATGTTGAGAAGGATGCCGCGTTGGCGCGGCGGTTCCAGCCTGTGATGGTGACCGAGCCGACGGTTGAGGACACCATTTCGATCCTGCGCGGCATCAAGGAGAAGTACGAATTGCACCACGGTGTCCGTATTGCGGATGCGGCACTGGTGTCTGCGGCGACGCTTTCCCATCGCTACATCACTGATCGGTTCCTGCCGGACAAGGCGATTGACCTCGTGGACGAGGCCGCCGCACGCCTGCGGATGCAGGTCGACAGCAAACCCGAAGAGCTGGATGCGCTCGACCGGCAGATCCTCCAGATGCAGATCGAGGAAGAGGCGCTGAAGCTTGAGGATGATGCGGCCTCCAAGGACCGATTGGAGACGCTGCAGAAAGAACTGGCGGAGCTGCAGGAAAAATCGGCGGAAATGACCGCGCAGTGGCAGTCCGAACGGGACAAGCTGGCCTCTGCCCGTGGGTTGAAGGAACAGCTGGACCGCGCCCGCGCCGATCTGGATGCGGCCAAGCGGGAGGGCAACCTTGCCCGTGCGGGGGAGCTGTCTTATGGCGTCATCCCCGGGTTGGAAAAACAACTGAGTGAGGCGGAAGCCTCTGAACGCAACGGGTTGATGGTCGAAGAGGCCGTACGTCCCGAGCAGATCGCGGGCGTGGTCGAACGCTGGACCGGTATTCCCACCTCCAAGATGCTGGAAGGGGAGCGCGAGAAACTGCTGCGGATGGAGGCCGATCTGCACGGTCGGGTGATTGGTCAGGACGCAGCTGTGACCGCTGTGTCCAACGCCGTGCGCCGGGCCCGCGCAGGCCTGAATGATGAGAACCGCCCCCTTGGGTCGTTCCTGTTCCTCGGCCCGACCGGTGTTGGTAAGACTGAGCTGACCAAAGCCGTCGCCGATTTCCTGTTTGACGATGACAGCGCCATGGTGCGTGTCGACATGTCGGAGTTCATGGAGAAACACGCGGTTGCTCGTCTGATCGGCGCGCCTCCGGGCTATGTCGGCTATGATGAGGGCGGCGTGCTGACCGAGGCGGTGCGGCGTAAACCTTATCAGGTGGTTCTCTTTGATGAGGTCGAGAAGGCGCATCCGGATGTCTTCAACGTGTTGTTGCAGGTCTTGGATGACGGGATGCTCACCGATGGGCAGGGTCGGACCGTGGATTTCAAGCAGACGCTGATTATCCTGACGTCGAACCTTGGCGCACAGGCGCTGAGCCAGCTGCCGGATGGGGCCGATGCCGCCGACGCCAAACGGGACGTGATGGACGCGGTGCGTGCCCATTTCCGCCCCGAGTTCCTGAACCGGCTGGATGAGACGATCATTTTTGATCGGCTCGGTCGCAAGGATATGGATGGGATTGTCACGCTACAGCTGGCCCGGCTTGAAAAGCGCCTCATCGGGCGCAAGATCAGGCTGGAACTGGACGACGGTGCAAAAACCTGGCTTGCCGATGAGGGCTATGACCCGGTGTTCGGTGCGCGCCCGCTGAAGCGGGTGATCCAGAGGGCGTTGCAGAACCCATTGGCGGAGATGCTGCTGGCCGGAGAAATCCGCGACGGGGACACGGTGCCTGTGAGCGCCGGTGCCGAGGGCCTTATCATCGGGGACCGGATCGGCACCACGGACCGTCCGCGTCCCGATGATGCCGTCGTCCATTAAACATTTGCAGACGCGATTGAATGAGAGAGGCCCGCCAGATCTGGCGGGCCTTTTCGTTTGCTGTTTGGCTAAGGCTTGGGTCTCAGTTGCTGGCCAGCACGCGCGTCGCGCCCCTGCGGCGTAAAACCGTCAAGCGCGGTTCCCAGTCATAGCGGGGGTCATCGGAAGTGGCCGACCAGTAGAGTTTGCCGCCATAGCGCCAGGGGTCCAAAACAATGCCGCCGTAGATATCTGCGCCTTTGGGCGCGATGACGGCGCTGCTGTGTTCGATGCGAAAGCTGTTTCGTGGTTCCGCGATGGCGCGCAGAATTGTCAGGCTCTGAAAACCCTCGCTTTGCAGTCGCGCCTGCATGTCCTCGGCGTAGTGATAACACAGGCCCCGCTGCCGGACGCCGCTGTTGACGAGGGTGTTGTGCAGGATGGGTGAGGTTGTGACCTGATACTCTTCTGCGAGGGCGGTTGCGTGGCTATAGGCGATGTGCGCCGCGCGCGCGGCCTCGGCAGGGTCTACATCGGGGCTGAGGGCTTCGATTGCGTGACGCAGCTGGCTGACCTCATCTGGCCCTTCACCGGTAGGGGGAGCGCAGCCTATAACCAGCGCCGTGGCAAGCAGCAGCAGGGAAACAACGATGGACTTCATACAGGGTCTGCTCGCTCAGCGTTTCGGTACCCTTAGCATATCAAAGGCGACGGCGTCAGACAGCGGGGAAAACCTGCCTCGGCGGCTCTATTCTTCAATCGCCTCAAGAACGATGTCATTCAGCAACGTCTGGATCAGTTGCATCTCCCCCTCGGGAAAGGCGCGAAAGCCGATCGTTGTGATGTCACTGCCCGGCTGTTGCGCGACGAAGATGTCATAGGGGCAGAAAGTGATGTTCATCGGATTGGCTTCCATCACATTGCGGGACAGGCTGGCCGAGCAGAAGGAATAGACCTCGGCTTGTTCAAACAGCACTATGTCAGAACCAACATCTGCGCGGGTGCGTTCCAGCATCTCTCCAACGTGGCTGACATGATCAACCACCAGACCACGGTCAGTGATGGCACTCTCCAGTCCAAAGGTCACATCGTCAAAGCTCAGGTTTGTCTGATAACTGACCATATGTGTGTCTTCTGATTGCTCTGCTATGGCGGACAGGCCGGTCACTGTGACGACGGCGGCTGCGCCTGACAGGGTGAAGATATGCCTGCCGATATGGCGACCTGTGGTGCGAATTGCGGGGGTTTTCGTCATGGTCCTCTCCCAATGTGATCAAAGGTGACTTGCCCGTCCCGTGGAATACGCCAAGTTGGTGTGGGGCGAGCCGATGGGCAGCGCGTTCCATTATCATATAGGAGTTTTTGCATGGGTTTCGCGGCAAATGCCATAGAATTCCTCGCCTATGTCTTTGTCTTTGCGCTGGGCGCGCTGGCACTGGTCGCGGCGGGGCTGTTCGTGGTGGATCGGATCCAGACAGAGGACGCGGTGCGGCGCAACTATCCGGTGATCGGCAGGTTTCGCGGATTGTTCAGTACATTGGGTGAGTTTTTTCGCCAGTACTTCTTTGCCATGGACCGTGAGGAGATGCCCTTCAACCGTGCGCAACGGGAATGGGTCGGACGTGCAGCGGAGGGGAAGGGCAACACGGTTGCCTTTGGCTCTACCCGCAATCTAAACGTGCCCGGCACGCCGATCTTTGTGAATGCGGCCTTTCCCGCGCTGGATGATGACAAGGCCTGCTGCGAGCCGCGCCTGATCGGGCCGACTGCCCGCCAGCCCTATATGGCGCCGTCCTTCTTCAACATCTCCGGGATGAGCTATGGGGCGCTATCGGCGCCTGCAGTGCGTGCCCTCAGCCATGGGGCCAAAGAGGCGGGCATCTGGATGAACACCGGTGAAGGCGGGCTGAGCCCCTATCACCTGGAAGGCGGCTGTGATGTCGTGTTTCAGATCGGCACCGCAAAATACGGCGTGCGCGATGATACTGGCGGGCTGAGCGATGATCACCTGCGCAAGGTTGCCTCATATGATGCCGTACGGATGTTTGAGCTGAAGCTGGCGCAGGGGGCAAAGCCGGGAAAGGGCGGTATTCTGCCGGGGGCTAAGGTCACCCAGCAGATCGCCGAGATCCGTGGGATCCCGGAAGGTCAGGACAGTATATCGCCGAACAGGCACCCTGAGATCGCCAACTATGACCAGCTGTTGGATATGATCGCCCACATCCGGGCGGTGACCGGCAAGCCGGTGGGGATCAAGCTGGTGGTCGGGGCCGAGTCCGCCCTGCGCGAGATGTTTCTGCATATTGCTGCGCGCAAGGATGACAGCGCGCCGGATTTCATCACAGTCGATGGCGGCGAGGGCGGGACCGGCGCCGCCCCGATGCCACTGATTGATCTGGTTGGGATGTCGGTGCGCGAGGCGTTGCCCCTTATCTGCAATCTGCGCGACGAATACGGGTTGAAGGATCGTATCCGCCTGATCGCCTCGGGCAAGCTGGTCAATCCGGGCGATATTGCCTGGGCGCTGGCGGCGGGGGCTGATTTCGTCACCTCGGCGCGGGGGTTCATGTTCTCGCTGGGTTGTATCCAGGCCCTGAAATGCAATCGCAACAGTTGCCCCACCGGGATCACCACCCACGACAAGCGCCTGCAAAAGGGGCTGGTGGTCGAGGAAAAATCCACCCGCGTTGCCCGTTACGCCAAGGAGATCATCCACGAGGTGGAAACCATTGCTCATTCTGTCGGGGTGAGCGAGCCACGCCAGCTTCGTCGTCGCCATGTTCGGATCATGCAGGAGGATGGGCGCAGTCGGCCGATGCATGAGTTGATGCCAGGTTACAGTGCCATCGCGGAGACGTGAGAGGATATGTTTTGGACTGTGCGGCCAGCTGCCTTAGGTCCTTATCAACGGATATAAAGGAGACCCCGCATGGCCCACCGCTGGACGAACGATCTGAACGACGCTGATGTCACGCCCTATTCGGCATTTCTGAACCGCCGTCAGATCATGGCAGGCCTTGGCGGTGTTGCGGGGCTGGGTCTGGCAGGGCTGGGTGGCACTGCGGCGCAGGCCGCTACGGAGGCGGCGCTGGAGCCCAACAGCTGGGAGGATGTCACCACCTATTGCAACTTCTACGAATTCGGCACGGGTAAGGGGGATCCCACCGCTTATGCGGGCCAGATGATGACGGAGCCCTGGAGTGTTGAGATTGACGGTCTGGTAGAGCGGCCGGGCAGTTATTCCATGGCGCAAATTCTGGAGGCGATGACGCTGGAGGAGCGGATCTATCGCTTCCGCTGTGTCGAGGCCTGGTCAATGGTCGTGCCCTGGCAGGGTTTTGAGTTGGCCGACCTCCTTAATCTGGCCGGCGTGCAGGACGGCGCCAAATACGTGGCGTTTGAAACCCTCTACCGCCCATCGGAAATGCCCGGCACCGCATATAAGGTGCTGGACTGGCCCTACCGAGAGGGTCTGCGTCTGGATGAAGCGCAACACCCGCTGACAATTATGGCCACCGGGATTTTCGGCAAACCGCTTCCCAATCAGAACGGCGCGCCCCTGCGCTTGGTGGTGCCATGGAAATACGGGTTCAAATCGATCAAGTCGATTGTCCGCATCACGCTCACGGATCAGCAACCGCAAACCAGCTGGAACATGGCGAACGCGCGCGAATATGGGTTCTACAGTAATGTGAACCCCAAGGTAGATCATCCCCGGTGGAGTCAGGCCAGCGAGCGGCGTATCGGCGGCGGTCTCTTTGCCCGCCGCGAACCGACTTTGATGTTCAACGGCTACGAGGCAGATGTGGCCGCGCTCTATCAGGGTATGGATCTGGCTGAGAACTTCTAAATGCAGCGGATCAACACCCTCTTGCGCGCAGTTCCGGTCTGGCTGGTCTATGTGGCCGGGGTGCTGCTCGCAGCTGTCCTATTCTATCAGGGTCTCACTGGTGCGCTTGGTGCGGAACCGATCAAGGCACTGGAACATGAATATGGCGAATTGGCTCTGCAGTTGCTGGTGGCAACCCTGGCGATTACGCCGCTGCGCCGCCTGCTTGGGGTGAACCTGATGCGATTTCGCCGGGCCATCGGTCTATTGTGCTTTTTCTATGTAAGCTGCCACCTGCTGGTGTGGCTGTTGCTTGATGTGCAGCTTCTGGGCCAGGTCCTGGCGGACATTCTGAAGCGGCCTTATATCACCATCGGTATGGCTGGTTTCGTGCTGATGCTCCCCTTGGCGCTGACCTCTAATGGGATCTCGGTGCGCCGGTTGGGCGCGCGCTGGCGTCTCCTGCATCGGCTGACCTATCCGGCTGCTGTTCTCGGAGCGCTGCACTATGTGATGCTGGCAAAGGGGTTTCAGTTGGAACCGCTGATCTACATGGGGCTGATCCTGCTTCTGTTGGCACTCCGCCTGCCATCGGCCGCGCGGCTGAAGCTGGCGTGAAACCTCGCCAGCAGCTGATGCAACGGCTCCTGTCGGCGTCAAAGCCCCTCCATTCGACTCGCCAGAGGGGCTTTGATGGATCCCGACTCGGATTAGGGTGAGCGCAAACACCGCTGACTCGGGTCTGAAACCGGTTGCAGCTTTGGTCTTGCCGGGAAATATCCGGTCATCCGGCGGGGTCAGACGCAGATGTATGGAAACAGTGCGGCGTAAGATGTTGAAAAATATAGTATAATAAGAAAATCACCAGAAACTTTGATTTTCTTTGATTTTGGTGTTGCGGCTTTGTGTAACTCGCCTTAGAACCCCCTTCACCGGCGGCGCTGAGGCGCTACTGAGACACACCGGACGGGACGGCGGCGACGCTGGGATGGACGGGAAACGCGGCGGAGAGACGCTGGGACGGGCTGGAGAGACGGTCGGACGCATCGGAAAGACGGTGGCATTTATGAGGGTTTGATCGGCGGGCGCGTCAGGAATTTGGCGCATCTGTTGGTTGTTGTCTCTGGATGTATGCTCTTTGACATTGATGATATCTGAAGAGATATGTGGGCGGTTTGGTTCATTCGATGGATCAACCTCTTCATATCAACGCTTTTAGCAACGCCCTGCGCTCAAGTAGCAAAGTGGTAGCGCGATGATAAAGTGTCAGCTTCACTGTTTGTCGGCTTTCTGTACCTTTGGTACTGAAGCACGAGAAACAGAGAATGTTGGATGTTCGTTTCGAGTTCCTAGCCGGGTTCGAAGCCGTGCTGTTTGAGGCCCGTCCTCAAGTAGCGTTATCGGTAGGACATTCAAAGATGTGCAGAGGT